>JBGTJW010000123.1:0-4865 GCA_041744955.1 Stenomitos sp. | reverse complement strand
CTCAAAACTCAAAACTTTCCCTTCCTCTACCCCATCTCCTCAGCCTTCATTCCTTACAGGACTCGCGATCGCCTCTAGCACTGCCTCGATCGCCCTATCCTTCTGGGGATCACTGCCCTGTGCATAAGGGATGGTGAACGGCACGTCAATATCAGGGGCAACACCTTTGCCTTCCAGCCGCTCTCCATTCACTGATACGTCTGCCACCGCAAGGTAGAGCAGGCTGCCATCCTGCATGATGTAGGCGCGTCCGGCTAGCAAGGCTCCAGCGGTTTTGCTGCCCACAATTTTGCCGACTCCAAACTGTCGAAAGCCATAGGCAAGAATTTCTTTGCCGCTGCGTGATCCCTGGTTGACCAGCATCACGACGGGCTTCTTCCAGGGCAGGTCAAAGCGACCTTTGGTGCCGTTGCGATTGGTAAACGTTATGTTGAGCGCGGGTGCCGTAAACGGATTCAAATAGCTTGGTTCAGCGCCACCCCAGCCATCCCGCAGATCCCAAATGAGTCCATCGACCTGGCTCAAACGATCGCTCAATTCTTGCTCAAGCTGCCGTTGGTAAAGGTCATCGGCATACGACCAGATATGAACATAGCCAATTTTTTTGCCGCCGCGATCGATGACCTCGACACTTTCCTTCATTGCGTCCAAGAACATCGTCGTGGGGTCGAGGCGCTTGGGTGTAACGGCGATCGTTTGAGGTGTTGCGTCTGAAGTGCGCTGGATTTGGATTTTGACGGGGCGATCGGCGCTTTCGGCAAAGGATTGGATCGGCTGGAAGGATTTGCCATCCACCGACAGGAGTTGATCCCCAACTTTCAGTCCAGCACGGGCAGCAGGCGAGCCATCCAGCACCGCACGCACAAAGGTCTTGCCATCAACATCACGAGTGTAGGCACCGATGCCAACGTACTCTAGTTTGCCGTTGGGTAAAAAGGGCTTGAGTTGCCGCTGGATACCTCGCTGCCAAAAAATGCCCGCAAGCTGGTAGTACTCTGGCTCTGCCGACGTGTAATAGCGCGTATGAGAGACGTTTAGCTCCTCAAGCATCTGGTTAACTACCACTGCCAGCGCTGCGGGCGATCGTGCCTGTGTTGCCTGGGGTGCATACTTCTGCCGCATTGCCTGCCAGTCAACACCATTAAACTTGGGATCGTAAAAATTGTCGTTGACCGTCTGCCAAATTTGCTCAAACACCTTTGCCTGCGATGACTCTGCGCGTGACAGCACAGGCGCGATAACCCCATAAAACAAAAGCGCCAGCACGCTGGCTAAGAGTACAGTCAACCATTGACGAGACAACTGCCGCGATCGTGCAACCAGCGATCGTGTGAAATTGGTTAGCATAAGCACCTTGCTAGCGTTCCAGGAACGATTTCACTCTTTAAATACTCTTTAAATTGAATTGAATTGAAGCCTTAAAGTTCCACAAAGCCCTGATCCCCCATGCAACTCCGCGTTCAGCTTTTTACTGTCCATAAACGCTTTGCCCTCACTATTAGCCGTGGCACGACCGCACAGACAACAAATGTTTGGGTCGTGATCGAGCATGATGGCATCGAAGGGTGGGGCGAAGCGTCGCCTTTTTCGATCGGTGAGCAGCCACAAACCACTGAGGCGATCGCGCGATCGTTGCAAAAAATTGCGCCACTGCTGAAAGCCCTCAGTCCGCTAGAACGGCAGCGCATTGAACGGCTCATGCTTGAAGCACGTCTACCCTCTGGAGCGCGGGCAGCTTTAGATATAGCCTTGCATGATTGGGCGGGTAAGCAAGCAAACCTGCCGCTGTGGCAACTGTGGGGCTTGGAGCGCGATCGCATCGTGCCGACCTCGATCACCATTGGCATCAATCCTCCCGATCTTGCCCAACAGCGCGTCAAAGATTGGCTGGGGCAGGTGCCCACCCTTCAGGCGTTGAAACTCAAACTAGGTAGTCCTGTCGGACTGGAGGCAGACCAGGCAATGGTGTTAGCCGTCCAAAACGCTGCGCCCCACATTACCCAAATGAGCATTGATGCCAATGGCGGCTGGACGCTAGAGCAAGCGTTGCAAATGTCCTATTGGTTAGCCGATCGAGGCATCACCTACATCGAGCAGCCCCTACCCAAGGGACAGGAAGGTGATTTGCCCACGCTTTACCGCGAATCGCCCTTACCAATCTTTGTGGATGAAAGCTGTTTTAGTAGCTATGACATTCCACCGTTAGCCGATCGCGTACATGGCATCAACATTAAACTTATGAAAGCTGGCGGCATTACAGAGGCGTGGCGCATGATCCACACTGCACGCGCCTGTGGGTTGAAGATTATGTTTGGCTGCTACTCCGACAGTGCGTTACTGAATACTGCGATCGCCCAGCTTTCGCCCCTCGCCGATCATCTGGATCTGGACAGCCACTTGAATCTGCTGGACGATCCCTTTGTCGGTGCCAGCTTCCAAAATGGACGAGTGCTGCCACAGGAACAACCGGGCATCGGGGTGGGGTTGAGAAGGATGAAGGATGAGGGCTGAAGGCTGAGGGCTGAGGGCTGAAGAAGCTTGCTCCCTTTACTCCCTACTCCCCACTCCCTACTCCCTACTCCCCACTCCCTACTCCCTACTCCCCAATTCCTCCTCTTCTCTCAGACCGATCGCCATTTGCACCACAAACGGTTCGCCGCCGACCTGATGATACTTGTCTGCCCACTGCCGGATAACTTTATCGAGTTCATCTAGCGCTTCCTCGGTGCGATCGGTCGGTATGTCTAATTCTTCCAGCACTCGCATGGTCTTCGGCTGGCGCTTTGCCCACGCATTCATCAGGCGAAAATACCGAGCGGTGTCTTCCACCATCATAAAGGTGCGCTCTTCTTCATCGGCAGGGGAGTAGGATGCCCGCGTCAACGCATAAAACGGCATCCCCCAGGGGGAATCAAGCCGGGTTACGGTGCCAGAGTAAAGCAGTCGCCGCTTGATATGCTCTGCCAGTGCTTCGCTGAGCGGCATCTGCTGGTCTTCCGACACATATTCTTGAGAGCGACCGTGGAGAAACTCAATGAGGTCTAAGAACTGGAAGGAATTAATTAACTGAGCGTCGGGCAAACTGCCGGGCGGTAGCTTTTGCTCAATTTGGCGCTTTTCTTCGGAGGTAAGGCTGGTGCCAGCAATGCGCGATCGCCCCGTTTGCCAGGGATATTGCTCTAACCAGACGTAGGGAAGCTGAATCAAGTAACGTGGTTCTTGAGACCCCAGCATCTTCAGCAGTTTGCCTTCGGTCAGCGCTTGTCGCACTTCTTCGACGATCGCTTTGACGCGCTTTGGCTCAATGTGGTGCAAGTGCCCTGTCATGCGGAGGTTTTGGTCTTGCTCCAAATAGGTCATGTAAATGGCACATTTTGCCGCCGTTGCTGCTGCATCCAAAAACGCACCATGCCGATGCCCACTCGTTCGCATGGCACTGAACGCCAGATACAGCATGATCTGATCCATCGCACTTGGACCGAGACGTTTGATCAGATCGAGGTCTTTAATCATGTCAACACAACTAACCCAATGAAGCCACTACGGAAAATTAACGCGGCAGCGATCGCCTGTTTGATACAAGCTGGCTGCTGAGGTAACTGCATCATACAAAGCAATGACACTTAAGCTAAACTATTCTGCCAATGCGCTGAGTAAACCGTTCTTTTTAAACACCTGAGTACTTACTATCCTAGTGTTCCCTTGCAAGCAAGCTTTCAAGCCCAGGCTTCAGGCGTTGTGTTGTCAGACGGGTTGAAGCCAGTCATTCAAAGATATCCTGACGTTGCACGTTGATTGGCAAATGCCCTCAATCGATGTCATGCACCAGCGCTTGCCGTGCTGCATCGGGCGCAAAACGATGCTTGTTTGCTAGTAACCCTTGCAGCGATCGATACCAGTGGTTTTGGTTCAAGGCACTTTTTTGCGCATTCTTGGGTTGGTGATAGCAACTAAGGGGACGGGCAACGCTCTGTGCTTGAACGCAACCCATCCAGCAAAGGATACTTAACGTTCTAGCATGAAGGCTATGGGCGATCGTGGCAAGGACGCTGATCACATCAGAACAACACTGGCTCGGTCAGGTAATACTAATGCCAAAAAGGCTGGTTACAGATTCCTGCCCTTGATTCCCTCAGTCCCCCTTAGCCACAGGGAAGCCGTAGACAGGGGGATCTTGCTTTGCCGTGTGTCAAAAAGAACGTGGTATAGCGATTGCCACAGAACTTAGGACATTGGGATCAAAGGGGGTGTGGGAGCTGCGCCCCCAGCCAGGGGTTCTACCCCTGCACCCCGTCCTCACCAGTGTGACTACTGCTATATCAACTGTCGTGAGCGAGCACAGCCGACGATCGATGCTTGGGGAACCGATCGCTGAGATAAAAAGCGTAGAACAAAATGTGTTGATCGAAGTCAGCACTGTAGCCAGGGCGATCGCTGTCTATTCTGGCTGCCGTCTTTTGGGGCTAGTCGTTCACCAGCAGGGCGTGATGCTCTAAGCATGAGATGGGGTCGCTTGATGGAGTTGTTGGAGACGACCACTACCACGATGGAAGGGGTGTGTGTTTGAATCCACCAACTGCATGGGTGTAGTAGATTGGAAGGCTTGCAGCGACTGGTCAATCGCCTTAGCGTCTTGCAAATCGGCTGCTAGAAACGCCAGCAACAAGCCTGCTAGCAATGCGGTCGGATAAAAGTACATAAAATTTAAGTTCGTGTCAGGTTTCTAATACCTGTTACGGATGTTTTGTCAACGCATCAGGATCAATCCCCGAAAACAAACTTAATCTGCGTGCTGTTGCAGCGTTTTTTTCAGCAAGCTGTTGTCTCTACGATGGGCGCGATCGCTTTGGTAGAAGTCCTACACG
>JBGTJW010000122.1:0-9831 GCA_041744955.1 Stenomitos sp. | reverse complement strand
GAGCCGCATTGGAGCCGCCCACTTGTCCACCATACGCCTGCAAGCGTGTGTGGTTATAACGAAAGCGCAGGTTTAGTCGATCGGTGGGTGCGTAGGTCAACTCGGCAGTTGCTGCATAGGTGCCACCAAAGAGTCCAGAACCAGGATTGCTCGCTGTGTTGTAGCCAAAGGACGCAAGTAGATAGGGCATATTCTCTCCCAGGTAAGCAGCAGCAAAGCGCCATTTGGGATTGATCTTCCATTCTAAAACGGCACCCGATCCCCAGAAGGTTGCACTCGTCTGGGTGCTGCTGGCAGAGGCATAGCTGCTAGCCCCAGTGAGAAAGGAGGTAAAACGGTTGAAATCAAAGTGGTTAAACCAGTTGATGCGAGGTCCAACCGTCAGTTTGACGGCATCGGTCAGAGGGAAACTGTAGTAAAGATCCTGAATCACGACATCCGATCGCCCCGGCACCGTCCCAGGGGTTTGATCGGTATAAGGATTGCCATAGGTGGCGAGAAAGCCAGCGGAAACAAATTGATTGATGGACGAAATGCCATTCCCCGCTGCCAGTTGTACTGCCAGCGTATCTTTGCCAGTAAATGAGGTGTTGAGGGTCAGCCAGGTGAGGGCACTCAGCGTCGGTTCAGCGCGATCGGTGGTTTGAACCAACGGTCTGCCCGTTGCATCTCGACCGCCGACAAAGCGGGCATCGACTGGTGTATTGGGTAATGCCTCAAACCTGACATCACCACCCGCAAAAGCTCCCGTCAAGTTAAACCAGGCTAAACCATTTAGTTTGGTCGTTGGTGAAAACTGCTGTTTTTCTAACGTTGCGGTGCGGGTTTCTAGCGCCTCCAACCGTCCCCCGATGGTTGCCAGTTCTGCGGCAAATTGTTCCTGCAACCGCTGCAACGCAAGCAGGTCTTCTTTTTTGACCAGATCAGCGGTGCTGCTTGTCAGCAGTTCATTGATTCGCTCCATGCAGGCATTCAGACCTGCCGCAAACTCATAGCGAGTGAGCGATCGACTACCGCGAAAGGTTTGGTCAGGATAGCCCACAAGGCAACCATACCGCTCCACTAGAGACTGTAAGGACTGAAAAGCCCAATCGGTGGGTGTGACATCTGTTAGTTGAGAGACGGCTGTGACCGGATCGATCGCGTCGTCAGTTGTGAGAGGGTCAGCGGCGATCGTCTGAGGCTGTGTCAGCGAAGCTGGAACCTCATTGCGAGGCAGTGTCTCCATGTCTGCCTGCACAGGCATTGCCCCTGTTGTGAGGGTGGACTGTCCACCCCAGAGTAGGGCAATACCAACGACAGCAATCGTTTGGGAAAGAGGGTTCATACGGTAGCTCATAAATGCAGCTAAGATTTTAACCTGGATGGGAACGTGCAGATTATTTGGCGCAGTGAGCAAAGGAGTAGCACCATCCGTAGAACCCGCAAGTACGTCTCAGAGAGTCTAAGACCTGATGAAACGACAGAACTCTTGTATAGGGTTCTTGAGTCATGCAGTCATTACTTGAAGATGGAAACAGAGCAAATTTAGGCTTGACGCAAGATTCCTGTGTCTCGCGTCAAGCACAGACTATTGCGGGGGTTGTACAAAGCACCCCTTGTTGCATTGGAATTTCAATGACAAAGGCTGTTCCCTGACCTGGTGCGGATTGGCAGTAGAGTTTCCCCCCATGCTTTTCTACGACAATCTCGTAGCTGATCGACAAGCCTAAGCCAGTGCCTTTACCCATAGGTTTCGTGGTAAAGAACGGGTCAAACAACCTGGCTCTCACGTTTTCACTGATTCCGGGTCCATTGTCAGCAATCCGAATGGTAATCCAGTTATTACCGATGACTTCAGTGCTAATTTGAATGCTGCCAGCTTGCTTGCTGCTCTCTTCGGAGGTTCGCTGCTGGTTGTCTTCCTCTAACGCATCAATAGCGTTGGATAGAATATTCATGAACACCTGGTTCAGTTGACCGGCGTAACATTCAGTCAGTGGCAATTGACCATAGGCTCGCACCACTTCGATCGCCGCGTGTTCTGGTGTCGCCTTCAAGCGATGCTGCAAGATCATGAGCGTACTATCAATGCCCTCATGGATATCGACGGCTTTGGCATCCGTTTCATCCATGCGGGAGAAGATTCGCATCGATTTGACAATTTCATGAATGCGTTGTGCGCCAAGGGTGATTGAATTGAACAGCTTTAGCAGATCATCGCGGATGAAAGGGAGATCGATCGCCTCCTGTTCTGCTTGAATGCGAGGGCTGGGAGTTGGATACTCTTCCTCATAAAGACTGAGTAAGCCCATGACATCCTCAATATAGCTTTTGGCATGGGTGAGGTTGCCATAAATAAAATTCACTGGGTTGTTAATTTCATGAGCAATGCCAGCGGTCATCTGCCCTAGACCCGACATTTTTTCACACTGAATCAGTTGAATTTGCATCTGTTGCAATTCAGAGTAGGCTTTGCCCACTTCCGAAACCTTCTGCTCTAACAGGCTATTTTTCTCTTCCAGTTTCTCAGACAAGTCAAACAGCTTTAAGTGCAGCTTGATGCGAGCTAATACTTCTTCTTGCTGAAACGGTTTTGTGATGTAGTCTACAGCTCCAAGCTGAAAGCCCTCGACTTTATTTTCCGTGTCAGAGAGGGCGGTCATGAAGATAACTGGAATATCTTTGGTTTCTGGATTTGCCTTGAGTTGACGGCAGGTTTCAAACCCATTGATTTCTGGCATCATCACATCCAGCAGGATCAGGTTAGGTAAGGCATATTTGACTCGTTCCAGCGCCACTTTTCCTGATTGCGCGACCCAAACTTCTAAGCCTGCTTGATCCAACGTGTCAGACAGGACACCTAAGTTCGCAGGAATATCATCAACGATGAGAACGGTGGCATTTTGATCCAAGGCTGGGTTCATGGTTCTTACTTGTGAAATGACTGAACGGTTCTTACCTGTAGGACTGAATGAGCGCTAGAATTTCCTGATCTCGAAAGCCCTTGGCGAGGTGATGTAGCTTTTTTGCAAAGGGGATGTATTTTTGATCCATCTGTTCAATCAATGCAGCCTGCTTCAAGATGCCTTTAAGGCTACCTTTCATGGCTAGTGCATACAGTGTTTCTAATGCTGCTGCCGGTGGGGCAATCAGTTCTGCATTGTCCATGTCTGACTTGCTTGAAAGCGGCTCCTCCTCGTAGAGCCATTCCAGTTGCAAATGCTTTTGCAATTTCTGGAGTAACTCTGATGCCAATACAGGTTTAGGCAGAAAATCATTGCCACCGGCTTCAAGGCTGCGGTACTGATCTGCCTCAAAGACGCTGGCAGACGAAACAATAACGATCACGTTTTTGAGTGTTTCTGACTCTCGAATCTGTCCAATCAGCTTAAACCCATCGGTATGAGGCATCATCAGATCCGTGATTAGCAAATCTGGCTGAAATTCTACCGCTCTCTGCCAGCCTTCCTCTCCACTGGCAGCTTCAACGACATTAAAGCCGATCGGGCTGAGCAATTTGGAAACTACAGAGCGATTTTCCCATTTGTCATCAACGACTAAAATTCTGGGCTGGCGGTTCTTGATGCCAATAATTTGCCCATGCCGATCTGCTTGGGACGTTTTCACCCATTCTGCTGCTTCCGGTAGGTTGACATCAAACCAGAAAATACTGCCAACACCAACCTCACTTTGAACCTGAATGGTGCTTCCCATCAGTGCCACAATCTCATGGCTGATTGCCAGTCCCAACCCGGTTCCTTCGGACTGTCGGTTGGCATCACTCACTTGTTCAAAGGGTTGAAAGATTGCCTGAAGTTTGTCTTGCGGAATGCCAATGCCCGTATCGCGTACTTCAAAGCGAACGTTGCCCTCTCTGGCAAAGCTGATGGTGAAGGTGACACTGCCTGCATCGGTAAATTTAATCGCATTACTCAACAGGTTGATCAAGACCTGCCGCAGGCGTTTTTCATCCGCCCGGATACCGAGCGGCAGTTCAGGAGCGGATTGATACCCGAATTGAATCCCCTTCAGTTCGGCGCGAATGCGGCACATTTCCGCGACCCCTTGTAGAAAGGCTGGGAGATGAAAATCGGTGGGCAACAATTCCGTTTTCCGCGCTTCAATCTTTGACAGATCCAGAATGTCATTGATTAAGGTCAGCAAGTGCGAACCGCACTGGTGGATGACCTCAATGCGCGATCGATCTTCTTCGCTAAGGGTGTTGGCACGCTGAAGAATTTGGGCATAGCCGATAACTCCATTGAGCGGAGTTCGCAACTCGTGGCTCATGTTGGCAAGAAATTCACTCTTGGCTCGATTGGCTGCTTCCGCTGCTTCTTTAGCCTGCTCAAGCGCGCTTTCTGCTTGTTTGCGATCGGTGATATCGGTTGACATCCCACAAAGCGCATAAGCCGCACCATCGGGAGTCAGCAGTGGAAATTTGAGGGAGAGATAGGTATGTGGTCCGTCGGCATGGACAACAACTTCCTCCCATTGCATCGCAGTGCCTGCTGCCAACACCTTTTGGTCGTTGGCATCCAAGCTAGCCGCGATGTCTGGATCAAACAGATCACTATTTTGCTTGCCGAGAAGCTCAGCTCTAGTGCGGTGAAACAGGGATTCAAATTGACGATTGACGGTAATGAATTGTCCTTGAGGATCTTTCAGGTAGAAGACTGCGGGCGAATTGTCGAGAATGGCTTGCAGGCGTTCTTCACTTTGACGCAATGTGAGTTCGGCTTCTTTGCGATCGGTAATATCCCGGCAAACCACTACCCCACCTTTCAACTGACCAACCTCATCTCTCAGTGGTCTCGCATTACCGAGTATCCAGCGCCCATCGGGTGACTGGGCATGGCGGACAAAAAACTCGGTCTCCTCAACCTCCTCACCTCGAGTAGCCCGGACTAGAGGCAGTGCATCCGGTGGGAAGGGGGTGACTTGGTCAGACAGGAACAAGCCATATTGCTGCGACCATTCATTCGCCTGGGTTTCTGTGGCACCATTACCGAACATTTGTTCGGCTGCCGGATTGAAAATCAGAAACTGTCCTTGTTCATCGGCAACAATAATACCATCGCTCATCGAGTGGAGGATGAGTTGCAGCAGGTTGGTCTGTTCTTGCAGGGCAACTTCGGCTTGTTTGCGATCGTGAATATCGGTGCAGGTTCCGATCCACTCACGGATACTGCCATCCTGGGCGAGAACGGGAACTCCGCGTGCCAAACAGTAGCGATAATGCCCTTCTACGGATTGAAGGCGGTATTCAGCTTCGTAGAGACTCTTCGTTTCAACCGCTTGTGTCCATCGTTGAGCAGACTGTTCCCTGTCATCGGGATGAACCGCATTTAACCAGCCAAATTCCTGGTATTCTTGCAGCGTTTGTCCGGTATAAGCTCTCCAACTGGGAGAATCTTCTAGCACTTGCCCATCTGAACTGGTTGACCAAACAATTTGAGACGTTGCGGTAATGAGAGAGCGAAACCGCACTTCACCCTGGCTCTGTTCTTCCGCCCGTTGCCGCCGCGTGTCGATTTTGCCTAATGCTCTCGCATTGATCCCAGTTACAACAGCAAAGACAATGATGTGAAATATGGCAGAGAGCGATAAGCCAACTTCGCTACTATAGAGTTTGGCACGATAGCCAACCAGGATCATTCCACTCAAAATGGGCGGTACTCCCAGCACGGTTAAGAACAAACGTCGAGCCATGATGCCACCCGCATGTTGGCTGGTGACCGTATGCATAATGCCCTGGTTTGGCTGAAGGCAGAGAATGCCCGCGCAGAGAATAATGAACGCGATCGCAGTATGGACGGCCATTTTGGTGTACGAACCAAAACCGTAAAACTCTTGAATGCCGTAGAGGTAGCCCAGCAAGCCTAATAAAGAAATGAAAAAGGCTATGACTGTAAATGTTTGAATACCGGGTTGAAACGATCGAGGCTGGCTTAACAGAAACAGAGCAGACCCTAACAACAAAAAGTTCAGAGCCGTGTTAGCAGCCATTCGACCCGGAGCGGAGGTCGCTACAGCCATTGCTGACTCCTTAAACAAGAGCTGATCAATTCCCAGGTTGATCCCAAAACCATACTGAATCAGCGTAAGTAACCCAATGCCCAGCACGATCGCCGCAAAAATTTTGGCATAACGAGCGGATCGTCGCGTGGGTTTAGCAAGTTGCCACAGGGCACTACCACTCAGAACGAAGCCGATCGCAGTATTGGGTTTCATCGTCACCCATATTGGCAGGATGCTCTTCAGTACTGAGATATTGAAGAGCCAACCGAGGACGACAACACAACCAATCAACGTCACAAGGACACTTGCTCCCTTAGCAAACGATTTAATCATCATCAGTGTGGAGAGATTGGTATCCTCGGCTGCCCTACTAACGAAATGCCTATTCACTTGGCTTCTCCAGTCTTCGTTGGCTCATATCTTTTACACATCTGACCTTTTCGGACTTTCACTTGTTCAAGGCGATCGTGCATCTGTTTGAGAGTTTCAGATTGGAACCGCTTACTCATGCTTAATCCTGCACATCAGTTTGAAAACGTGAGCATCTACCCCAGCAAACACTTGGCTCAGCATCCTTGCTGTAGCAATTGCTCTATATGAAAGAGTTCCCTCCCAAAAAGCAAAAGAAACATATCTTAAAGAAATCTTGTGAGGGTCTGACTATGACCCTGGAGGCAAGCGCTACTCCGCTCAAGGAATCTTGCCAGGTTAAGCAAGCGGGTCTCAAGTACAGAAAAAACCTTGATCAGAAACCAAAGGTGCAGTTGGTATCTTTCTGAGTAATTAGCACTGGGACTCCTGTCTTAGGCAGGTACTTAACGCTTTTCACGCGGCAGCGAAGCAATGGACTCCATGCTATGAGGGATTTCCAAGCATCCTTCTTCGTTTAGGACTACCACAATTCAGAGCAACAGTAGCAGCACCACCAGTTCACTGCGCCTGCTCAAGCGATAAAAATTCTCTAATTTCTTACTCTAATTGCAACGGTTGCATGATGCGATTGAAGCGTCGGTTAAAACTGATTAAAAAATAGAGGCTTGTCTGACCGCACCCGTCTCAAAAATACGGTGTCTTGTAGCTGCAAATATCTGACTTGGCAGAGATCGGGGTGTTGATCCAGGTTGCCACCGTGCCCCGATCGGATCAAACGCTGCGCGTATAGCCTGCTGGAAAGTTACTCCATGGCTCGATCGCAAGTGGTTTGATGGCACGAACCAACGATCGCACGTGGAAACTTATGGTTTGCCAACTTCACTTCCCAATACGAGCTTCCAGAAACTAGAAACCCCTTCCCGTGGCAGAAACCGAGGCAGTGTAGCAAGAATGGGATTAATCAGGTTGCCAGGAATCACGATCGACTCCCGTTTTTCAAATGCTTTGAGGGCATCTCGTGCAACCGTCTCAATTGACGTATCAAATTTTGTAGCCACGTTAACCAGGAATGGCGGAAATCCCGCTTCTTTGAGGAATTTGACACCAGCCGGTCCTGGACAAACGGCTAACACATGCACTCCATAGCTGCGGTTTTCTGCCCACAACGCTTCGCTAAAGCTGAGGATAAATGCTTTTGTTGCTGCGTAGAGCGAGAAATAGGGCATCGATTGAAACCCTGCTACCGAAGAGAGATTGATTACCCCTCCACTTCGACGCTGCCTCATCCCCAGTAAAAAGCGATGGGTTAAATCCACGATCGTCGCGATATTGAGTTGCACCATTTTAAGTTGGCAGTCTCGATCGCTTTCGGCAAAATCACCGTAATCTCCAATGCCAGCGTTATTCACCAATAGGTCAATTGAGCGTCCAAGTTGCTGCACAGTTTGAAAGACTGTTTCTGTCGCGTCTGGTGCTGTCAAATCCTGCACGATAATATCTACCTGAACGTGATGTTGATGACTGAGTAAATCGGCAAGTGCCTGCAACTTGTCCTGGGAACGAGCAATCAGCACAAGGTCAGTTTGACGTGCTGCTAATTGTTGGGCGAAGGCTGCACCAATGCCAGCAGAGGCTCCGGTAATTAAGGCTGTCGTCATATAAGTTTACAATTTCACTTTACTAAGACAGATTGGATGAAATTCCTCGTTTCTGCATCACCCTGAAGAACGATTACGGCAGCGCCCAAGGGGTACTGATACAAGCCGTGTTTAACTCCTCAGTTGCAGCAGACAGAAATATTGGAGTGAACGCTGTAGGCAAACACTGCGTTGGAACGGTGGAGCAAAGACATGGGTTAACAAAACTCCTGGCAAAGATGCTCATAGCAATGACTGCGAGTGAGTTCCATATCGCGATTTGTCGTCTTTGTGCAAAAGAAGTGTGTCTTGCTGATGGCTGCCCTGTAGAACAAAAATATCGCCAGAGGCTGAAGTAAGGATTGAGAGATAGAGGAATCCGTGTTGATTTCTGAACTAGTTTTGAGGCGAAAATGCTGCCAAAGAAGCCTTTTAGTCTCAGTATGCTTTCAACTCTCAAGTCAGGACGCTATATATCCTTTGATGAGTTGGGTAATAGCTAATATCTCAAGCATTAGGTATGTAAAAGCATTAGCAAGCAAAAATGATTGTTTCACTTTTCTTTGATCAACTGCTTTAAATCTAGAACGACCGATAAATGATTCCAGAATTACAGAAAACAAAAACATAGGAATCAGCGTAACGATAACTTCTAAGGGCAGGAATGGAAAAGAACCCGGTTGCACTGGCACAGTTGATCCAAAAATTATGGTGCCAACAAATGTCTCAAGGGGCAATATAACGAGCAATCCTCCAACAATGGTGGATATAACGTTTGTACCAAGAGAAACTAAAACTGCTTTCTTAATAGTCGTTTTAAGTAGTTTCTTCTGAACAAAAGCTTCGATCGCAATCACTGGAATCAGTAGGATAGTTTGATAGAAAATGCTTTGAGAAAACAGTGGGATTCCTGCATTAGCAAGATAGAGAGAGAAGTTTCCTAAATAGAAGGAAGATGCAGTAGACAGCATATAAACTTACAGAAATTTGCGTTCCTTAAAGCATAAATAGGTGCACACTAACGTTCCCACGTACTGGATTAAGTAGCTTTTGCATTCTAATCATAAATTTTATTTATTACGGTGCAGTAGAGTTGTTAGACTGCATTTATCATGTCAGTAATAAGACGACTGGATTTAGCATTATCTCGACTGTAGTTTCCGCCTAGAACCTGATCCATCAAATTACAAATATTCTCAAATGATTGAAGGGCTTTTGTACTGTCCCATAGAGTCTCTTGCACATCCTTACAATACTTATCAAATCTATTCGCTGACATATCAGGCATATCTTTACCAGCTACTTGCAACCTTAGAGCCATCAATATATGATACTTAAATGGTCTATATTTTTCGTCTATCTGTTTTCTTCGCAGCATTGAATCAAGCTTATAGTTAGCATAAGCATTAGTGTAATAGGCAACAGGTTTATGGCTGTTGAGAAATATTTTATTTTTAACTGAAGTAAGTAAAGTACCGTAGTAACGACCAGCACGATGTGATTCATCTAAAAACATTGAAGAGAAAGATCTTATCTGTGATGAGACAGTAACAATTTTGATCTTTTCAATTCCTACACTTGCTCTGTATTGCTGTGATCTTCTTTCATGGTAGAGCCTAAACTCTTCTGGTTGTGCTGCGTAATACTGCTCAAGTGATTTTTGAAAATTGGTTAAGGCTAAGCTGTTATGCATTTAAACTGTGATAAGAGCATCACCCTTGTTTTTGATCTTTCGTCCCCACTTAATAATTAGTTTGCCTTCGTTTAGCAACTGATGCAATAAAGACTCTAGTTCTTCAATTGACTTAAACAGTCGGTT
>JBGTJW010000121.1:0-16126 GCA_041744955.1 Stenomitos sp. | reverse complement strand
GGGAAAGAATCTTTGCTCGTCGGGATGGTCAACCGCTTTCGCCAGAGCCGGATGAAATAATCTGGCAAATGCGTGAGGAACGAACAGCAGAAATAATGCAATCTTTACAAGATTCTTGATTCAATGGCTCAATCTAGCTCTACAGTGCCTCAAATGATTTGTATTGATGCTAGTTTTGTTGTTCGTTTTATCACTGGCAAGAATCCAGATTCTCCTGCTGATCAGCTATGGAAACAGTGGCAACAGTCCCAGTCCACTATTGTAGTTCCTACGCTCTTTTTCTACGAGGTTAGTAATGCTCTACATCGGTATGCCGTTTCAGGACAGCTTACTCAGCAAGAAGTACAAGAATTGTTGGATCGGGTTTTAGGGTTTGATCTGAGAAGCTATGGTGATTCTGAACTGCATCGGCAAGCCCTTAAGATTGCCCAGCGCGAGAATTTACCTGCGGCGTATGATGCTCACTATCTTGCTCTGGCTGAGCGGTTAGAGACTGAGTTTTGGACAGGCGATCGCCGACTTTTCAATACGGTGCGATCGCGCCTCCCCTGGGTTCACCTGATCATTTGAAATTGAATACGGAGTTCAAAGATGAAAAGTGTGACGTTTCGTTCCCGTGTTGGCGCAGATGGGATTCTCAGTTTGCAAGTGCCTGTAGGGATCACCAACGCTGAATTGGAGGTGATGGTGATTGTTCAACCTCTAGTTCAATCCGAAGGAGAAACACCAGCATATGCAGGTTGGCTGCCTGGATTCTTTGAAGAAGTGATCGGAAGCTGGGCAGGTGAGCCACTTGTGCGCCCCGACCAGGAAGAATATGAGGTACGGGAAAACCTAAAGTGACTTATCTTCTGGACACCAATACCTGTATTCGGTTGCTGAATGACGATCGCAATGCGCCCGCGCCTCGCAGACTGGCGATGCTTCAGCCAGAAGCCATTCGTCTCTGTAGCGTTGTCAAAGCGGAACTTTACTATGGAGCCTACAGAAGTTCAAGGCGGGAGCAAAATCTAGCGACTCTGGGAAGGCTTTTCAACCAATTCTCCAGCCTACCGCTTGATGATCAAGCAGCGTTGCTTGCTGGACAAATTCGCTTTCAACTGGCAGCATCCGGTACACCCATTGGACCGCATGATGTTTTAATTGCTGCGATCGCTTGCAAATAATCTGACGCTGGTCACGCACAATACCCAGGAGTTTGCACGCGTTGCAGGACTGAGCCTGGAAGACTGGGAGTGATTCTCGCTCCGAGACACCTCGTAAATGACTGCTTAACGACTAACGAATGGATTCAATTACTACAGCTACACCGACGATGCAGAGCACCAGAGCGACGGCTTTCGTCAAACACTGTTCCAACAAATTTAGCAACAGATTGATGAGTGGTAAGTATTCCACAATGCCTGCCAGTAGGAGCGCGACAAGCAACCCAAAGAGACTGAGCAGAAAGGATTTGAGCACTTTACTGGCAACTCTCAGTAACCAGCCATGCTGCTTGGGTCTATGCATGATGCTTTTTCCTCCACTAGTTGAGTCAAGCGGCAAACCAAGCACTCATCCGCTGTAGCAAGCTCAACTGAGCGGTTTCAGGACGTGCAGCAGACATCTGTAATTGCTGCTGGTCATCGCCAACAGTGGTTACAAGTAGCGTCAACCCTTCTCTGCCAATTACTTTCACTCGCGTACCTGGTAATGCCTGAGTTTGAGCGGTGGCCTGGTAAAACCGGGCAAACCAGGTGGTCGCCAGAAAGCGGACTCGTCCCCGTTGGTGCAGGGTAATGGGCTGCTCAACTTGACCGATCGCGGCTTGAGGAAAAAACTCAATGGTGTCTGCTGCAACAGTAAGGCTCATCGCTGGAACTCCTTTCTTGTTTCGCTTTGATGCACTCAGTGTGCGATGCCAAACATTTCCCAACCAGGGAAAAACCAGTCGTTAGCGTCGAAATTAAGCTTTGTTCCAGGCAAACAACCTCACCAAACTGCCTGTCTGCTTTTCAGCGATCGGAGAATTTAGCCCCACTCCCAGATGAATCCGCTTAAAATCGGAAAAACCCGCTTATCTTCCCGAAGGTCGGGTTTTAACTTCGGCAGCCCGAATCTCTTACTGAAAATCGCCATGACTTCAGGACAGCCTAAGCGCAGACGTGGTGTTGTACTCACTGCCACGGGACGGCAAAAGCTCCAGGATGCCATCCAAGCCTGGGAGGAACAGGACAACTTCGGGAATAAGTTGACGATCGAAGCACTGAGCGATCGCACTAAGCTGGATGCAGGCACGGTTGCTAAAGTTCTGGACGCTGAGGAAGGGGTTGACCGTCGCACCCTAGAGCGGTTCTTCCAAGCCTTTAACCTGGAACTGACTCCAGACGATTACGGCAAACCGCTTCCCACGGGTGAGAAAAAACCTGCCAGAGAGACCCGTGTGGATTGGGGCGAAGCGGTTGATGTTTCCATTTTCTATGGACGCACCGCCGAATTGAAAACCCTCGCACAATGGGTTGTCTCCGATCGTTGTCGTTTAATCGCTCTGCTGGGAATGGGCGGCATCGGTAAAACTAGCTTGGCTGCCAAATTGGGAGAGCAAGTTCAGGGTGAGTTTGACTATGTGGTGTGGCGATCGCTGCGCGAAGCACCGCCGCTGAGGGAGATCCTGACCAGCCTGATTCAGTTCCTCTCAAATCAACAGGAGACCGAGGCTGACTTACCTGAATCATTGGGTGGGCGAATCACAAAACTGGTGGCATACCTGCGATCGCATCGCTGTCTTCTGATTCTCGATAATGCAGAATCCATTCTTCAAGAAGGGCAGGCGGGCGTTTACCGTGAAGGTTATGAAGGCTACGGTGAACTGCTGAAGCGTGTAGGCGAAGCCTCCCATCAGAGTTGTCTGGTTGTCACCAGTCGGGAGAAGCCCAGAGAATTATCGGCAATGGAGGGCGAGGTTTTTCCGGTGCGATCGCTGCCACTGCGAGGAGTCGAGGATGCAGATGGACAGGCAATCTTAAAAGCAAAGGGTTTACACTCATCACAAACAAACGACCAAAGAGATGAACTGATTCATCGTTGTGCAGGTAATCCACTGGCACTTAAACTGGTCGCTACAACGATTCAAGAGCTTTTTGACGGCGATATTGCCGAATTCTTGAGCCAGGAAACGATCGCCTTTGAAGGCGTTCGTGATCTGTTAGACCAGCATTTCAATCGTCTGTCAGAGTTGGAACAGTCCGTCATGTACTGGCTCGCAATCAACCGCGAACCTGTCTCTGTTCAAGAATTGCAGGAAGATATTGTTCCACCTGTTACTAAGCCCAGATTGTTGGAGGCACTGAAAGGATTGGTGGAGCGATCACTACTTGAAACCAGCACAAGCAGTTATACTCAACAGCCTGTAGTAATTGAGTATGTTACAGAACAATTGGTAGAAAAAGTTTGTGAGGAAATCAAGACTGGAAGGATCGATGTCTTTAAGAGCCATGCGTTGATTAAGGCTCTTTCAAACGATTACATTAGGAAAACTCAAGTCCGGCTAATTCTTAAACCAATAAAAAGTAATCTTTTAATGTTTTTTAGTGATAAGGATACACTTGAAAGCTCCATTGAGGAAGTTCTTACCAAAATCAAACAGAAGCGTTTTCCTCCAATGGGCTATGCCGCCGGAAACATCTTAAATTTACTTAATGAATTAAATGCTAATCTTGAAAGATATGATTTTTCAAACACAAAGATTTGGCAGGCATACCTTCAGGATGCTAATCTTGAAAATGCTAATTTTGCCCAGGCTGAGTTCTCAAAATGTGTATTTTCTGAAATATTTGGAAGTAACTTATCAGCAGCTTTTAGTCCGGACGGGAAGATTTTAGCTGTAGGCAATAGTGATTCTCAGATTTACATATGGGACGTAGAATCTGGAAAACAGCTTTTCAGGCTAGAAGAGCATGCTAATTGGGTAAGGTCAGTAGTTTTTAGTCCAAGCGGTGATGTATTAGCAAGTGCTGGTGATGATCATCTTATTAAATTATGGAATACCCATACGGGACAATGTGCAAGAACCTTTGAAGGGCATGGTAGTAGAATCTGGTCTCTTGCATTTAGTCACGATGGCTCTGTTATAGCTAGTGGTAGTGATGATAAAACAATTCGTTTATGGGACACAAACTCTGGTATTTGTCTGAGTATTATCCAGGCACATGAAAGTCGAGTATTAGCAGTTGTATTTAGTCATGATGGATATTATCTGGCAAGTTGTAGTGATGATCAGACAATTAAATTATGGGATACAAAGACAAAGCAGTGTATTAAAGTATTAGCTGGTCATAACAACCGAGTTCGCTCAATAGCCTTTCATCCTAATGGGCAAATATTAGCTAGCGGAAGTGACGATAAAAGAATACATCTGTGGCATATTGATTCAGGTCGGTGTTTTAAGTCCCTACCAGTTCAGCGTAGCCCTTGGTCAATAGCTTTCAACAGTGATGGGAGTATATTAGCTGCTAGCGATGATGAAAAAGTGCAACTTTGGGATTCTCGAAACTACAGCTTAATTAGGACTACTGATGCTCATACAAGCCAAGTACGTTCCGTTGTCTTTAGTCCTAATAATCGTGTCTTTGTTAGCTGTGGAGATGATCAAGCACTAAGATTATGGGATGTCAGAACCGGGAGATGTCTTCGTGTAATACAGGGATGTATTAGCAGGATCACTTCAATTGCTTTTAATTCTGTAGGAAACGAGTTGGCTAGTGGAAGTAATGATCGATTAGTTAGAGTATGGAACCTTGATACAGGTACATGTACCCAAATTTTACGTGGGCATAATGGTTCAGTTCATTCTCTTGCTTTTCATCCAACCAAGCCACTTCTTTTAAGCGGTAGTGATGATCAGACTGCAAGAGTCTGGGATGTTGAATTGAGGAAATGCATCAAGGTCTTTCAAGATGAGGACAGGATACGAACGATCTCTGTTAATAAATATCATCAGATTTTTATTGCTACTACTAATAATCATACGGTTAAAATAAGGGATATAAACACAGGGCAGTGCATCAAGAGCTTGGAAAACTTTGAAGAGTATGGTATGTCATATGCTCTTAGTCCTGACGGCCTAATTCTTGCACTAGGTAATGAAGATTCCTCAACCTCAGGAACGATTTCTTTATGGGATGTTGCCTCCAATCAACTTCTTAAAACTTTAACTGGGCATATTTATCGAGCTTGGGGAATCGTCTTCAGTCCAAATAGTGAATTGCTAGCTAGCGGTGGCGAGGACAGAACTGTAAGACTTTGGGATGTTCAATCGGGCAAATGTATCAGGACATTAGAGGGACATTCTTACCGAGTATGGACAGTTGCTTTTAGTCAAAATGGTCAATTATTAGCTAGTGGCAGCGCAGACCATACATTAAGGTTGTGGGATATTAAAACTGGTAAATGCCTTGCTGTCTTTGAGGGATGTACCTACGGGGTAGTGTCCATTGCATTTAGTCCTGATGATATGCTTGTTGCAAGCGGTAGCGGAGATAGGGAAATAAGCGTTTGGGATATTAAGACTAGCAAGTGCATAAAAAAACTTAAGGCTAGGAAACCATATGAAGGTATGAACATCGCGGGAGTAAGAGGGTTAACGGAAGCTCAAAAAAGTACGCTGCTTGCTTTAGGCGCTGTTACATAGGGTTGAAAGAGTTCTAGCTTCCCACACAGCTTGCTTTCGATGATTATGCAAGTAAAAGCTGCCCAACACATCCCAACATCAATTGAGCGCTGATCCAGCACCTAGAAAATGGCGATCGCGTCGTTTCATTTCTGCTATCAAACCCTCCCAGCACCGCAGGGCATGCCCCTTCCGCATCACCAGTTCAGCTGCTTCTCGTGCCTGTTCCAGAATCCCAGCATCGTTTACCAGATCTGCCAGCGCAAAGTTGGGCATCCCCGCTTGAGCGGTGCCCAAGATTTCACCCGATCCGCGTCGCTGCAAATCCCTTTCGGCAATCAAGAAGCCATCCTGAGACTGTTCCAGCACCTGAAGACGTTGCTGGGTAGCTTCAGCACTGGAGGTGTTAATCAGCAGACAGTAGGATTTAGCAACGCCTCGTCCAACTCGTCCACGCAGTTGATGGAGTTGGGATAACCCGAAGCAATTGGCATGTTCAATCAGCATGACAGTGGCATTGGGGGCATCCACACCAACTTCGACCACCGTTGTTGATACGAGGATTTGGGTCTGGCAATAGCGAAACTGAGTCAGGGCTGCATCTTTTTCGGCACTGCTCATCCGTCCATGCAATAAGCCAAGCCGAAACTCAGGAAAGATAGTTGCCTGCAAGTGCTGGAATTCACTCACGGCTGACTTCAAGTCCATCGTTTCAGAATCTTCCACCAGCGGCAGGATGATGTAAGCCTGATGCCCCTGCATCACTTGTTCCCAAATCACATCATGTGCTTTCGTCCGTTGCGCCTCAGTGAACACCTGCGTTTGAATCGCTTGTCTACCAGGGGGAAGCTCATCAAGCTGGCTGACATCCAGATCGCCATGTAAGGTCAGTGCCAGAGTGCGAGGGATAGGCGTGGCAGTCAGGCTGAGCATATGGGGATGCTTGCCCTTCTGTTGCAGCTTCAACCGTTGCTGTACACCAAATCGATGTTGCTCATCAATGACCACCAGACCCAATTGATGGAATGTAACCGAAGCCTGGATCAGCGCATGAGTGCCGATCAGCAGCGGCAATTGACCCGATCGCAGTTTCTCATCAAGCTCTTGGCGCTGATTTGTAGGCGTGGAGCCAGTTAGCAATGCCACGGGTAGCCGCAAGGGTTTGAACCACTCAGTAATGTTGCGATCATGTTGCTCTGCCAGAACTTCTGTGGGTGCCATGAAGGCAGCTTGGCAACCAGACTGAATCGCTGCCAGGATTGCCGCCACCGCTACAACAGTTTTACCCGAACCCACGTCACCCTGTACTAGACGATTCATCGGGGTGGGCCGAGCGAGGTCATGCAAAATCTCAGCGATGACTCGCTGCTGTGCGTTGGTCAGTGGAAAGGGCAGGATTTGATAAAATTGCTCCAGCAAAGCACCCTGAGTGGACAGAGCATCTCGTTGTATTTGGCGCAAGGCGTGCCGACGTTGCAGTAACCTCAGTTGTAGGTAGAAGCATTCATCAAAGACAAGTCGGTAACGGGCAGCTTCAAGGCTTGGTTGATTGGGAGGAAAGTGGATATGAGCGATCGCCGCTTGCAATCCTACCAGGCTATACCGCGATCGCAGTTTGGCAGGGAGCGGATCAACAATCTGTGTCTTGCTCAACGCCAATCGCACGCAATCCTGAATCACATCACCCGTTACGCCTTTGGTGAGTGCATAAACAGGTTGAATGACATCATCATTTGCGGTAGAAGGAATACCTGCCAGATCAATGACTCGCACATCCGCTGCTTCAATGGCTTTACCACCCGTGTAACTGTCCTGCTTGACTTTGCCGGAAAGCATGACGATTCGATTGGGGTGGTAAAAACTATCCTGTTGTGATCGCCATTGCTGCGCTTGATAACGCTTGTGATAGTGGAAGTGAGTACAGGTAATGGTAGCAGAATCGGATTTGTTAGCGATCGTCCAACTTTGCACCGTCAGCTTGCCATGCTTCGCGGTAAAGATTTTGTGGCGCTTGATTTTGCCGACGATCGTCACGGTTTCACCAACGCGTGCTTCAGAAATTCTGACCTGCTTGTAGCGGATGTGATCGCGGGGGTAGTAGTGCAACAGGTCAAATAAGCCGTGAATGCCCAATACTTGGAGCTTTGCAAGTGTGGCTCGATGAATACCTGTTTTACTCAGAGACTGTGTTGCTGTCATGCTATGCCGAGATGCTATACTGCCCTCCCGGCACAGCGGTAGCGGTTCAGGTGACGCGACCTTGACGTAGACGCGGCTGGCGATCGCGTTTTTTGGGTTGGGACTTGCGTCGATAGTGTTGTCTCAGTTGCCACCAGCGAATGCTGCTCAGGATGGCAGCGAGTGGACGACTGGCAGTCGCGGGTGTTTTGCTGGCACTCTGCCAGATTGCTTCGGCTTCCTCCGAATCAAGGGCAGGGGAACAGCGATCGCAGAACGTCTGGAACAAAGCATGGGCAGACGGGGAATAGTCAATACTTTCTGCCTCCAATAGTGCTGCCGTACCCAGCAAGTTGCGTGCCAGCTTGTAGCCTGCATTATTGCGATTGCCCTCACCTTCGCCCCACTGCAACAACGCCTGATCATGTCGAGTCAGGCAAATAAAGAGGGAAATGGCTGCGCCGCTGGCGCGTCGTTTGATGAGAGTTGCTAAACGCGGATCAACGATGCGTGGCTGTCCATCCTGCTGCCGGTGCAAAGTCAGACGGGATGGTGCAGGTGGTGGCTCTTGCAAAGCGGAGTGGGGGTCAACGGCTGCGTCTGTTTTTGCCTGATGGACGAGCCGTACCCATTGCCGCCAGCGACGATCGCACAGAGGGTAGGGAAAGAGCCCTGTTGCATTCAAGGCAACTTCCAGGTCTTCTGGGCTGTACTGACAAGCTGTTTCCTGCTCTAGGGTGATAGGTATGGGCTGACTCAAGTGGTCATCCACCACTTTGCGTCGCAGCATGCCCGGTAAGCGCATGGAACGAGCCACGTTGCAAATCGCAGGATCAGCGCTCTGAAGAATGGCTAACTTACGATTGAGCGTGAGCCACTGTTCTGGAGTCAACGCTTGACTGGATCGAAAGTAGACGTGTAGTGATTTACCACCCGTATAGACGACCGCCGTAGGTTGAAGCTGAAGCTGCTGGGTCAGTCGTTGCAAGGCGGCTTGTTGCTTATCAAGTGGTTGGTCGTCAATCTCGTAAAACAGGCACTGACACTGCTGCACATGCTGGTTGCTGATACCCTCGCGTGGTTGATTGGGATAGAAGCAAACAGTCGCACCCAGGCACGAGAATTTGAACGCGATGAGCCAGCCATCTTTGTAACGGGTTCGATTTAGCTTCCAACAGGTATTTCCTTCCTTATCCCGTCCGGCATATTTGCATTTGTGCAGGCTGAACCCAAGTCGGGTAACTTTGCCACAAAAGATATAGTGCTGATAAACCGCTTTACCAGCTTTTTCGTAGGACTCCCATCGCGACGGCATAAACTGCTTTGGCAGGTCCCAGGAAATGCGGAGCCAAATTCTGGCACCTGGGCTAAAACCGATGCGCCGAAGGAACTGGATCGTCATTTGCCGGAGTGCAGGACGATCGCACTCCAGGCTTTGGGCAACATTGACGTTCATGTTCATGGTTGATAAATAGCTGCAACACGCAGGCGGGGTAGCTGCCCACCGCTGTTATCGGTATCGGCTTCGACCGCGATCGGTTTCCTCTGTCACGAGAGAGAGCTGCGGCTGCGGCTAAGCCAGTGAAGCGTCAGCACCCCTTGCCTTTCACATTGGCTGCTAAGGGTTGGGAGAAACGGCTTTTCTGTCCTTTGGGAGCGAGTCAGTAAAGTGCCTTTAATTTTTGCTGCGGTGGCTAAGCTAGTCAAGCTCATCGTTCTAGCGGCGTGCTGATCAGTAGCAATCGAAGGCAGCGAGCACTTGCAGCGGTGATGTCGGGCACAACGATCACTCATCAAAACGATTATTTTTGCTTTCTTTGCTTCACGTCTGCTTCTTAAGGTGGATGAAGCCTTTAATTTTTTATGATTGAAAATACAGGTTCTACCTTAAGACTAGAGGGCGAGCTGAAGCTTTGGGTTTATAAAGAAACTTCTACCCGCGTGGGGAGTGTCCAGAAATCAGGCATCTACCTTCGTCAACCGGATCTTTGTAAAAAATGAGGTTGTCAGCCATGCCCTTTTCTGATCACAACAACTCAACGCCACCTCGTGCGACAAAGCGAGTGGAAATTAAATTGACTGAGCAAGAACATTGGGTGACATCTGAACGTGCGGCGCAGTACAACCTATCACTGACCGAATTTATTCGTCGCAAAACATTGGGTACGCGCCTACCTCGCTTTGTCGGTGATGTGTTTCTGAAAGTCTCTGAACACTTACAGCGCATTGAAGCGCAGTTAAATCGCACGAATCAGTCGATTCACGAGGCGCGATCGCAAAATGCTCCTGTAATCATCAGCTCAAGCTTTAGCCAGGATGTAAAATCGCTGCGAACCATCATGAGACGGCTTCGTGGCAAGATTAATCCTCGTTAAAATAACTTTCCACAACACACCAAACAGTCGTCTTCCCTGTTGACATTCTTTCTGAGCGAACCTCCTGATTCTCATAGCTCCTGTTGCGCTTGCTTGCGTTTTGCTTGCACAGTTTGCTGAACCGTTGGAGTCATTGATGGCTCAGCAGCAGACTCTAGCCACGCTACATCAACCGCTTGCAACTTTGCAGACTGAATTATCTTTGACGCGCCAAGCTTGACCTTCAAAAGCAGACCCCGTCCATCTGTCGCCTCAACGCTGACCTGCTTTTTGTCCCACTCAAGCCAATAAGGCTCAACCCACGCGCTAGTTTCATCCATTTGATAACGCGAGTCTTGCATCAGTCGTTGCAGGGTCGGGAGTAACGCGTTTACCCATTGCTGTTGACTGGCTCCATTCTCCGTTTCAGCCGCTTGCGTGTGTTGAAGCAGTGGAAACAGTGTGTGGTTCAGCTGCCGATATTGCGCTAACCCGCGTACTGTATAGGCGCGACCCAGTTGTGACCCACTGAAGGTCATTTCGTGCCAACCATACGAGATACCCAGTGCTCCAGTGGGTGTAGCTTTGAGGCGTGTTTCGATGCCCTGCTGCTGCAAATGGTCGATTAGTTCCTCTACAGTTGAGCAGTGCTCACAGGTCTGATCGATCAGTGCTTGCAGTTTCGGTTTGATGAGTGCTTGTCCAGTGCGATCGTGCAGTCGCATCATGCCCACAGTGGCTGCTTTACGATCCTGCTCCCAACTTGAGGGTGTGGTTTGTAACCCATAGCATTGCTCCAGATTACGGAGCACAGTTTGACAACGCAGATGATCCCAACTGTCGCTGACGCATTTACCATTATCCAAGCGCACACGGCTGGCCGCAATATGGATGTGGTCGTGCCTCCTATCGTTGTGTCGCACGACCAGGTAGGGACAGGCATCGAAACCCATTGCCCTTAAATAATCTCGTGCCAAATTCCGCCACTCGCTATCACTCAGTCGTTCTTGCGGCAACAGGCCGAGCGAAGCATGGTAGATCGGGAGTTTAGTGCGCGGGTTAAGTTGGCAGCCCCATTGCAATTCATGGGCAATCTCACTTGGGCGATCGCTACCCAGGTTGCTGGTTAACACCTGAGCCGTTGGTTTGGTGATGAGATATTGCACGAGGCGATAGGGACTTTTGCCCTTCGTATGCTTGCCAATCATGCTTCCTCCCAGTCCAACCACTCGTTCGCCTGCCCATCAGCCTCATGCATGGTTTCAGATGCCTGGGTGCCAACGATGTAGCGCTGAAAGGCTTTAATCTGATCCAACGCCTTCGTCAACTGCTGCAAATCAACAACGATGGGATTTCCATAATTTTGCTGCTGCATGACCTGATCAGTGAAGACCTGCATCTTTTCATTGATCTGACAGAGTGTCCAGTAGATTTGAGTAAGCGTTGCGTGGGGGAGTGGCTTTTTCAGGACATAGTGACGAAACAAGTCTGGCACTGATGCTGCAAGCTGGTTCGCTTCACGCTCTAGCTGCTCGTATTCTTCTGTCGTTAACAGAATGGTGACTTCACGTTTGATTCCCATCAGAAACACTCCTTGATGCATCGTTAGCGGCTTGTGGATGTTGCGCCCATGCTGCTATTCAGCCATGATGCACTTCGTCTACCACAAGGAAGACAGCAATACAGAGCAGGGATCAGACGTAGACATTGCTTGCCACCTCTTTATATTGGCAATGTGACTTCACTATGTGATGGCATCGAGTGTAGATTCCTTGTCTTGGAAAAACTTCTAAGCACTGTACTGCCTCTTCCTCAAAGGTTTCTCAAAGTCAGCGATCGCGACTGAGATTAGTACTTAATTTCTCTTTTTGGAGAAACCCCGGTCATTGACATTGCTTGCTGTGATTCACTCTTATGCGTTGCTTGTGGAAAAGCCTTTTATAGTGCTGCTCCTGATCTGCTGTTAGGTGATTCAGAGACGACTGACGAGCGCTTATTAATGGTTTTCTTTCCACAAGAAGTTTTCAGTTGAGGCTGAGAGGCAAAGCTTTCTGCGATTGGGAACCACCTGCTAGATGGCTGTGATTCGGTTGACAGACGTAAAACCATTGCTAGCTCGTACCCATGAAATAAGCTGTTTGGTCGATAATCTAGCAGCAGGTACAACGAAGTAGCTATGCAGGACAAAATCAATGGCTCCAGTTGTCATTCGACTATTCTCTTGAGTAACCACATGTATCCGCGTTGAACACATCAACGGGATGACACTCTTCAAATTTACCGAAGCGTTGGGAACCCGTATGGCAGAGCTTTGAGAAAAGAAGAAAGCTAATGCATTGTCCCCCGAAGAAGACGCTGAACTGGAGGCGATCGGGAAACTTGATATGATTTTCACGGACATCAATGCCATAACTGCTGCCCAAAAGTGACTATCCCCAGTAAGGTTCAGCAGCTATGTGGCAACATGCCGATATTTTGTGTGAGTATGTGTAGCGCGTGTCGCTCGGAGGAACTGTAAGCGACTTGATCTTAATAGTGAGCGCCGTCCGGATACATTCAATCAAGAGTCACGATGTCTCTGGGTAATGGGTCGTTGGCTTTCCCCTGCACAAGACCTTGTTCGGAAAGGGGTGTGTAGGCTTTGGAAACTGATCTTGATGGAAAAGACTTCGCTAATTGTTTAAGCCATGTTGACAGTCAACTCTAAACTAAGCGTCTGCGACCCCTTAAGATCTACCGAAAGATACACCATTGAGTCTCGAATCGGTCAGTTTAATGGGCGTGCTAAGCAAAAGATTCAACACCCTACAGCCAACAACCGTACTTCCTGTTCAACAAAAGTTGGCTGGATGGTTTCCAATCTCTCTAAAAAGCACTAAGGAGACATCATGCCAAGAGCGTCTAAACCCGATGTTATTATCGCGCTGGACTTCGGTGGCTCTTCAACAAAGGTACTATATCAACGTTTGAATGATGCAGCACCCAGTTTTTTGATCATGCCACCTGAAGTTGCGCCTCTGACTCAAACAACCGTGGAACAATGGCAAATGCAACAATTAGGCGTTGGTGCACCAGAGCATCGCAGTTGGGTTTGTGCCAACAATCAATGTCATGCTGTTGGTTCTCTCGCCAAGAATCACTTTTATGCCCATGCCGGACTCACTGCTTTGAAATATGAGCGGGCTGTCTTTAAAACGCTGGCAGCAACTTGGGTCATCCAGCAACGGCTCAATCTACGTCCTTCCTTCAAAGCTGCGATCGCCTGTTTGCTGCCACCTGGTGAATATGAAGACCGGGTGCGTCTACAAGCACGACTGGGTGAAGCTCTCTATCATTTCAACACATCAACAGGCACATTACGGGTCATGCTAGAGCGGTTTGACTGCAAACCGGAGTGTGGTGGTATTGCGTTAATGCACTGGGCAACGCTGGGCAATCGCTTTACTCAACAGGTGTTTGGCTTTATCATGTTGGGCTATCGCAATGCCAGTGTGCTGGTTGCCGACCAGGGTATGTTCAATGCGGGTAAAACCTCCAATTTAGGCTTTGTGCGCTGCATTGAAAAAGTGATGGCTCAAACGAGTGGCTACCGTGCGGAGCAACTGTTGGGTGCGATCGCAACAGCAACCCAGGAGCAGAGCCTTACACCGTACATTCGTATAGCTCATGCACGCGAAGATGCAGAACGTATTGAAGAAGCTCGACATTTAGCGATTGTGGTTGAGCAAGCCCGTGCTGAGTATGCTCACATGCTACTGTCCTGGTTAGATGAGGTGCTGCCGTTGCGGCATTGCCCAGACCTGCATCTGGTTTTCTGTGGTGGCACCGCCGATCTGTTGCAGCAGGATCTAATGCAGTATTACAGCCACTATCCCCACCTATTTCATGCCGGAATCACTCTACCTAAAGTGCTTGAGAGTGACATGGGTAATCGTCTGGTGGATGTCTACGGCTTGTTTCAAATGTTGTGTCGATCCGTTGGACTTCAGGAGTCGATTTCGGCTGCGTCAGCGTGAGGTATCAAGGAGGATAACATGACAGATACAACACCGCTGTATTTGACTTTGAGGGCAGAGTCAGACTCGTTGGAACGGCAACTCATCGAATATATTCGCCACTCGCGTAAACCATCCAAAGATCTGATTTTAGAAGCCATCACGCCTTACTATTTGCCCTTTGCGCTGTTGGAGCAGGGCGAAGCCGCCGATGCGTCACTGCTGCGACAGGAAGGGTGGACAGCAATCTGTGCGTTGGAAGCCAGAGCACGGCTCATCCGAGAAATACTCCAACTCCGGTCTGTCGCTGATGGAGACCGTTCGCCTCTTTCAAAGACTCAAATCCCAACCCCTTTATCAGCACTGCCTGTCAAGGATGCAATCCCCTTTTCTGACAATGGACATTCCGATTCTGATCAGCTCGAAGGAGCACCCAAAGACATGATGGATATTCAGTTCAACTTTTAGTGAGGATAATCATGCATAAACCCGCTCAACCCATTCCCAAACTTCATCTCATCGACTCTGAACTGGGCGGTAAGGGCAAGTCACTCTTTACCCGTTCCCTCGCCCATTACTGCCAGACTCAAGACTATGCCATTCAACTCATTGATGCCGACCAGTCCAACTACAATGTGCAGCGCTTTTATCCTGATGCCGCACAGCTTGCCTTTAGTGAGTTGGAATATCGTGGTACCGATCGCATTTGGACGGCTCTGGAGCAAGGCTTATCGGTCGTGATGAATCTGCCTGCGGGTGCCCATCGTTATGTCAAAGCTTGGCTGGAACGGGATGGCATTTTGGATCTGAAGCTCGCGCCTTCAAAAGTTTCTAACAAACTGTTTGAGGGGGATTTAGAGCAGGGGCATGCGGTCACTCTGGTGAAATGGTTCCTGTGTGATGCTACGCAAGAAAGTCTGGATAAATGCCAGGAGTCAGTGGCAGCCTACAAGTCTAAGGGTGAACAGGTCGTTCATGTGCTGGTGAAGAACCAGGGGCTATCCTTGCAAACACAGTGGGAGAGTGTCGAGCATAGTTCTGAGTTTAAGGCACTCTTGCAATTGCCACAGATGCAGCAAATGGCACTGCCCAAGTTTCCCCATTATGAGCGTGATCGCCTCACCGAACTGGGCTGGAACTTTGCTCAGGCGATCCAAAAATCGGACGCATTCTTTGTCCTGGAGCGTCAGCGGATTGTCAATTTCCTCAAGCAATTTTCAGCGCAGGTAGATGCCACCAAACTCTGGGACGGTGCGCCGAAACGATCGGAACTGCAATCGCTCCACTCGGCAGCTAAGCCTGCTAAAGGGTTTCAACCAACAACAGCAAGTTAATGGATGCGAGCGAAGGAGGTGACATGACATTACCGCCACAACCCAATGAGATTGATGCTTTGCTAGAGGCAGTGCCTGATGCTTTAGTAGATGAACCTGCATCTGTTCCAGCTGGTATGCAGCCTGAAACCGTTTATCCTCGTCAACAGCAGCAAGAAATTCGCCAACGCCGACGCACGCTGCAAGATACGCTCCTATCACTGGCACTGGATGGTCAGGATGAGCGCTTTAAGAACAAGGTCTATGAATTAGTCGTGGAGTTGAAGCTCGATCCGGATGACCCCTTGTTTCTGATGCTGGTTGCCACTGGACGGTTAGAGTTGATGCTAGAAGAGCATCCAGGTGAACTGTCTACTCTGTTTGACCAGTGGGAAGAGCGGGTTTATGGGCAGCTTCAGCACTATCAGCAGGGGCTAGAGCAGTATGAACGCACTGCTGTAAAGGCACAGCAGAAAGCGATCGCAGAGTCCGTGCAGTCCCTCATCCGCAAAACGACCTTCGACAAGCTGGTGCATACCTTCAGTGCCGCTTCCACCGTGATTGCTGGCACTCTTTTGCTGGTGGCAGCAGGGGTGGGTGGGGCACTGGGTATCGCCTGGAGTCAAGCACAACAGGCAC
>JBGTJW010000120.1:0-18178 GCA_041744955.1 Stenomitos sp. | reverse complement strand
GAGGGAAAGTTTTGAGTTTTGAGTTTTGAGTAGCGATGCGTTAGAGGGTTTTGAGGCTGACGTTTTTGCTGCCTCCTCTGCGACCCCTGCCTCTGCTCCTGATTTTCACGAATTGTCCGCGATCGCCCTTACAACGTTTGTAGAAAAATACTATTAGTCACTAGCATCGCTAGACAAGTTCCACGTCATCAGTTGCTTTCGTAAAGATTGAGATGAAGAAACAAGTAATTGCGTTAGGGCTTAGTATCGGGTTTGCGTTCATGGGATCGACCGCTGAGGCTGTTCAACCTGCGCCGATTGATGGCAATGCTAAGGTGCAATGGTCTCAAGTCATCAGCGATCCCTTTGATGGGGTTGTTGTTTATGACAAAAACTTTAGCCCCTCCGATCATGGGTTTGTTTTTGTCACAAGCTGGTCAAAAGGCGGCATTCGCGCTACTTATACCTGGTATGAGTCAGAACTACTTGGCTATAAAACTGTTTGGCGCACTCGTTGGGTTAAAAAGAAGGGTAAAAAAGTTGAAGAAAGCTACTCTGAGCAGGAGCCAATCTACCGTTATAACCGCTTCGACGAGACACCCAAAGCCATTCTGTTTGCTGTTAACGGTCAGGTTTACACCTATGAGGATGGAGCAGTGGAGCCTGAGTTAGCAACCGCTCTTGCCAGCGCTCCAACCGGAAATATGCGAATCCGGTTGGTATGGGAGAACGGCAAAACAAAAGATATCGAAGTGGGTAAAGGCACCGTCGAAGCGTGGAAAGTTGTATTTAGAGAGAAAACTTGAATGTGTCGCAAACCGCAAGTTAAAGCGCAAAGCCTTAGCCCACTGTAGAAGTCGGGGATCTCAGCGTAGTCCACAAAGCGTTTAGATCCCCGACTTCTGGTTAAAGCGAAACTAAAGCTCTAGCCCACTGTAGAAGTCGGAGATCTTGGCGTAGTCCTAATAATGTCTTTCTAAAAAGACAACTGCCAACGCGATCGTCCAAATTCATAAAGCTTTCCTTGTTTTTGGTCATCGCTAAAACGTCAGGAACGTGCCAGCATAATAGGTACAGCGATCGCCCTTAGACAGCGTTTATCCCAACAGCGTTTGAGTGAATCGATCCTCAAAGTCCTTGAAGGCTTGCAGCGCTGTCGAACAGAGATTTTAGTCCCTCTTTCCCCTTTACAGTCTGAGAGGCAATCATGACAACGCTGCTCATTCAAACGGAAAACAGTCCACTGACAGTGAATTTGCCTGCGATCGCCCCCATGACTCCCGCAGAGTTCTACGGATTCTGTTTAGCCAATCGCGACCTACGCATTGAACGCACTGCCAGCGGAGATGTGATCATTATGCCGCCTGCTTTCGCCGATACAGGGAACCGAAACATTAAAATTGCTCAACAACTGGCTAACTGGGCTGACCAGGATGGCACCGGGGAAGTATTTGACTCCAGCGCTGGGTTTACTCTGCCGAATGGAGCAACCCGTTCTCCTGACGCTTCCTGGATCAGGCTAGAGCGCTGGCAGACCTTAACGGAAGAGCAAAAAGCCTCCTTTGCACCAATTTGCCCTGATTTTGTGATTGAACTACGCTCTTCCAACGATACGCTGAGCAGCCTGCAAGACAAGATGAAAGAATATAGAGCAAATGGGGCTGTGCTGGGATTCTTGATCGATCGCAAAAACCGAACGGTGCATCTTTATCGTCCTCAGCAGGAACCGATCGTCTTAGACAATCCTGATACCGTAAGTGGTGATCCAGAGTTACCAGGGTTTATCTTACGAATGGCAAAGATCTGGTAATCGGCGAATTTTCAGGATGTTGTCTGTAATATCCCTGTGGAAAACTCATCAAACTCACATGGACTTCATGTTATGAGCGATCGCCAAATCCGCAGCCTAGAATCGAGACAACTTGTTGGGTTGCACTATTTTTAGGCGGTGAAAAATGCAGGAACGTTTAAGTCTCTTCCTGAAGTTAACAGCATTTTTCGTCTTCCAATTTTGGCTGATGATTGTGAATCACTACAGTCTACGAGGCAGTCTTTTAGGCTTGCCCGCTACCGCTGTTGTGGGTAGTAGCGCGATCGTTTTACTAGCCTTTTTAATCTTCAAAGTCAGACAACCAGTTTTACTCCCACTTGGTGAAAGCGCTTCTCCTTGGGGTACTCGGTTTGCTCTTGTGTCTTTAATCGTAGGGTTCTGGCTAATAGGAAGCGGGGCGGTGAGATTACCATTAGGCATATTTGTGATGCTCGTGCTCTGCTTATGGATTTTCGTTGGCTTTATCTCGTTATTTTCAGTAGTCTTACTAAAAATCTGGTTATTGATCAGCGGATCCCAAATCAGTTCTGCGACGGAAAAGGCTGACGTGTCTCAGATCAATCTGGTCATTGGAACCCTAATCGGTCTTATTCTCAGTTGCATTGCTGTCGTTTTATTCTTCTATATAGTTGTAGCTCTGGTCAGCCAAGCAGCTCTGCCTAAGCCCATTGCAGTGGTTACCTATATTTTGCAAATGATCGGCTTAGTGCTCATACTTGCCTTCTTCCTGGGACAACTCCAAGAGTCCAGATTGGGCGATCGCTTGCTATGTTCCACAAGCTATCCGTCTCCCAGTGGTCAGCGATCAATTGTGATTGAAGACTATGAAGAATGGGAAGGAGACCGTTTCTATAGCCATGCCTACTTAAATGGACTGATTTTTAGAAAAGACTTGGGAGACTTTCCTAACAACTATGGCTGTAAGCGAGGTAATCTTATGTTCAACTGGAGCACCGATGAACATCAAGTTGACTGGGAGAAACTATTCCCTTAGAGACATCATGTTAAATGCTGAGTCTGGGTAGGCTTTCTGACTCGCCTCTGCTCCATTTTGTGTGGCGATCGCTATAGCGAAGGCTATCTAAAGAGCAATCAAAACAATAGAAGCCGGATTGCTCATAATAAGGGAGTGTCTGCAACCAGTGAATATCATCTAGAGCGCCATATTGGAGCGGATGGAGAATTATGATCCCAGTGAGTGAAGCCCAACAGCAGTTACAGGCTTTGATTGATGCTGTGAGTCAGTCGCATCAACCTATTGTGATTGCAGGACAGAGTAGCAATGCGGTGTTGTTGTCTGAAGCTGATTGGGCAGCGGTGCAGGAAACATTGTCCCTGCTTTCAATTCCGGGAATGCGAGAATCAATTCGGGAAGGATTGGCAACACCGATCGAGGCGTGCGATCGGGCGTTGGAGTGGTGAGTTGGGATTTGGTCTACACCAAGCAGGCACAAAAAGATGCCAAAAAGCTGACTTCTAATAATTTACGAGAGAAGGCGCAAGCTTTACTTGATGTTATTCAAACCAATCCGTTTCAGAATCCACTACCCTACGAAAAATTAGTGGGTGATTTAGAAGGTGCGTATTCGCGGCGAATCAACATTCAGCATCGTCTCGTGTACGAGGTTATTGAATCTGAGCATACGGTGAAAATTTTGCGACTGTGGACACATTATGAATAATGTTTCTAGCACCCTAAATACTACAAATGGTAAGAACGAAGTTGCTCCAAGCAATCGACCTGCATAGGCTTTTGCCTAACCCCAGTTCCACATCAACGGATTGTCATCAAGGAGATCAGTGACGGTACGCCCAATCTGGTCAATTTTGGCAATATCTGCGTCGGTAAGCTTGAGTTCGCCTGCTTTTGCGTTCTCAACCGCTTGTTCGGCATTACGAACACCCACGATCGCGTTTGCTTGCGGTTGAGCAATCAGCCATGCCAGCGCCAGATTACCAAGGCTCGTTTGGTAGCGATCGGCGATCGGGCGTAGTTTTTCTAAAGCAGTCTGGGCAAGTTGATAGGTTTCGCCCTGAAACAGCTTGTTCTTAGCGCGGTTGTCTTCTGGCGGAAAGCTGTGATCAGGTCCGAATTTGCCCGTTAGCAATCCCTGCGCCAACGAGGAATACGCGATGATGGAAATCTGCTGCTCGACACAATAGGGCACGGCATCTTTTTCGACGTAGCGCCAAAAGAGCGAGTAAGGCGGCTGTAGACTGTCAATGCGCCCGTACTGAGCCGCTTCTTCTAGCTGCGCCTGAGAAAAGTTGGAAACACCGATCGCCCGGATTTTGCCCTGTTGCTTCAAAGCGGTGAGTGCCCGCATCGTTTCTTCGATCGGCACGACTTCACTCTTAAACGCACCAGAGGGCCAGTGGATCTGGTATAGGTCAAGGCGATCGGTCTTCAGATTTTGGAGCGATTGTTCACACGCAGCCAGCACCTGCTCGTACTTGAGGTGATTGGCAAATACCTTCGTGGCGTAGACAACCTGATCCCGCACGTCCGAAAGCGCTTCGGCAACAACCCGCTCAGAGTGTCCGCTGCCATAGACTTCAGCCGTATCAACGGTTGTGATCCCAGCCTCAAACGCGGCTCGTATGGCTTTGATGGTTTCGGCATCTTCAACACCAACCCATTGGCTTTTACCCGCTTGCCAGGTGCCCGTAATGATGGGCGTGATATGGATGCCTGATGTACCGAGTTCTCGCGTTTCCATCTCTGTCGCTAGTCTAAAGTTCACGCTTAATGTAGCGCTGGCTGTACCTGACGTGCATCATCCTTCTTACAGGTTCAACGCCAACTGAAGCTGTGACTTCGATCGATTCTCTGGCAACGGCACAGGGCTGGCACTCACTGCCGAACAGTAGCGGACAAAAGTACAGCGATCGCATTGCCGTCCGGTTTTTGGCTCCCAGCCGCGATCGTAGCGTAGCCGCACTGCCAGATTGCTAATCATTGATTCCACCCGCTGCCGATGCTCTGTTGTCGCTTCAAAGCGAATTTTTTCACCCGTACGCAAAAAGATGAGGCTGAGGTATTTCAGGCTTTGCTGGTAGGTTTGCTCCAGCGCCAGGTAGTACAGACCAATTTGGACATCAATCTCGGTCGCGTCTGGCAGCTTCACCTCACGGCTCGATTTGTAGTCGATCAGCTCCAAACCGTCGGAGAGAAAATCGAGGCGATCGTACCGTCCCGTGATCAAAAACTCCAAATTTTCGACTTGCAAAAAGCCTTGAATCCGCCCTTCTACCGCCAGCGGCTGCCTCAGTGCGACCTCGCTGGCGATAAAACGGTGGTAATAATTTTCCAGGATTTCAAAGCCTTCCATAACCTGGTTGGCGCTCAATTCTGTCGAATGCTGCCGCCAGCAGTGATGCACCCAGCGTAAATCTGGTATTGGCTGTTCGTAGTGCCAGTCTCGGTGGCATTGGGCAAGCGCCTGGTGCAGCGCAATACCCAATGAGGCTGACCCAAAAAATTCATTCGTCGTTAGCTTTCGCTCATAGCGGAGGTAGTAGGCATAGGGGCAGCGGTTGTACGCCTGAAGCTTCGTCGCTGAAATTTGGTAAGCCATACTGCTCGCTTTGAATGAAAGGCACTGCGAATGGGATTGCCAGCTAGTTTTCTGCGTTCGCCCTATCGTCGAGACTGGCTACTAGCTACTAACCGCTAACGACTGCTGGCTAATTGTTTTGCCCGATTGGGCGTTTGAACAAGGCATCCAGGTAAATGCGCGAAGCCTGACGTTGGTTTTGCTTTTCTGGGAAAGCATCGGGGCTGCGGTTTTGCAACAAAAACAGCGATAGGGCAGCAGTAAACACCCGATCTTGATCCCAGTCAGGACGGATTTCTAAGTAATGCTTGAGGGAATCGTGTAGGACTTCAGGAACTTCGACTAACAGGCTAACGGTGCTATTCATAGAAATTTTAGTTCTCCCTAAATCTGGGCAGGGTGAATGAGTGGAATACCTGGCGTTGCTGCATCTGAAATGAAGCCATCTGATCTGCCCTGCCCCTATCCCTTCCCCAAGAGGAGAGAGAGAAGGGTCTGGGATAAGAGCAATTCATCTCGTTATGTAGCAACGCGAATACTTGACGGATGGTGTGTTAAGCAGCCAAACGCAGCGCAAAGCTGACCTTACCGGGAGACGAACCCATCACTGAAGTTAAGACAGGATGGGCGTTTGCCAGCAATCGGTCGGTGCGCTTTCAAGCCAGTCGTCACATTGTGCAGTCGTATTCCCTGTCTTGTCAATGCTGCGAAATGTTACATACGACTTTAGACGATCAAAAGACTCACGAGAGAATAGTGGTTTGAGGTACTTTTTTGTTACATAACTTCATGAAGCTTGGGCGGTTTTCGCTCTTTGAACCCGATCGTCCCCAGTTAACCGATCGTGGCGGCAAAGACCGATGCCTTCGTGCAGCCTGTGGAAAACTTTTGCAATCTTGTGGATAAGCTGTGGATTACTTGGGGAAAAGCACTTAACAACTTGTGGAAACGCTGTGGATTTCGTGGGGAAAAGTTAAGGCAATGATAAGAATTGCAAAAGGTGTAAAAGTCATAACTTGTTAGCTTTTTAGCGAGCGCTGTGCAAGCCGTTAACACAAAAACGCCGAGAATGCCGAGAAAATTCCCCACAAACTCGGCGCTTCTGCCGGATGATCTAGCCGTAGCCAGACTGGTGAGGACGGGGTGCAGGGGTAGAACCCCCTTCGGCTTGAGCGCTCAGGTCGAAAGCTGGCTGGGGCAAAGCCCCCACCCCCCTTTGATCCCAATGTTCTAAGTTCTGTGGCAATAGCTATAGTTTTTGTGATCGTCTCCCTGCCTGTAGACAAACGTCGAACCAAGCCTCCCTGTCCGGTTTTCAAAAAGACTCCTCTTTTTCAAGGGAACTGAGGGAGATCACTCTACGACTGGCGGCTCACTAAGCGATCGGTGTACACTGCGCCCGGTCGAGGTGAGTGTTAACCTCACTGCTTGGGGCGAGCTTTGAAGTACGTCTTATACAGCTCGTGAGCGATCGGCACGGCTGACACAGCCCCATAACCACCATTCTCGACGACAACTGCCACTGCAATGCGGGGCTTACTGGCAGGACCAAAGCCAACGTAGAGGGCATGATCCGGTTGCCCCACCACTTCGGATGTCCCTGTCTTGCCGCCCGTCAGAGGAATCGAGCCATTGTTAAGCTGTTTGGCTGTCCCCTTTTGCACAACGTCGATCAGACCCGCTTTAATGATGGCGATCGTGCCTGGGTCTAACCCGGTTGCTTCAGGTTTCAGTTGGGGATCAGCCGTTTGGGCTTTCAGTAAATGCGGCTTAACACGTTTGCCATCGTTCACGATCGCCGCTGTCATCACTGCCATTTCCAGCGGCGTAGCCTGCACCAACCCTTGACCGATCGACATACTGACGGTGTCGCCACCATACCAGGGTTCTTTGTACAACGTCTCTTTCTCAGCCGGTGTTGGCACTAAGCCCCGGCTACCACCATCCAAGCCCATCGTGTCTGTAGTACCAATCCCCAACCGTTTTGCCCATTTAGAAATTTGTTCGGGCTGTGCTGCCAGCCCCACCTGGTAGAAGAACGTATTGCTGCTGTAGGCAATGGCATCCCGAAAGCCAATCACCCCATAGCTAGCGCCATGCTCGTGAAACAAGTGCCCACCCAGGTTGAGTGCCGCAAAGGTTGCCAGCGTTGAATCGGGCGCAAACTTGCCAGACTGAATGCCAGCGGCTGCCGTTACCACTTTAAAGGTGCTGCCGGGTGGATAGCCTTGCAAAGCACGATTCAAAAAGGGTTGGCTGCTGCTCTGTAGCTCTTTCCAATCGGCTGGAGAAATGCGGCGTGTAAACAAATTGGGATCAAACGTGGGTCCACTTGCCATCGCCAGCACTGCACCTGTTTGTACATCCAGTACCACGACCGCGCCTCGACGCTTTGCCAGCGCTTTTTCTGCCGTTTTTTGCAACTCCAAATCGAGGGTTAGCTGCATCGGCGTACCAGGCTGCGACGGCTTCATGCCCAGCGATTTAACGATCTTCCCGGCGGCATCCACTTCCAGCAATTGCCCACCCCACACGCCCTGAAGTGAATTGTTAGCAATGCGCTCAACGCCCATCTGTCCTACCAGCATCCCCATGTGGTACTCAGGATGCTGCTTGAGATCATCAAGCGTTGCCTCACTGATATAACCCAGGATGTGAGAGGCTAGACTGCCGTGGGGATAGTGGCGGTTTGACTCGCTGCGAATCTCCAACCCCGGAAACTGGTTATGTGTCTCTGCTAAAGCGACAAAGGCAGACGGTGTCAAATCACGGCTAACGCGAATGGGGGCGGGAGAGTTGTACCCACCTTGTTCTAGCTTGGCAAGAATCTCTTCAGGCGGCGTATTAAGGATGCGCCCCAACTTTGTTGCCGTCTCTGCCCACTGCGCTTTAGATTGTTCTCTGGGCGAAAGATAGACCGATCGCGCCAGCCGATTGGATGCCAGCAGTTTGCCGTTGCGATCGAGAATGTTGCCCCGATCGGACGGTGAAGGTACCATTGCAATGCGGTTTTTATCAACAAGCTGTCGGTGATACTCACCCTGAACAAGCTGAAGCTGAATCAATCGCAACAGGCAAGTGCTGATCAACCCCGTTACGATTAACAGAAAGATCACCGCGTGCTGCGATCGCTGCGTCAGTGCAACGTGGATACGGCGGCTTTTAGAAGCAAGGGAAAGACCATTAGCCATGACTAAGAACGTCCAACGATAGAGGCATATCGGCTATAACTTTCAACGCAATGGGGCAAGATTTTACAGTGAAGACTAATCTGTTACTAGCCATAGCAAGCAACTGTTTGCCTAATACTCTTGCTTCTCTTCTGCCTTCAATATATCCGCAAAGTTTAGACAAACATTGCATAAGTTTCTCTCTATGGCAGCGTTCTATCTGACCAAGAGCGCTTACCAAAACTCACGACATTTAGTACAGCCATTTTTTAGCGCTTAGATTAAAGTGAGGCGGCACCAAAGCGAATTCGCAGTAACGATAAATCGTCGTTCAACGCTGATTGGTGATTAAGTGTATGGATACGGTTGAGAATATGGTCTAAACCGTGGGTTTCGATCGCAGCCCGATCGTCAACTAATAACGAAACAAAAGCATCAAAGCCCCAAAGTTCATCGCCCTGAAAGAACTCATAAAGACCATCGCTGAAGACATAGAGAACGCTGTCTCGGTCAATATCGCAACGCTGATCAGTAAAGCGTGTATCGGGAAAGAGACCAATCGGCATACCAGTCGTCTTTAAGTGCGTGACTTGAATGCCTTGATCAGTGCTGTCATGCAGCAAGATGGCGGGCGGATGTCCGGCACTTGAGTAAACCAGTTGGTGCTTCGTCTGATTATAAACACCGTACCAGATTGTAAAATATTTGGCATTCTGGCTATCCATTTGAAAGGCTTCGTTAAGAGCCGTTAAAACGTGACTGGGTTGATAGAAGTTTACGTCCCCCATTGACTGCGATCGCAGCATATTTAAGACTGAGACAGATGGCAAGGCTGCACCTAACCCGTGCCCAGAAACATCTAAGAGATAAATCGCTAAGTAGTCAGGATCAAGCCAGTAATAGTCGAAGCAATCGCCACCCAGATGCTGTGACGGTACAAACCGTGAATCAATAGTAATGCTGCCCTCTAAAGGCGCTGGCAACAGCGATCGCACATACTCTGCCGCTTCGTTAAAGGCAGCTTCCAACAGGTTTTTCTGGGTCTGCAAGTCTTGATTTGCTTGCTGCAACCGCAAGCCCGCCCGAACTCGTGCCTTCAATTCGTTGAGATCAACTGGCTTTGCTAGAAAGTCATCCGCACCATTATCTAACCCATGGACACGGTCTTCGATCGCACCACGGGACGTTAACAAAACAAAGAAAATGTTGGCTAAGTCGGCATCGGTTTTAAGCTGACGGCACACTTCTAAGCCATCGATCAACGGCATCAGCCAATCACAGATAATCAGCGATGGACGCAGTGCTCGTGCTTGTTTAATGCCCTCTAAACCATCGCTAGCGATCGCAACGTCATGTCCCTGTTCCTTGAGTATTTTTTTCAGAATAATCTGAGTGGTTGGATCATCATCAATGACTAAGATTTGAGCCATAAAAAGAAAGTTAGCTTAAAGGTTTAGAGTGATCTTTGATAGCAATAGTCGGATTCGTTGGGACAGGGTGCAGGGGCATCGTCCTTACATTCCTTTTGCTCCCAAGCTTCCTAACCACTACAGCGATCGCTTTAATGGCAATGACTAAAGTAAAAGCAGCCGCTTGAGGTGCCAGTCTTGAGTTGTCAGTGCTGACTCATCAGATCTCACATTACGGGTCAGGTATCAGTTGACAAAAAGAGTTGCACAGCATCAAGGGTTTGCTGCAATTTAGCTAATTGTTCAACCGCATCTTCTTGAATTTGATTATGACGTGCCTCTTGCTCAAGTTGAGACGCGATCGCAGACATTGCCGTTAGACCCACATTAGCACTGGCACCTTTAATATGATGGGCGGTATGCTCGATAACAAGGAAATGATGGTGATCGATCGCTGTTTTCAAGCTCGCCAGATGATTACCAACATCTTCGACAAAAATATGCAGTAGCTCACGCTCAAACTCCTCATTATCGTCTGACAGTTGATGTAAATAATTCCAATCAATCAGGTGGCTCAAGGCGTTGTCAGCCGTAGGTGGGTTGGCGGTTGGAGCGGCGATCGCCTCTGCCTGTAGTGCCGAAGAGGGATGAAGGACAGCGGTTGCTGGGGATGGTATCACACTGGTAGCAGTCTGTTTCCGTGCCAGCAGCACCTGACTCCACTGAGTTAATTTAGCAGCTAAAACATCCTTCCCCAGTGGCTTACTCAGGTAGTCATCCATACCGGCTGCAAGGCACCGATCGCGGTCTTCTTTCATTGCATTGGCAGTGAGCGCGATAATCACTATCGGTTGTCGTTGTCCTTCTTCCAGTCGGCGGATGACGCGGGTTGTGCTGTAGCCATCCAGTCCAGGCATTTGGCAATCCATCAGCACCAGGTCATACGTGGTTTGGGTCATCATTTGTAACGCGACTTCGCCATCAGAGGCAACATCAGCGGTATAGCCTAAATACTTAAGCTGGCTCAATGTCACCCGTTGATTAACGGCATTATCCTCCACGAGCAACAGGGTCAGAGGTATTGCGGGATGAACGCTGTCAGGAGGTGAAGCAGTCGATCGCTCAGTGGTGCCAGCCATCAACGAGCCAGCAGCAAAACGATCATCCAACCCCTCCGTGTCAGACGGTGCCAACGCGAGGGGCGATCGTAGCGAGGGATCAGCCATCAAGGTATTGAGAATGCAGTCTACTAAGCGAGACTGCTTGACGGGCTTGACCAGATAAGCCGCAAACCCTTGCGCTAAACTCCGGCTACTGCTACCCCCGTGATTGAAGGATGTCATCATAATCAGCTTTGTGCTGGCTAGCAGTGGATCTGCCTTGATCTGACAGCCCAGCATCTCGCCATCCATCTCTGGCATTCGCATATCTAACACGGCTACGTCGTAGGGAATGCCCATACTGGCGTGTCTTCGTAATGCCTGAAGCGCGGTCGTTGCATTTTCAGCTTCATCAGCGTGCATCCCCAGGGCAGAGACCTGATAACGCATAATTTTGCGGTTGGTGGCATTGTCATCCACGATCAGTAGACGGAGTTGATGAAGGGGGGCGGAGATCGCCAGTGGCGATGAGGGAGCCGGACGACAGGGGCGATCGAACGTCAGCGTAAACCAAAACCGCGATCCTTGCCCCAACGTACTTTCCACGCCAATCTCGCCACCCATTAGCTCGACCAACTGACGGGCAATGGCTAACCCCAAGCCTGTACCACCATAGCGTCGCGTCGTGGACGCATCTACCTGCGAAAATGGCTTGAACAGCCGCTCTAGCCCCGCAGCAGGAATACCAATACCCGTGTCGGTCACAGAGAGCATGATGGTGGCTGTGGTGGACGTTTCAGCAACGAGCGATGCCTGTACCACCACCTCACCCGTGCTGGTGAACTTAATCGCATTGCCCACCAGATTGGTCAGAATTTGCCGTAGCCGATTGGCATCGCCGCGAAGTTGGGTCGGTAGGTTGCGATAAACGAGGGTTGCCAGTTCTAGCCGTTTAGCATGGGCAACAGGAGCCAGGATGCCTGCGACCTCTTCGACACACAGGTTCAGGTTAAAGTCGATCGCGTCTAGCTCCATTTCCCCAGCTTCCAGCTTAGAAAAATCGAGGATTTGATTGATCAAGTGCAGCAGCGTTTCACCACTCGTCTGGATCGTTTCGACAAAATCGCGCTGTTCTGAGTTGAGGCTGGTTTCCTTGAGCAGCCCCGTCATGCCCAAGACACCGTTCATCGGTGTGCGAATTTCGTGGCTGACGGTTGCCAGAAAGGTACTTTTCATGTGAGAGGCTTGCTCTGCCTCACGACGGGCTTGCTCTAACGCCAGATTATGTTGTGCCAACTGTTCACGCTGTTGGGTTTCGCGTGCCAGCAAATGCGCCTGGGTTAGCGCAATGCCCACCTGGTCGGCTAGCTGGGTCAAAAAGTCGATTTCAAAGGTACGCCAATGCCTGGGAGCCGCGCAATGATGGGCAATAAGCAACCCCCAAAGCCTGGTTTTGCCAGTAGCACTGCGCCCTTCAAGAATGGGCACTACTAGATTAGCCCGCACTTGAAATTGAGCCAGCAGATCCTTGTAACAGGTAGAGAGGGAAGCCTGTTCAACATCGTCGAGGATCTGCGTTCTGCCCCGGTAGTACACTTGCCAACCACCATCTTTAAAGCAGGTGTCCTGAACCATCGCTCCTAATGTAGACATGCAGCCCGGAGCGACCGACTCCACAACAACCGTGCCATCCCAATTGGGTTCAAAGCGATACATAAGAACGCGATCGACTTGCAGAAACTGGCGTACCTCAGCCACCGTCGTACTCAGAATCTCACTTAGCTCTAGCGATTGCCGAATGCGGAGAGTGATCGCTGTCAGAAGGTAAGCACGGTAGTTTTGGCTTTCTAGCTCTGCTTCTGCCAGCTTGCGTTGGGTAACATCGCGCACGATTATTACGGCTTCATCATTACCACTGACGGCAATACGGGCTTCTTCATAGTGAATACCATCCTCTAACGCCAGTTGATATTCACAAAATTGGAGTTCGCCTGTTTTAAGGGCTTGCTCCAGGCAGTGTTGACGCTTCGCAGCGACATCGGGAGGCAACGTATCGGCTTCACAGTTGCCAATAATGTCAGCAGGCGGCAGGAGCGTACCAAAGTCTTTAGCAAATTTGACATCTAGATAAACGCCCTCGCGGTTGACCCGCAGCATTAAGTCGGGAAGGGCGTTGAGTAACGCCTGACTGCGAGTTTCGGTCTTGCGTAAGGTTTCTTCGGTTCGCTTGCGATCGCTAATATTGTTGAAGGAACAAAGAACGTGCTGAATGCTGCCATCAGGGTTGAAGTGTGGGTCGGCGTTGACTAAAAGCCAAGCCAGATCACCAAATTTAGGACGATACACGCCCATGACAACGTTGTGTACAGGCTTGCCAGTGGCGATCGCCTGGGGTACAGGATGCGCTTCGCCAGGGAAGGGAGAGCCGTCTTCATGCACAACTCGCCAGCGAGGATCGAGAGAGGACATCCCCATCATTTGGGCTTCGTCTAACCCCAACATTCTGAGGGCGGCTGGGTTAACCAGCAGCATTTCAGCCTTTGGACCCTGCAACGCAATGCCGGTTGAGAGCTTTTGCACCAGGTCACGAAAATGGGCTTCGCTTTGCTGTAAGGCGTGTTCGGTCAGCTTGCGCTGGGTAACATCCTGAAGCTGAGAGACGAGATGTAGCGGGTTGCCTTCTGCATCGCGCAGCAGAGCCGATGTGAGCAAGACCCACACGATATGCCCTGACTTGTGCAGGTAGCGTTTCTCTAACTGATAGGACTCAACCTCGCCGGACAGCGCTTGCTGAAAAAAGCGCAGATTTTGCTCCAGGTCGTCAGGATGGGTCAGCTCTTGGAAGGTTTTGGTCAGCATTTCTGACTCGGAGTAGCCAAAAATGTTGCAGATCGAGCGATTGACCTGCAAGAAGCGTCCATCAAGCCCCACAAGCGTCATGCCGATCGCAGCAAAGTCAAACGCACCGCGAAAGCGTCCTTCACTACGTTGGAGTGCGACCTCGACCTGCCGCCGTTCGTCGATCGCAACCGTCAGCGCACCCAGATTCAGTCGCAGCTCTAGCTGGCTCACAACCTGACGACCCAGCCGACGCAGGGCATCCACGATCGCTGGCTGCGGTTCGCGAGGCTGCCGATCCATCACGCAAAGGGTGCCGATCGCAGACCCTGACGGTGTGATTAAAGGAACCGCTAGATAAAAGCGAACGTTTGGCGCATCTGTCACCACCACGTTTTTGGCAAACTGTGGGTCAGCAGTAGTATCAGCAATGATCAAAGGCTCTCGCCGTTCTACGCACACTGGGCAAAAGCCAACGTGAAGCTCTATGGTATCGATCGTCAGCCCCACTTTTGACTTCACCCACTGGCGATCGCCCGCGACCAGCGTCATCATCGCCATCGGTGTACCGCAAAGCTGAGCCGCTAGCTGCGTCAGGTCATCAAAGGCTTCCTCAGGCGCTGTATCCAGAATTTGGTACTGCAACAGAGCCTCTAGCCGCTTATCCTCTGTTGGTAGCACTGCCTTCATAGTTACCCTTTGGTTGCCTGCTTCAGTATGCCTTTTGCTCATCTGTAACCCTCTCATCTACGTCGTGAGACTGTTGTAGAGGTGCGGTTCGCAGTTGCACGTTGTCACAGCGTTGCTTACCAATGATTGAGGCTGTCTGTGATCGCCTAGATATTCTATGAGTCTGCCCTAATGAGTCGCTCTACTCACGCTGCCAAACCATTTTTCTGCGTCTGGCAGCACCGCGATCGCCCCACGACCAGGACTGCAAGCTTTTAAGCAGACAAACTGAAGACAAAGGGTAAGCAAGCAATAGCCGTGCGCTAATCGTCCAGGCACCAGGAGAGTAGCGCTAATGCCCCAGCTAAATAGAGCCAGGTTGGTAGACTCAAGGCACTTAACCAGTCAAGTGGTAGCACCAACAGATTGATCAGCGCCAGGGTGGCAACCATCACGATAGTAAGTGTGACTAGCGGCATACCGAACTCACAGTTGCAGTGGGCGTAAATCTAGAAGTTGACCGCATTGTTGACTAGACTGATCGCTACCGTTCAGTTCTACGAGCCAAATTGTTTCTTTGCCTGTTCGTAAACCTCGATCGTAATCTGAGTCATGCCAGACTCCTGGGCAAATTTCTCAATCTTTTTGCGGGCAGCAGGACGCACAAAAAACGGAATTTCTTTCAAGCGAGCTTCCGCTTCTACTGTCCACTCAATGGCACTACTCATAAAGCCTTCATGCAGGTTTTGTACGGCTTATTTAATGTAACCCGTGTTTTAGGATCAGAAGCGTCAGGATCGCTGCATCCCTTTAGGATGGATGTAGTATGCAGCAAGCACCGCTTTAATAATGAGAACATTGACGCGAGAACCAGGTTCAGGGCTGGGTTTGGCGATCGCCACCCTCACAGCGATCTTTGCCACGCTGGCGGTAAATGTACTGTCTAACCTGTATCCGCCCAAAGGGTTAAACATTGGCGCGATCGCCAACACCATTCTGCAAGGGGTGCAGATTACGCCCGCCAACTATGCCTTTGCCATTTGGGGACTGATCTATATTGGGTTGCTTGCCTATGGCTTTTACCAGCTTCGTCCGGCTCAACGTCGCCATCCCACATTTCAGCGGGTGAACTGGCTGCTGATTGTTGCCTGTGTCGCGCAGATGGTTTGGGTGTATCTCTTTACGCTGCGGTTCTTTGGGCTGTCGATCGTGGCAATGCTGGGCATACTGCTGGCGCTCATTGGCGCATATCTGCAATTGAGCAGCGGTAATGTGCGGGTATCGCGCGATCGCTTGCGCTTTGCACACCTGCCCTTTAGCCTCTATCTCGGCTGGATTTCAGTCGCAACGGTTGTCAATGTAGCATCAGCACTGTATGCGGCTGGATGGCAAGGATGGGGCATCAACGAAACTGCCTGGACGGTCATTATGCTGCTGGTGAGTGCCACGATCGCTGCCACTGTTGCGCTGCGACGGGCAGATGTTACCTTTACGCTCGTCTTTGTTTGGGCGTATGTCGCGATCGCGGTGCGTCAAGCTGCCAACCCCGCTATCTGGATAACGGCGATCGTGCTGGCGATCGTGCTGGTTGCCCTACTGCTCTTCAGCCGGAAGAAGCGAAGACCACTACAAGCTATTGGCTAACGGCATTTTTTACTGAACTGGACTTACCTGACCGAGTTCAACGCTAACGGCATCAAAACGGCGATCGCCAGGGTGATATGAGAGGATTTCTACCCCGATTGGCTCTCCTGTGATTGAGTCTTTAATCAGGATGACTCCATCCCCAAGCTCAGTGCTAATCTGCTCTTTCCTGGGGGATTGCCAGAATACAGTGAGCAACTCTGTTTGTGGTTCGTAAAAAACTTTTACCTGTGCCATATTGATTCTCCTTGACCGCATCGGTTTGATACGCTGTGATTAAGTTCTCGCAGCAACTCGCCAACTTGAGACTAGAGCGACCTTTGTTATTGAGCAAGCGGCACAATTTTTTCTAGTTCCTCAATCAGTGAAGGAAGACTATGTTTTACAGTATCCCAAACGATCTCTAAATCAAGATCATCATATTCATGAATCAGGCGGTTCCGCATACCGCTGATTTCATTCCAGGGAATTGTAGGAAAGGTTTGACGAGTCGTTTCTGAGATGCGACGAGAGGCTTCTCCGATAATGGAAAGCCGTCTAATCACTGCATCTTGCAATTGAATCTCCGAGAGAAAGTCAGCTTTGGAGCATTCTGCAATGTAATGAGTTGCTAATTTCGCAGACTCCAGCATATCTAACAAAAGCTGTACGTCACGCTGCATAAATCACCTGAGCCGAAGACAAGATTTCGTCACGACGCAGGTAATTGAGACTACGTTCAATACCTCGACGACTCACCAAATCGACCTCTCGCTGAAAGATTTCCTTTAGCTCATTTTCCATGTGTACCAGATCAAACAAGGTGTGATGCGCTTCTGGTAAAAAGGTGACTAACACATCAACGTCGCTATCAGGACGAAAATCATCGCGCAGAACCGAACCAAAGAGCGCAAATTCGGTGATCTGCCAGTGTTGACAGAATTCTGTAATTTGAGCAATCGGTAATTCAATTTCTTTAATCTCCACAAGATTCCTCCTCTTCACTCAGAATCTTTTTAAGAGCCTCCTCAGCCGCTTTTCGAACATAGTAGTCTCCATTTGCATAAGCGTTTTCTAAAGCTGTAATTACATCAGGAGATTTAGCTCTAATATTTCCTAGTGCCGTAGTAGCTTCTATACCGAGAGGTGTTGATTTTTGCTCTAGTAGTTCAATAAGGCAAGGAACTGCTTCTTTTGCAGCCGGACCTATCTTACCTAAAGCCTCAACAACTCGATTGCAAGAATAATTAAATTTTTCATATTTTATGAACATTTGCAGGAGGCTGATTAAATGTGGAACCGCTTCTTTTGCAGCCGGACCGATTTCCCCTAATATTCCCGAATGATGCCCCATCCAAGAATCAGACTTCTCAAAATCCAAATGTAGCTTTTCTATTACACTATTTACAAACTTGTTAAAGTCGGGATTTTTAGTTGCTAGCTCTGGATTGATTCGTCCTAATGCTGTTGCTGCATGGCGAATTATTCCTGAATCTACTGAGATTTTCAGGGTGTTGATGAGATAAGGAGTTGCAGTCTGAGCAGATACACCAAATTGTCCAAGCGCTATTAGAGCTTCCCACTGAACAGATGAACTTTCACACTCTTCTTGGTAGGTTGCAATTAATGCATCAACAGTTTCCTGTGTCGCGGCACCAATCTCCCCTAAAGACTGAGCAGCTTTTTCACGGACATGTATGTCTAAATCTCTCAGGGCTTTTACTAAGCTAGGAATAGCTACTTTTGCGTCTGCTCCAAGAACTCCTAATTCGTAAGCAGCATGCTCTCGATCTACAGCGTAAGGAAGTGATAAATCGGAGATTAAACGTCGAATACGACGATTTAGTTGCTCTTGTTTTAAAGGAGTGCATCCCACTTTTGCGATGAGTATAAGTGCTTAGAACTGTATTTAACGTCAGTTCGGGTTAAAGGGATTTTGCCATGACTTCGACGAAAGAATCGCCTTTTCAGGCAACGACAGAATCAGGGTTTCAGCTTATCC
>JBGTJW010000119.1:0-8773 GCA_041744955.1 Stenomitos sp. | reverse complement strand
ATGGTGGTGAGGATTGGTTTGGGGGAGCCACCCACAGTAACCAGAAGGATTTTCATTACGTCAGGAGTAGGGGGTGAAGGGGAAAGAGCCGCTGCTTCAATCGTCTCCGTTGCAAGCCGTTTAAGCGATCGCTGGGTTTAGCTTGGCTCCGTTTCCAGCGATCGCCTATTTCATAAGGGCTGAAAGTGAGCAACTGCAAAATTGGTAAGCAAATCATCTGAAAGGCGTTTTCAACGATCGCCCCAGAACAGGCGACTACAGGAAGTGTTTAATTGGCAATTCCACTTCATTTGGTGCTGGTGAGGGGAGTTTCCAACGATCGCCTTTAGGAGATGGCGGCGGGTAGAGGATTGTGATTCCTCCATTCATCATTAAGTTTGTTAACGATACACCTCGCGGCGATGACCAATTTTGATCACTAGGATCAGTAGTTGGTCATCCTGAATTTCATACAAAATCCGGTAGTCGCGCACCCGAATGCGATAAACGGTCTCTTCTCCTTTGAGCTTTTTTACTCCAGAAGGGCGAGGGTCAACTGCCAGATCATCAATGGCTGCACCGATCGAAGCTTGGGTATCAGAATCTAATTTGCTGAGTTGACGTTTTGCCCTTTTGGACAAATCAACCTGATAGGTCACAAACCCAGCTCCTGCTTGACCTTACTCCAGGGAACTGTGCCCTCAGAAGCGATTTCTTCTCGGATGGTTTTCAGGTCTTGCAGGTCTTCTTCTTCCTCCTGCTCGTCAAGATGACGCTCAATTAAATATTCAAGATAGTGCAGTGCCTCAGTGAGCAATGGCTCTGGCGTTTGCTCTATGACGTGCAGCAGCTTTTCTTTGGCAGTCATCGCGGCTTTTCCTGAAAGGCTATCTGTCATTTTACCGTTTGAGGAACGCTCATATCGCACCGCGTGCTTTGCTGAACCAGTTGGCTGTTTAATGGAAAGTGAGGAACTTTTCCTGCCTCTAATTCTGAGCGTTATTAGATTGAGATGAGAGAGCATTCATAAAGTCCTCCAGGGTGTTAGCTTCAAGCGCAGTATCCATGAGACTGTCTAGCTGTTCCAGGCTTTTGCTCTGAAGTGCCGTTTCTAACTCAAGAGGCAGATCGCCAAATTTTCGCTGCACGACCCGCAGTAGTTGTCGCCGTGACCCCTGCTGCATGATTTCTTGATACCAGGGAGACTCTTGTAAGACAGCCATATCCCACCTCATAATCTGCTGCACTAAGGCAGTATCCAATACAAAGCTAGCAAAGAATGCCAGCAAAGACTCTAACTGGCTAAACTGCTCATCCGATCGCAAAACCAGCAAAGCCTGCTGAATCACCGAGGGTTCGTTCCCTCCTTTGAGAATCGGCACAAAAGGAACCAGAGAGGGTAAAGGTTGTCGAAAGACCTGCTCCACTTCCACTTCCCACAGGTTGATTACCCGGTAATCCTGACGAGCCTCTAAGCCTAAAAAGCTGGACACATCACCACTTTGCACAGTGGCTGTTTCTGGGGGTGGCAGGATATTGATCAAGACTGGATAGGTCGGTAGCTTGTAGCGTTCTTCTGCCAGTGCTGCGTATGCCCGCATTCGTCGTGGCATATCGGTTGAGTAGCGTAACTGCAATTCGTTGAGAACAAGAAATTCTCCCAATTCTGGGCTGTAGGTCTTCACCAAAACATCGCTTTCCCGCTTGACCCACTGAAATTCGGACGCGAGTACATCTCTAGCGGTGACATCCGAGCGTTGCGTGACCCATTAAACCCAGGCATCGGGAGCAAGGCTAATCAGGCGTTTACTACCAATGTCGGCGGCTTGAGGCATTGAGTCTGGAGGTTTGCGGCATGGCTATCGTAGCGCGATCGCGCTGCCAGAAAGAAGAAAGACAGAAACCAGAATGTTCCGCTCTGTTGCTCTCCTCTTTACGTTAGCGATCGCGATTGCACAAGCGGTAGCAGCTTCAATCGGCACTTCCATTTCATCTGATGCTGGTGAGGCGAGTTCCCAACGATCGCACTCATGTAGTGCTTTGACTCAAAGCGTAATGCTTTCACAATTACGGGAAATAGTGACCACGCAGTTGGAAGGAGTTTGGGCACTTGGAGCGATCGCTCATCCGCTCAGTAGAGGCGATTGTGGCAGTAAACCCATCTACATCAACCTGTTTACGCAAGAAGCCAGTCAGGGTACTTACTTCGACATTTCGCGCGGCTCATCCAATCTCCTGGAATCTCCTGATCTGCGGAAATTTGACCAAGCCGAACGGAAGCGGCGACTGGAAAGTTGGAAGGAATTGACCATTCGTCCTTTAAGCGACCGCCATGGGCAAGTCAACAACTCTCAACTTGGACAAAGAGTAGAGCAAACAAGAAGTCCTGGATGCCATCAGAACACGATGTTCTTGGGAGTACGTATAATCTAAGCACTATCTCTTATTTCTAAATTGTCAGCCATTGCTAGCGAAGAACATGGATTACCCACTTGAAAACTTAGATCCAGAGAAGTTTCAGGAATTCTGCCAAGCGCTTCTTCTTAAGGAGTTTCGTGATTTGCAATGTTTTCCGGTTGCACAGCCAGATGGTGGTCGTGACATACTATCTTACTATCCAGGAACTTTACCCCATAGTTTTATAGTATTTCAAGTTAAGTTTGTGCGTCGTCCTCAAGCAGAAAAAGATCCTCATAAATGGCTTATAAAAATTCTTGAGGATGAAGCTCCAAAGATTAAAAAGCAAATTCCGAATGGTGCTAAGCAATTTGTTTTGATGACCAACATTGCAGGAACAGCTCATCCTAAATCTGGCTCAATTGACAAAGTTAATCACCTACTTAACAATGAACTTGGTCTTCCCTCTGTTTGTTGGTGGCGCGATGATCTCAATCGCCGATTAGATAATGCTTGGGATTTAAAGTGGGTATATCCAGAACTGATGACAGGTCCTGATTTGATTAGATCTGTTATTGAGTCAGGTTTATCTGAAAGCAGAGAACGCCGAAGCAATGCCATTCGGGCTTTTATAAAAGACCAATTTTTAATTGAGCAAGTAGTTAAATTTAAACAAGTTGATTTGCAAAATCGACTTCTTGATCTGTTTATTGATGTTCCAATTGCTCCTCCTCAAACCGCTCCTACAAAGAAGCAACAGCATCGGTATCATCGTGTCCATGAATACGTTGCTTATACTACAAGGCATCAACAATCTATTTCTAGACTAGAAGACCCAGCGATCGATGATGCAAGTTACAATCCTTCTTTTGATCGAGAAAGCAGAGAAAATGTGGGGGCAGCTACTCTATTGCTTCATTCGACAATGCAAAAAGAGGTTCCCTGGATAGTGCTTGAAGGCGCACCTGGACAAGGGAAATCAACAATCACTCAATATCTTTGTCAAGTACACCGTATGCGAGTACTGGGGGAGACAGAAGTTTTTCAATCGCTACCGGATGATCATAAAGACGAAACATTAGATAAGCTGTCAAAATCTCATCGAGAATCTCCTGTTTGCCTACCATTCAAAATTGATTTAAGAGATTTATCAGCTTGGCTTTCTGGAAAAAATCCCTTTTCGTATGAGAGCACCGAAAGCGCTCCTCCTCAATGGAATAAATCTTTAGAATCATTTCTTGCCGCTTTAGTCAGGCATCATTCCGGTGGATTTGATTTTGACGTTGCTGATCTAATTTCCATAGTTAAACTCAGTGCCGTTTTCTTTGCGTTTGATGGATTGGATGAAGTAGCTGACATTAATAGACGGCAAGAAGTAGTTAATGAAATAATCAGTGGAATCAATCGGCTTGAAGCAAATGCTGCCTCCCTTCAAGTGGTTGTAACAAGCCGTCCAGCAGCATTTGCTAATTCGCCAGGGCTTCCGAAAGATAAATTCCCTCATTACCAACTAACATCGGTTACTCGTCCGTTAATTATTGAGTATGCTCAGAAGTGGATGAGAGCTAGAAAGCTCACTGGACGTGAAGCTTCAGAGGTTAAGAAAATCCTGAGAGATAAGCTTGATCAGCCGCACCTACGAGATCTGGCAAGAAATCCGATGCAATTGACAATTTTGCTAAGTCTAATGCATACCCGTGGTTCTTCTTTACCAGACAAGCGAACGGCTCTTTACTACAATTACGTCGATCTTTTCTTTAGCCGGGAGGCAGAGAAAAATTTAGTGGTTCGCCAACATCGTGATCTACTGCTTGATATTCACAAGCATTTAGCATGGATTCTTCATTCGGAAGCTGAACAGGGCGGTGGAAACGGTAGTATATCTGAGGACAGACTCCAAACTTTACTTGAAAGTTACCTATCTAATGAAGGATATGATCCTTCGTTGGCAAAGACTCTGTTGACAGGGGCACTCGAGAGGATAGTAGCACTTGTTTCTCGGGTTGAGGGCACTTACGAATTTGAAGTTCAGCCTCTCCGTGAATACTTTGCTGCAAGCTATCTTTATGAAACGGCACCACACTCCTCGCTCGGTAATGAGAAACGAGGAACAAAGCCTGATCGTTTTGATGCGATAGCACGTAATTTCTATTGGTTAAATGTGACTAGATTTTATGCCGGTTGTTATGACAAGGGCGAACTTCCCTCACTCATCGATCGGTTACAGGTTCTGATTGAAGCAGAAGGCTACCGCTTGATTAGCCATCCTAGGATTCTTGCAGCCACTTTACTTTCTGATTGGGTATTCACACAGCATCCAAGGTCTGTAAGAACAGTTATATCCATGATTCTTGGTAGAATCGGGCTGCGATACATACTACCATCTCGTAGCCGTCGCCTTGGTCAAGGGGAACCAATGGTACTACCTAAAGATTGCGGTAAAGACGAACTTATTAAATATTGCTTCACAATTCTAGGGACTGAACCGCCAATGGATTATGCCCTAGATATTATTGATTTAGTTAAAGCAAACGCATCCGTTAAAGAAATAAACGATCTCTGGTTCGGTGGTGTTATCACACAAAAAGGAGAAAAACGAACGCAGTGGCTTAAATATGGTTTGTATTTAAGTTTACTATCTAATCTTTCGTTAGAGGATCTCTCAACTGTTCTTTCTGATGAACCAATTAACCCACAGCGCTTTAATCTATTAAACAGAGCAAAGCGAACTGACTTTTTTGAAAGTAATGAGCAGCGATTTTCTGCCGCTCTAGAAGCTATCTTAAGTGGAGAAATTAATGCTGTTCGTCGCCAGCCGATTGTTTCCTACATTGACTTGATTAGTCAAACATTTGATGCTGCTCGATATGCAATTGCATTCTCTAAAGATTATCCGAAACCCATACCATTAGATACTCTATGGGGGCGTGACTTGTGGCTTGGAGATGGAAGAGTTTCTGTACCAGGGCTTGGTTATGAAAAGATCTCAAAAAAACTAGACTTTCTAGAGGTTAAAAAAATCGATGAGCTTGTTCAAGTAGCTCGGATTGAGGCAAAACGAAGTGCATTAGAGTGGTCTACTACTATCTTACCCTGGGATAATCTAGTAGAAAAGTCGCGCTCTTTGTGGGGTGATCACTGGGTTAATTTCCACCTTGCTAATATTAGCAGCTCAATTAAATCGGATACTGAAACTTGCACAGATTACTCTAATTTATTTGATCGCTCTCATTCTTTATGTAAGAGAAGCCGATATGCAAGATTAAGAGCTGGCACAGCTAGCTGGTGGCAGAAACACTTCAATATGGAGTGTAGTGGAGTAGATTTAATGTTCCTTACCTTAGTTCTGGTCACTTGGGGTAGCCGTAAAACACTCTCAAAACTACTCATTCATATAGATGAGTTTATTAAAAAACTTTCTGCGGAAAATTGGAATCAGTTATATGATTCAGCTAAAGAGGCTATTAGACTAACACAACCTTTTAGTAATTCTCTGTTGAACTTTAAATTGGAGGATTTCCCAGGAGATTTAGACGCAAAAACTGTTGCCCTTATAGGTTTACGTGCAAAAGAACAAAGTAGAATAATCCTATATTCTAAATATCTTAAAGAATACAATGGGCTTGATTTAGTAACGCTTAAGTTTTATCAGGATGTTGCGCTAGAACTCTTTAGCTTCAATCAAGAGAATTGGACTTCTGTTCGTGAAGCAATTCGACACAGCTATCTTAACGGTGTTGTATCCGAACCTTACTTGTATCACCGATTCTTTCAAAAAATAACAGAGGAAAAACTTTCCATTAAAATTGCTGAAGAGATTTCTGAAGAGCCAGATTACTATCCAAGCTTTCTTGTAGCTGCTGCTGAAGATAGATGCAAAGAAGCTGTAGCTCCAAATATTGTTCCTGTGGGTGAGATTGCACGGAGGGAAAAGTGGTTTGAAATCAACTGAAGCATACACATTTTTATGATTTTTTGTTTGAGAAAAACTTTGATAATTTATGTAGTTGCCAATTAGGCGTAAAAACTTTAAATCAATAGCTTAGTTTTCTCAATGTAGAGCAGGCACAGCGATCGCCCATCTCGCCTTTAAAAGACGTTCTAGACGATTGCGCTTTCAACCACTTACCTAACTAGCTCACCATTACTCTCGCTTCATTCCCATTCGTCTCCAGGCTGGGTGCTATGGCAAGAGTGATCACCGTTATTGTTGTAGCGCTCACTTAGTATAAAAACGATCTTGCATACTAAAGATATGTTTGCAGCAGTCGCATCTGAGATCCCAAGTATCGTGTTGCAGTACCTGAACATCAGGTTCAAGTACCTAAATGTCGTGTTTAGGTTCTTCAATATCGTGTTCGGGTTCCTAAACATCGTGTTGTAGTACCTAAATATTGTGTCTGGGTTCCTAAACATCGTGTTGTAGTACCTAAAAGTTGCATTGAGGCTTTTCAACGTTGTGTTTGCGTTCTCAGATCTCATACTTGGGTTCCCAGATCTCGTATTTGAGCTTTTTACAGGTTGAGTACTTTGAGTCAAGTAGGAGTCTTACTCAACCAACCGCTGGAAGAACGAAGAGAGTAGGCGATCGCCTGATCGACCAACTCTTTGGCAGTGCGATGGAAAAGGGCACCGTAGGACTGCTCAGTCTTAACTTCCGTACCCTCCAGCTAGAGATGGAAACCTTTGGCAAAGGCTCCTACACTCAGCCCACTTACAAGGTGAAAGGCGAACTCATCTGGCATCTGACTCAAACTCTCGCAACAGAGGAGCGTGATGCTTTAACCAAATTGATTGCTGCCCTTACCCGCTTTGCCATGTTGCTCGGTGGCTTTGGGAAATCCTGGCGACGGGCAGACCATCGCCTGTTCCTGCCTGATTACTATGATGAAGACTACAAACCCCTGATTGGGTGTCACTGGCAATGGGCAGGGGAGCGATCGCTACTTAATGATGTGCGAGTCCGCAAGCTGGACACCGTCGGCACATTCATTGATGAAGTTCGGCAAGCGGCGCAGACCTGGATGCAGCTTCAACATATCACTCCGACCCCGAACCGTCTTGCGCCCTGGCGGGAAAGTTGGCATCCTACTAACGTCCAAGTATGGGGTCGTGTGGCAGGTGAACCTGAAGATTGCGAAGCGATTCGCTGGCTCCACGGTCCTTATCAGGAAGCTGTTCCCAGTGCCAGAATGGCTGAAGGCTCAATCTACCGTTCCTCTGTCACAGGTCAAGTAGGGCAAATCGGTCGGCTCTGGCACCGGATGTACCCCTTTGTCCGGCTATTGAAAAATCCTCACGATCCAAAAGGCAGACCGCTTCCCAAGCAAACCCAGCAATACTTTGAACTGTTGACGATCTTCCCGGATGCCTCAATGGAATCAACCCAGTTGATTCCATGGCTCGAAAACCATCCCAAGCAACTTTTTCAAAAACTTTGGTCTGTGACTTGACTCGACGAATCGGAGGTATCACGACAATACAATTTGCCTGCGATCGCCTTGAGGATCTTGCGTACCCTCCTTAAAAGCGTCTCTGGAAAGTTATTCGTATAGATGCCGACTGAACCGTCCTGATCGACGACAAAGCTTAACTCTCCCATTTCCGGGTCTCGGTAAGACAACTGGAAGGGAAACCAGAAGCCATCAACGTCGCACTCTTCTCGCACTTGATGGAAGTCTAAAGAGCACTGCTGGCTAGTCGGCATCGCAACTAATGCCTCGGTTTCGCCATCAACAGCGCTACCAACCGCAAAGATTTGAAATGCGACCTGCTCTCCGACTTCGATCGGTGTTTTGAACAGGACTCTATCCTGCCGTCTGGATTCCCGCAGTGCTGTTTGCAGTAACGCCACTTCGCGTGACAATGCCTTCAAAGGTTCGCACACCGTCTCCTGATAACGCTTGAAGCCAAACTGAATTTTGTAGGGTGTTAAGCGCTCTTGGAGACGATACACCACCTCGCGGTATGCCTGACCTAATGGACCACCCCGCGCCATCAAACCCATTTCTGCTTCACCCAGTTTGACTAGCCGTTCTTTAACCAAATCGGTTAAATACTCAGCCAGCATGACGTTATACGTCTCCGCCTCTTCTGCCACAATGTTCCGAATCAGGTCGGTCAAGGTTTGCATAAGGAGTTCTTCTTGCGAGAAGATTTCAATCGGATTCATAGTCTGATCTCCGTGATGACGCTGTGGTACCGGGTTTCCTCCAGCAACGCGGTGCCGATGAGCAGACCCACGACGGGGCGAATATCAGCAATTCTAAATTCAAAACTTAAGAGGAATTAGCCATTTGAGCAGGTGGAGAGCCAGAGAGCATAAAATCCAGCAGGTGTTGCCAACTTTCAAACCAGAGGTATTGAGTCAGTGCCAAAATGTCTTGGAAAAAGCCCT
>JBGTJW010000118.1:0-4417 GCA_041744955.1 Stenomitos sp. | reverse complement strand
AGGGCGAGGCGAAGAAAGAATGGTACTTCCGCCATGACAAGATTGCCGAGTTCTTTCTGGTGCAAACGTTCCTTGGCAAAGGCTCACATGCCGAAACACGGTTGCTCGACCATATTGGTGATTCACGCTTTCGGGGTGTCTATTTTCTGCTGGCAACGCTGATGGATCTGGAGGCAGCGAAAGACCTGCGCGAAAAGCTGATCCAATACGCTGCTGATACCAAAGACCACACGGTTAGCGATACGTTTGTGCAGTTGTTGCGTTCACGCTAGTAGCTCCATGAGCATCGCGTTAGTTCTTCCATAAGCATTGCGATCGCGGCTTCAGTTAATACTGTTAGTGAGACGTTGCTACTTCAACAATCGCAGGCTTCGACGAGGCTTGTTTTCTGTCTGTGCTACGGGTTTTTGCTTTACCAGCAGTGGCAGCACCGAGAGCAGCGTCAGCACACCCAGCGCTAAAAAGAAGGGCACACGATCGCCCCCGTTCAGTGCCTCTTTGCCTGCTAATCCCAGCCAGGTATGCGCGATCGTCAGGGGAATAATGCCAAAGAAGGTGCTGATGGTATAAGTCTTGAGGTCAACCGGCGTTAAGCCAAACAGGAAGTTAACGAGGCTAAAGGGCGACAAGGGCGAGAAGCGCACTGCCAGAATAAAATTGACGGGTCGGTGAGCGATCGCGCGGTTAAGGCGCTGTAACAGTGGCTTTTGACCAAAGTGACGCATTGCCCAATCGTGGACGAAGAAGCGTGCCAGCAAAAAGGCACCGATGGCTCCTAGCGTGGCACCAATCAGCGACCAGAGCGTGCCCCAAAACAGCCCAAAGACGGCACCACCTGCGATCGTCGAGAGATTGCCAGGGAAGCCCAGGGTGGTAATGATGGCAAACCCCAGCACAAAGAACAATGCAGCATTCGCACCCAGGTGATTGAGTTCCGTCACCAAAATCGCTTGATTAGACAGAAACGCGACTGGGATGTAGAGACACACTGCCCCTATAACGACGGCAAGGGCGATCCATAAAGCAGTTTTGTACGATCGGATCGGCATCGGCTTTTACACAGGAGTGATCTAATTTATCGTCTAATCGAACTTACTACTTAAGACTGACGTAAAAACACTGTACTTGCTCCGAACGAAGAGAAATTTTAGGATATTTCAAGCCGTCTTGGTCTAAACGCGATAGTCTGACAGGTAACGGCTCATGTGCTTTTACCTACGTGTGGCTACCTATCAAGGCTGTTCAAGCCTCTGGCGTACCGTGTTTCTTGTAAAACGCAGTGTCAGGCATCGTTCAGACTACTGCTGCAATGCAAGCGCGTTGCAAGCCACAGTCCAATACTGACTGTATACGGTGTTGTGAGCGTTAAAGCTGGCAAATTGCGATCGCCCTCTGGTTAGTATCACGTACGTAATGGCACTTATTGCCTCTGTAGATCGTCTATACGTATAGATCGTCTATGAATCTAAATAAATCTAAGCAGTGTGCCGCACTGAAAGAACGACTACTACTGTCAAGCGATCGCACTAGTTTGTAACTCTTCATTTGTGTTTCCCACCCCAACCATCATGGAACTTGTTAGACCCAAGCTTTTGCCAACGTTACTCTGCCTTGCTTTTGTGGGGTTATTTGCGGCAACGCTGCCTTATCCCACATTGGTCAATGATTTAACCGTCTTGGGTGTAGACGGTTCGCCAAAAGAATGACTTTACGCTTATGCTCCTGCTAAGGCTAGAGGGCATAAGCAAACTCACTCGCTAGCCTTAGAAACGTGATCTATCAACGAAGCGAGATGAAAAATCCCCTCTGGACATTATTCCTGCTCGTAGCGCTACTGATGGTCGTCATTGCGCCTTTCTCGGCGCTGGCGATGCTCATGCTTTTCATGGTTGCTTCTGTCTTTGTCTGGGCATTCTGGACATTCATCCAAACCTTGTTCTCTAACGATGCAACGTGAGGTGATGAATGGTACGTCGCGTAGGGTTGATGGTTGCAGTCTCACTGCTGACGTTGCTGCTCTGGCAGGGGCGCACTGCTGCTCAGTCGGCAGCAAATCTGCAAGCTGATATTTTTCAGTTGCGATCGCAAATCAGTCAACTTCGTGCCCAGGTAGCTCAACTGAGTCGGCAGAATCCTTCTAGCGTCCGTGGTGTGCCGCCCAGTCGAGCGCCACGCAGTCCGACTGATCCCTCTGATCCCCAAATTATCGATCGTCTGGCAACGCTGGCGATCGAAGCGAAAGATCGGCTCACTGCGCTGGAGAACCGTGTCTCCAAACTAGAGCGCAAATAAGATCAATTCAAAAATTGCTAACTACGACTCTCCCTGCTTGATCCCCCTCAATCTCCTTAGCAAGAGGGAAGCCGCACGCAAGGGGAGCGTAGTTTTTAGTATGTAAAAAGAAAATTGGTACGACCCTAAAAAGCTAACTGCTGATGACTGACCGCTGCCCCCTACCTTGCTCCCTGTAGTGATTCGCGCCACAATAAAGGTATGTAACGAAGCCTCAGTCTCTTTATGACGTTTCTTTAAGATGACGCTTGAGCAATTAGACACGATCGCGCTGGAAGGCGCGTCCAGCCGAACAGTCGCGCCCCTCAGTGGGTCACAAGTATCAATCCCCAGTGCGTCCCCTGCTACTGTCGCAGCGCTGGATGAGGATGCTAAGAAACGAATTGACTACGATGTTGTGATTGTGGGCGGCGGTTTGGTCGGTCTGACGCTAGCCTGTGCGCTGCAAGAGTCTGGTTTGCAAATCGCCCTGCTGGAGGCAAAAGCCGAATCTGCCGCGATCGCCAGAGGGCAGGCTTACCACATCAACCTTTTGTCCAGCCGTATTTTTAACGGGATCGGTGTCTGGGATCAGATGCGTGCCAATGTGAACCCGATCGACCAGATTCAGCTTTCTGATGCCGCCAACGCTACAGTTGTACAGTGCTTGCCAGAGGATCTGGGTACGGCGGTGTTGGGGTATGTGGCAGAGCATCGTGTCTTGCTAGAGGCGCTGCAAATGGCTGTGAATGCCAGCTCTAATGTGACCTATCGCTGCCCTGCCACACTCGTTAAGACGATAGTGCAGGATGATGGTGTGACGCTAGACGTAATGCAGGACGGCACAACTCAGAAATGGCGGACTCGTCTGCTCGTTGCGGCAGATGGCACCCGATCGCCCTTGCGACAGCAGGCAGGCATTCGTACTCACGGCTGGCAGTACTGGCAGGCGTGCGTTGTTGCCTTTATCAAGCCCGAACAGCCGCACAACAATATTGCTTACGAGCGTTTTCAGCCGGATGGACCCTTTGCCATTCTGCCGTTGCCAGACAATCTCTGTCGCATCGTCTGGACGGCTCCTAAAGCCGAAGCTGCCGCGATTGCTGCCTTGGATGATGATGCCTTTCTTGCCGCGTTACAGCAGCGCTATGGCGATCAGATGGGTGCTCTGTCACTGGTAGGCGATCGCTCTGTGTTTCCTGTGCAGCTGATGCAGAGCGATCGCTACGTGCTGCCCCGGTTGGCGCTGATTGGCGATGCGGCTCATTGTTGTCATCCCGTTGGCGGGCAGGGCGTGAACCTTGGCATTCGCGATGCCGCAGCGCTGGCGCAAATCATCCAGTCAGCGCATCAGCAGGGCAAAGATATTGGTGCAGTGCCGATCTTAAAAGCCTACGAACGCTGGCGCAAGTTAGAAAACGTCGTGATTTTGGGCTTTACAGATATTCTCAACCGCGTTTTTTCAAACAATATTCTGCCGCTCGTTGTACTGCGTGGCTTGGGTTTGTGGCTTTTGCGTACTAGCCAGCTAGCCAGACGCATTGCCCTGGCACTCATGACTGGGTTGATGGGTCGCCTGCCAACGCTGGCTCAACGTCCGAAGACCTAACCCCATAAGCTAGGGTCTGGGCTTTGCTGTGAGCATTCAGCCGGACAGTGTAGGGTGTAGGGTGTAGCAGAACGAAGCGCTGACCCTATGCGAACCATTGCCGAAATTAATGACAAAATCAGCCAGCAGCGTGCCGTTGTGTGGACGGTGGAGGAGCTAAAGGCACGTGTCGCTGAGGTGGGTGTCGCTCAGGCAGCGAAGGCGGTGGATGTCATTACTACTGGCACCTTTGAGCCGATGGAGTCGTCCGGGGCAATGATTAACCTGGGTCACACCGATCCGCCGATCAAAATTCGTCAATGCTGGTTGGATAGTGTGCCTGCCTATTCGGGCTTTGGTGCGGTCGATCTTTACCTGGGCGCAACGCAGGTGGGGGAAGCGATCGATGGCGAAGAGATCCGCGAGAAGGGTGGCGGCTATGTGATTGAGGACTTAATTGCAGGGAAGCCAGTGCATCTGCGGGCGCTTGGACAGGTGACCGATTGCTACCCGCGTGCCTCGTTTGAAACCACGATTACCCGCGAGACGATTAATCAG
>JBGTJW010000117.1:0-7017 GCA_041744955.1 Stenomitos sp. | reverse complement strand
CGTGAAAGATCTTGTCGGCAGAACGAGAGCACGAGAGCTTCTGAGGCAACAGATCTTTTACGACGATCTAGGCGATGACGGATTGACTTGGGCTTTCAGCCCTTCAGGAACCTATGTACTTTCAGTGCATAGTGGTTCAGTTGTGTGTGCCACACGAATTGCCTGTTTTGCCTAAAGCCAGAGGCGTTACCTGTGTAGCACTCGTCTGAAAACTGCTGTATCTCAGTACAAATGTTTCAAAATGAGAACGGCTATAGACGTTTGGAGAGCAACCTGAGCTTCGAGCCATCCAAGTAAATAATTTGGTCTAGGGTAGTTGCAGCTCTGCGTCAATGATCAGGTTTGACTGTGGGGGTGTTAGCGGCTTGCCGTCTAAGTTATCTTGAGCTGGCTTAAACTGCCATTGCCTAAAAATCTGTGTGGCAAGGTCATTCAAGGTTTCTGGGTCGATCGCACTAGTAGAGGAGCGTAGCGTCGTTTTGCTTACGTCAAGCATCAACCCGTTGCTATCAATGACAAGGGTCGCTTCTAAACGAATCGTTTGCCCAGCCAGTGCCGACCGGTAGCTGATCAAGATATTTTTTTGCAGGTCGATCGGCTGTGCTAGCTGCACTGGAACATCCACAAGCGGTGGGCGGGGATTAGAGACTGTTACTGCAACGCTTGCCCCTTGTGGTAACTGTGTTATTTTTTCACCCTCTACTGGTTGCGCTGATGCTGCTGGTGGTAGAGCGGTGTTATTAGACGGATTGGGGGTGGAACCGGATGCTGCCCCTTGAGAGGGATTAGTCGTTGGTAGGGGAACCTCTTGCGAAGGAAGGGTTTGATTGGGTGGGTTTGACTGCGGTGGAGTAGGGGTAGCTGGAGCGTTACGTGGCGGCGGCACTGGAGTTGTAAGCGGCTCAGGCTGTGGCTGAATGGGCGGGCGCACCCGATTCCGTCTTATCTGGGGTACAAATGGTTGCTCTATGGGTGGAGGATTGAAAGCTGATGACTGCGGCAGTGCAGGTGGTTGTGCTTGTGTCGTAGAGGGGATGCTAGCAGAAGGTGTGACGGGACGATCGGCGATCGTTGGGTTGGATGCCTCCACTCGTTCAACCACCGTATTTGGATCAACAAACTCAACCGCGATCGGCTTCAGATCTAACTGCACCTTTGCGGTCTGAGTGGCTGCAAGACTAGCAAGGATGAACAGCACCAGATGAATGAGTACAGATCCTAGCGCTAGCGACAGCCATAGAGTGGGAGGATCTGCGGAGCGCCGCACGTCGGTGAGTGAGTGTTGGTCAGCAGGATTGGTCATCACGCCATGCTAAAAAGCCAATTGATCGCTGCTCAAGCTGGAGACTGCAAGAGACAACAGGATCACTCCTGATCCTAGCTCACCGTTGACAATGCGAAAGCAGCAGACTGCGATCGTGCCGATGCTGACCAGGGGGTGAGCCTTGTCATCATGTTGATTCATAAAGCTGTAGTGAAAAAACTGGCGATCGCGGACATCTATTAGGAATAATTAGTCTAGAGATTAAAAACGTCACGAGACTGTTTCAGTCGCTGCAATCGTTGGACGATCGTAGTGCCGTGGGATTGCCATATTAAATTAAGCTACTACCAAGTAAGAGGGGTTCAGCGATGACGCAAATTGCTATCTGGAGAATCCAGGCGTTTATGCGTCTGGCATCGTTAATGGGCAAGCTGCAAGGATGTGCTAGCAAGACGGATGAGCTGGCCGATGGTTTGGTGCGAGTTTTGAGTGGTCTGCCGTCACGTCCTGCCGATAAGCCTCCGTATGTTAGTTTGTTTTCAGTTGCAGACATCAAATCGGGTCGCCAAGCAGCAGCAAATCGGCTGCAAGAGCTGTCCAGCAAGCTGCAAGGAGACGTAAACGAGCAAGATGGATTGGTGGATAATCTGCTGCGATCGCTGAGTAATCTGCCCGTCCGTCCCTCTGACAAACAACCGTATGCATCGCTGTTTCCTACCAGTACAATGCGGCTGCTGACGGTACAGCAGTTTTCAGCGATCGCCCCCGAAGCCAGCACCAGCCGATTAAATGCTCTCGCACCCCATTTAAACCGCACGATGGTCGAATTTAATGTGTCTACACCGTTGCGGCAGGCACACTTTCTAGCGCAAATTGCCCACGAATCCGATCGCTTTAATGCACTTGAGGAGTATGCCTCTGGTGAAGATTATGAGTGGCGTGATGACCTGGGCAATATCCATAGCGGTGATGGTGTGCGCTTCAAAGGCAGAGGGCTGATTCAGGTGACGGGTCGCACGAACTATGGCTTGTGTGGGAAAGCGTTGGGCATTGATTTGGTCAGCAACCCCACCAAGTTAGCAGCCCCCGATCTGGCAAGCCGCAGCGCTGGCTGGTTTTGGGCAAGCAATCAGCTTAGTGGTGATGCTGACCATGACGACGTGAGAACAGTTACCAGAGTGATCAATGGGGGCTATAACGGGCTGGACGATCGTATGCACCTTCTCAAAGCCGCAAAGCACGTTCTTAAAGTATGAGCGTCTCAAAAATTTGAGCAGTTCAAACGGGCGTGCCAAATGTCAGACGAATCTGGTAAAACAGTTTCAAACGTGCGTTTCTAGCAGGTGCGCGGCTCTGCTAGAAACGCTGGGATTAGAAACACTGTGATTAGAACACGATCGTTGGCACTACAAAGTTTCCAGGCTTGCTGGCAGTAGGCTTCGGCAAGTTTGATGCAGACGATGGCTGGGCAAGAGGCGGCTGGTTGACCGGAGGCTGAACGACAGGTGGCGCAACGGGCACAGGTGGCTGCACCGCCTGACTGGGGGCAGTTTGGATCGGCTGAGTAGCCGCAGCGGGTAACGGTACGCGAATCGGTCTACCTGTGAGGGGCGATCGGGTCGGCGTGGCAGGTTGCCTCACAGCAGGCACTGGTGTTCTGGTTCCAGACACTGGAATCGTCGCTGGAATCGTTGCTGCTGGGGTTGCCACTGGCAACGGACGCACAGGCAGCGGGCGACCTGAGCCTGTTGCAATGGCTGACTCTGGCAGCGGCACAGCAATGGGCACCGACGGGCTAGCAGGTTGGGATACTGAGGGTGCTACACCGGGCGCAAACACAATCTCAGGGCGAACAAGCGTAGGACGCGACGCGACTGGCGCGATCGGCTGTGTTGTTGGCAAGGTGCGTGCTGCTGGCAGCGGCATGGGAGCAGCGGCGATCGCGCTATTCAACGGTTGGTCATTGGTCAGGTAAAAGTGACCCAACTGCTTGTTGTTGTAGACTCGGCGCGTGATTCGCCAGCCAGGATTGAGTTGAAGTTTGGCAAAACCATTGGTCACGCCGCCTGCTCGACCGATGGGGATTTCAGTTGCATTACGAGCGATCGACGGCATACCAACCAACAGCAAATCACCGTCGCGCCGCACCACACGCAGACTGTATTGCAGTCCCAAATCCTGGTCGCCCATCCGAATCGAATAGCCATTGGCATCGGTGCTGCGTCCGCAAATGCCTGTAAAGTCAAAGCTGGTCAACAATGGGTCGATCGTGGTGGGGCTGCTGCCGCTCTCACTCCAACAAGCGCGACGGTTCGATACTTGCTCAACGATCACTAATTGATGGGCATTGTTTCCATACGGGGAAGCGACCAAAAGCAGTTTGTTGGGGTCTAAATCCACCTTGCTAAAAAGAGCGGCAGCAGCAGGTTTGATCGCGGTCAGGGAACTTAAAGCCAGGGTTGCCAAAGCAACCAGTTTGAGTCGAGTCATCATGTCCGTTTGTCCAGGGATGAAGGTAGTTACTGTTCTCCTGTCCACAGGAAGAAGTAACTGTTCCGGATAAACCAAAACGGCACTGTGTCAATTTTTCGACTGGCGTACAAAAAGATGACAAATCCTTACAGAGCAATGGTTTTCGGGAACTCCTGCACAGTTTTGTGGTCAATCAAGCGTTCTAGGCAAAGCGCTTTTTGTTGAGAATTGATACCCATTGGAGTGAGCCAGCGTCTACCCCTTCAATCGACGTTGATCGATCGCCCAGCTTTTTGAATGTTGGATGACTGGTTGTTAAACGTTTTATCCTTAAGCCTGAAGCTCTTATCCTTTAACTTTCAGCTTTCAGCCCACCGCCGAGCGGAAGCAAGCTACAGCCTTCAACCTACCGCCGAGCGGAAGCAAGCTACAGCCCTCATCCTTTCATACCGCCCCTGTTATGTCGTCTGATCCAGTCTTTGTTGTCGTTGTGGGTGGTGGTGCGGCTGGCTTTTTTGGAGCGATAGCCTGTGCCAGCCAGCATCCCCATAGCCGAGTCACGCTACTGGAGGCAGCACGTCAACCCCTTGCTAAGGTGCGTATTTCCGGCGGTGGACGCTGCAATGTGACTCATGCGTGCTTTGATCCAGCACTTTTGGTACAGCACTATCCGAGAGGCGGTAAAGCGCTGCGGAGTCCCTTTAGCCGCTTTCAGGCGCGGGATACGGTGGCATGGTTTGAGTCGCATGGTGTCACGCTGAAAACGGAGGCAGATGGGCGGATGTTTCCCATCACCGACGACTCAGCGACGATCGTCACTTGCCTGATGCAGACGGCGAGAGCAATGGGTGTCAAACTTTGGGAGGGAGCCGCTGTAAAAGACGTTGCTCGGCAGGAGCATGGCTTTGCTGTGACGCTAAAAGCGGGTGAAACGCTGACGTGCGATCGGCTCCTGCTTGCTACGGGCAGCAGTCCCCAGGGTTATGCGATCGCTCGTGGGTTTGGTCACGCGATCGAACCACCCGTCCCGTCTCTGTTTACCTTTAATATTGCCGATCCACGCTTACAGGATCTCGCAGGCGTATCCGTTCCGATGGCGCATTTACGGCTGCAAACGGGCGAAAAAAGCTATTTGGAGCAGACGGGACCGCTGCTGATCACCCATTGGGGTTTGAGTGGTCCAGCGGTACTGAAACTGTCTGCCTGGGGAGCCAGGGCGCTACATGATAGCCGCTATCAAGCGACCTTGCTGGTGAACTGGTTGCCGCAGTCGAACCCAGAGGCATTGCGTCAAGAGCTTTTAGCCGTGAAGTCGCAGCTACCAAAGCGGGCGATCGTCACCAGTTGCCCCGTGCTGATACCTCGCCGATTGTGGGAACGGTTGACTAGCTATGTTGGCATCACTGCCGAAATGCGCTGGGCAGACCTATCGAACAAAACGCTGAACCTGTTGATTCAGGAGTTGACCCGTGGACAGTACACAATCAGCGGCAAAGGAACATTTAAGGAAGAATTTGTCACCTGTGGCGGCGTTCGCCTAAAAGAAGTCGATTTTAAAACGATGGAGAGCCGTTGCTGCCCTAGTCTCCACTTTGCAGGGGAGATCCTAGACATCGACGGTGTCACGGGCGGCTTCAACTTTCAAAGCGCCTGGACGACTGGCTGGATCGCGGGTCAGGCAATGGGAGCGCTAAATCCTTAAATTAAACACCTGTACTAAGCCTGTCAGGATCAGGTAAATTGCCACAATAAAATTGAGCAGGCGGGGAATCGCCAGAATCAGGATGCCTGCGATAAGGGCAACAATGCCACTGAGCCGAAAGTTGACTTGAACGTCAGCCGCTTGCTGGGCAAGGAAGAGATAGTCCAACACAGTATTTTCCTTTTAGTAAATGGTTTAAGTGCAAGGATACTTCCACACTACTTTGAGAATCTCGAATCAGGATGTATCTCAGGAGGCAAAGGGCGATCGTCCTCCAAGCACCAACGGCACTGCTTGAACCTCATTGCCAGTTGCCTCTTATTGAGCGTCATTCGTCCAGCTTTCATCAAGAAGTGTAAAGTCTATTGTGTGATAGCCGAGAAAATCTAAAGTTATTTGAACCAAATCCTGATCAAGCAGGTCTAACGGTGTGCGTTCCAATGCCATGAAGACTCTGAATCAGCTTGATTCGTAATCTGGGCAACCAGGCATCTATACAAAAACAGATATTTGCACAAGATCATTCAATTTGCAGATTAACTTGACCCAAAACATCTTTACAATTCGACATAAAAGAATATCGCTCCACCCTTTGTTTCTGTTTACCCGCCGCATATAGTACACAACGCTCATGATTCCAGTAACTTCAGCTTCTGATCCATTAGCATCTAAAACGGTGTTGTCACATAAAGCAGATTTAACCTCGATCGCTCGGTGGGCAGTGCTAGTGGGAGCAGCGCTTGCTGTTTCAGGCTGTGGTCTGCTGCCAAAGGGCAATGCTGATGCTCAAACACGCCCATCCGGTAACGCTCAAGGTCAAAGATCGGCGGCGGTTGATGTGGCGATCGCGACGACGGCTCCTCTAAAAGTCGCAAGAGAGTACACAGGCACCACTCAACCGTTACAGGAAGTGGCGATTCGCGCTCAGGCGGAAGGTCAGCTTCAGGAATTGAACGTCGATGTGGGCGATCGCGTCCAGCGAGGACAAACCCTGGCACGGATTGATGACTCCATTCTGGCTGCTGCCACCACTGAAGCCGAAGCCGAACTGGCATCTCGACGGACAGAAATCAGCCAGCTTCAAACCCAAGTCAGCGATGCTCAGACACAGGTAGAGCAGTCGCGGCTGCAACTTCAGCAAGCAGAGTCAGATGCGGCTCGTTACCAGCGCCTTGCCAGAGATGGTGCTGTCACGCAGCAACAAGCAGAACAATCGCGCACGCAGGCGAGAACAGCAGCACAGGTCTTGCGATCGAGCCAGGAAAAAGTGCGAAACCAACAGCAGGCGATCGTTGCGGCACAGGGTCGGATTGTGGCACAGCAGGCAGTGGTGGCGCAGCAACAAGAGCGGCGATCATATGCCGTGCTGACCGCGCCCATTAGTGGGGCAGTGCTCACGCGATCGACCGAGGCGGGTAATGTCGTACAGGTTGGCAATGAACTGCTGCGGGTCGGTGATTTCAGTCAGGCAAAAGTGACGGTGCAAGTTTCAGAACTCGATCTGGCAGAGGTGCGCTTGGGTGGTGCGGCAAACGTCCGGTTGGATGCTTTTCCCAACGAACGGTTTGCTGGTCGAGTG
>JBGTJW010000116.1:0-6051 GCA_041744955.1 Stenomitos sp. | reverse complement strand
CGTGAAAGATCTTGTCGGCAGAACGATAGCACGAGAGCTTCTGAGGCAACAGATCTTTTACGACGATCTAGGCGATGACGGATTAACTTGGGCTTTCAGCCCTTCAGGAACCTATGTACTTTCAGTGCATAGTGGTTCAGTCACTCCAATCTTTATAGTCTCCTTGCAGGAGCGGTTGTCATACATTCGCCAACAGCATCGCTTACTACTCAAACCCCGAGTATGCAGTCGCCAAAGCTACTGCACTGCTGCAATGCGTCCAATGAAGAGAATTTTTCCAGTAGGGCGATCGAGCGGTGAACCGCTGGCTGGTTCGAGCGTGATTTCAAAGAGTTGTCCTGCGGCAAGACCGGGCAAGCGATCGGCGGGAATTTGGACGCTGCGATCGCTCGGCACCAGACCCAGTGAGGTTGGCTTCTTTGCTTGTACAGGCTTTGTCCAAAGCTGGAGGGCGCGATCGGACGCAACCACGGGTTTTGCGAGGGGAATGACCTGCAGCTTGCCTGCGCGATCGCCCTGTACGATCCAGCCAGGGCTTTTGTCATCGGGCGACTGTAGCACAACGGCATAGGTGGGTGCTTGATTGACCGATCTGGAGAAGGCTGTCACTGCAAGGATAATGGAGGCAGCAGCGCCGATCGCAGTCGTGAACCGCCAGAAGTTGAGCGTTTCCCAGAGCGGCGGACGGCGCAGCGGTATAGCCTGTGCTGGAGCAGTACCTGGAGCAGGCAGACGGCGTTCGATCTGGCTCCACAGATCCGGTGATGGTGTGACGGGTTCTGCCATTGCCGTCATGCCCAGCAGCCGCTCTTCCCAGTAGTGCACGGCTGCCCGTAGCTCGTCGTTGGTTGCCATGAGGCGCTCGATCGCGGCAGCGTCTTCAGTCGCGAGTACGCCCAGGACATACTCACCTGCTAATCCCCAGAGTTCGTCCGGATCCTGTAAGTCCCAATCTTGTAAGTTCATTGCAAACACTCTCGCAGCGCCAGTAACCCCCGCCTAATCCACGACTTCACAGTGCCGAGTGGCACCTCAAGCTGCGCTGCGATTTGAATGTGAGTGTACCCATTTACGTAAGCTAAAAGAATACTTTGCCGTTTTACTTGTTCCAATTGTTCAAGGCAGTCCTGCAATGCTTTGGTTTCTGCCATCCGTGAGAGGTTGTCTAGCATATCAGTCGTGGCGGGCGATCGATTTGCAAGCATCGTTTCATCTACAGCTACCTCGCGGGAGGCTTTCCGTAAGGCATCCAACGCTCGATACCGCACGATGCTAAAGATCCAGCCACGCGCAGAGCCACGATTAGGATCAAACATGGTTGCCTTTTGCCAGATTTGCAGAAAGGCGTCTTGCAGCACTTCATCAGCGAGATCATGCCGTCGCACGATGCGTAAAGCAACACCCATCAATTGACTAGCTTCTCGTGCATAAATTTGCTGGAGTGCTGCCCGATCGCCCTGGGCACAGGCTAACAGGGCAGACTCATGGTCAAAGTTAGAGGGCGGAGGCGATTGATCCATCAAATCACTCGAACATCGACGGTAGATGGCAGTCAAAGGTGAGGGGGCGATCGTACTGCTAGACGATGCTGCTGCCAGACGACTAAAAATTATGGCAGGGTTCTAGCTACCCATCGTGCTGCATCGTACCACCTTGCTTCTATTGCCTGTGATATTGCTTTTGCACATCAACATCCTTCTGCGATGCGTGATCTTGCCATTGCGAGCCATCGCATTGCCATTGTGAGTCGTCACATTGCTATTGTGAGCCGTCGCATTGCTGTTGTGTGGCATCACATTGCCATTGTGCGTCATCGCATTGCCATTGTGAGCCATCGCATTGCTATGGTGAGTCATCACATTACATTCAGACTAGATCAACGGTGTTCTGCGTTCAGAAAAGAGAATGAGGTAAGGCGTTTCACCCTAGTTAACTGACAAATCTCCTGGCTGGCGGTTAAAACTGCGCCTACATAAACAAAGTCTGCCTTCGCAGGCTCACAGCCATCGCTTTAACCCGCATCAGCGGGTTTTGTCTCTGTAGCAGAGGTTTTAACCGCCAGGATAGAAGATTTGTCTCAGTCATTCGGCAATGGTCGTCACGCCGTTAAGAAGCTGCTAGCAGACAGGGAAGATGTACCTCCGGTTGCCAGGGTGGCAAACCGTCCACCAGAGCCGAATCCAGTCGTTGTGCTGTTCTGGTTGTAGAACAGATCGCCTGTGGATTCGTTAAACACGATGCGCGCGATGCTAGCTGCTGCCAGAGTGGCACCGTTGACCGCATCATTAATAACCGCGAAGTCATCGCCTGTGAGTACGCTGCCTGCTGGCGTTGTCAGTGCCGTGAAGGTTTGCTTGCTCACCACGATCGTGTCGCCATCGATCGCGCTGAAGTCTGCGATCGTGTCCACGCCCAGTGCTGTGCTATCAAATGCAACTCCGGTATCGAAGGTAAAGCGATCGGCACCCAAACCACCATAAAGCGTGTCATTGCCAGCCCCGCCTCTTAGTAAGTCATTGCCGCTGCCGCCGTAGATTGTGTCGTTGCCGCCCTGTCCGTTGATCACATCATTGGAGTTGTCAAATCCAAAGACAGTGTTATCAAGGTCGTTGAGGAACGTCACCGTATTGCGGTTAAACAGATTGGTCATCGTCGAGTCAGCGTTGAAAACATCGAAGCTGTCCTGCACTAATGCCTGTCCGTCAAACAGGATATTGCCCAAGTTAACAGCGCCTCCAGTGGCTTGTTGCAGGTTGTCCAGATGCTCTAGCGCAAAGTCTTTGAGCGTCACCTGCGTATTGGCAACGCCTGCAAAGGTCAAACTCAGGTCGGCCCCAGTTTGCGTGAGCAGGAGATTGCTGGCAACTAAGCCCGCCCCCTGAAATTGCAGGATATCTGTCTCTGCGATCGTGGTCGCAGCAGGATTCGCACCGCTGCCAATGCCGCCAAAATCGGTAATGGTATCAGTGCCATCGCCTGAGCGAATAGCGAAGGTATCCTGCCCGCCGCCGCCCGTAAGCGTATCGCTGCCAGCACCCGCCCGCAAAGTGTCATTGCCCAAGCCACCGTTAAGAGTGTCATTGCCGCTGGTGATGGGATCGGTGACTGCCGCGGCTGCCAGACCAATCAAGTCAAAGGAGCCGCCGATCGCACCGATCGTTGTCGCTTTACCAGTCGTCAAGTCAATGCTGTACAGCGTTGAGTTAGACGAGGCAATGGCAATGTTTGTCCCACTTTGCGGCGAGAAGATGTCGAAGCCACCTGTTGCATCAAAATCAATGCCCAGAGAGCCGATCGTCTGGAGTCCACCATCATTAGGTGGGTTTTGCAGCACCAGCACATCTAGATTGGAATCGATGCCGAAGAGTTGCGTGGTGCGCGTTGGAGGCGTTACTCCCGTAGGTGTGGGCAAGCCCGGAAACGCATTGGTGTAAGCCGCTGCCGTAATGTTAGGGTTTGCGCCAAAGTTAACATCGCCCGCTACATACGCCAAATTGCCATCGGGTTGAACCCCTGGTGTCACTGCGTCAAAGTCAGCCAACGCGCCTGTATCCACGTTGATGCGGAAGTTTTGATCGTTGCTGCCCACTAAACGCAGGCGATCGGCAGCGGGGTTAAAGTCAAACCCAGACTGCTGACCTGCGTTGAAAGGTGCTGAGAGCGTGCTAACGAGAGTAGCGGCACCCGTAGCAAAGTCGATCGTGTAGACGTTGTTAGTGTCGGTGGCACCGTACAGCAAGCCGTTGGCAGAACGCACGTCGATACCAATGAGGTTGCCGTCTACGCCTGTGACCTTGATGGTGGTCGGTTGTCCAGCACCACTGAAGTCAAGGGAAACCAGAGTATTGCTAGCCGTTAAGCCAAAGACGCGCAGATCAGCATCGCTGTTCAGCACATCATTGCCGTCACCACCCAGAAGCGTGTCGTTGCCAGCACCACCGTAGAGAGCATCCGTGCCAGTGCCGCCATTCAGACTATCGTTGCCGCTACCGCTATTGAGCAGGTCGTTACCTGCTCCACCTCTCAACACGTCATCGCCTGCTTCACCATTCAGCACATCGTCACCGCTGGTGGCTGGCGCTACTGTGATTGCTGCTAAACCTAGAAGATCAAGGGAGCCATCGCCGATCGTCCCTGCAACGGTTGCTTTGCCTGTCGAGAGGTCAACGGTGTACAGCGTCGAACCGGAAGTAGCATACGAAATGTTTTGTCCGCTTTGAGGCGAGAAGATATCAAACCCTCCTGTGGTATCAAAATCAACACCCAGGGAGCCGATCGTTTGGAGTCCACCATCGTTAGGTGGGTTTTGCAGCACCAGCACATCCAGATCGGAGTCGATGCCAAAAAGTTGCGTGGTGCGCGTCGGAGGCGTAACGCCTGTCGGTGTCGGTGCGCCAGGAAACGCATTGGTATAAGCTGCCGCTGTAATGTTGGGATCCACGCCAACGTTAGCGTCACCTGCTACATACGCTAAGTTTCCATCGGGTTGGACTCCGGGTGTCACTGCGTCAAAGTCAGCCAATGCACCTGTATCAACGTTAATACGGAAGTTTTGGTCGTTGCTGCCCACCAAGCGCAGGCGATCGGCGGCGGGGTTAAAATCAACGCCCGACTGTGCACCACCATTAAAAGGCGCTGTGAGAGCGCTTACGAAGGTAGCGGCTCCGGTTATGAAGTCGATCGTATAAAGCTTGTTTGTATCCGTAAGGCCATAGAGCAGGCCGTTGGCTGAACGCACATCAATCCCAATGAGGGTGCCATCAATGTCTGTCACATTAGTTGCAGTCGTTTGTTCTGGACGGGTGGGGTCAAATGCAATCAGGGTATTTCCCCCTTCTATTAATGCCACCAGTTTGAGATCGCCATCGCCATCCAGCACATCATTGCCAGCGCCGCCCAAAAGCGCATCGCTACTCGCGCCGCCAAACAGGGCATCATTGCCATCACCACCAGCTAACAGATCGCTAGCATCAGTGCCACGGAGAAGATCACTATTGGGGGTTCCTAGGATACTTGCCACGTCAATTGCTCCTCTGATTGTGTTGTATTTACAGGTAGATTTTTATGAACTGCGACTCATGACTCAGCAAAGCGGGTAAGCAACGTCATGCAAACGCGCACGGCAAAGTAGCACTAACGTACAGAGCGTTTAAGAGTTGAGTCGCGGCGATCGCAACCCAACAACGAGCGCTTAATGCGTAGCGTGGTTGCAGGTGACCGTTACTGAGGTTGCTAGAGAAAACTACTCACGACAGTGCTTAACGGATGCACTAGAGATGAAAAAAGCTTGAGGATTCAGGCTTGAGATGTCGAATCGTCGTGTGAGCGACAGCCTTGAGAACCCAGTAGGCAACAGTCCAGACAGTTTTTTGAACAGTTTTAGATCAAGCTTGTGATCAAAGTTCAGAGTCAACGCTAACTTTAATCACAAACTTTCGCCCACAGTTGAATCTGAGTTTGAGAGTCAAAGTCTGCTCAAATTTTGTCCGAAGTATAGCTGTCGCCATAAAGCTTAGAACATCGGGATCAAAGGGGGCGAATCAGTCTGGCTATGGGTATATGGCTCCAAAGGACTCTATACCGTTTATCTGTTTCGATCAGCGCTGATCGGCACAGCCAAACCAATGTATTGATCTGAGGGGAGTTTTGCGACTGCTCTAGCACTACCACTTCTCAAATCAATTTCGTAGAGAGTTGAATTAGAAACAGCCAAGGCATCATTCCTGCCTGAGATGTTAAACCCAGCCGTCCGCTCGAAGTCGACATTGAGAGAGCCGATGGTCTGTAGTGTCCCGTTATTGGGAGGATTCTGGAGCGTCAAAACATCGCGATCAAAGTCAATGTCATAAAGGCTAGTCGTTCTATTGGGGTCAGGACCGCCTGCGAAACTATTTGTATAAGCCGCGGCTGTGACCCTAGTAGGCTACGGCACAAGTACGAATACCATTTTAGGCGGCTAAAGCTTTGCCTTTATAAGTCCACTGAAAAGGTTTTGCCATCGTGCGGTTGAAATAATTGATGAACTTAAGAATACGCGCTTTTAAGTCGGCT
>JBGTJW010000115.1:0-19591 GCA_041744955.1 Stenomitos sp. | reverse complement strand
GCTAGAGAGTTTTGAGTTTTGAGTTAATGCTGGCTACTGTTCATGGCTTACTGACCCTTAAAACCCTAAACGTTACTGGCGTTGCGATCGCCGTACTTGAGCAGCAGTGCGATCGCGATGCTGACTGCCAGAATGAGCAGCGTACTAAGGGCAGAGCCGAAGCCCCAGTTTTGCGTTGCACCCAGAAATTGGTTGTAAATGAGACGGGCAGCCGTCATGCTGGAAGCGCCGCCGAGCAATTCTGGATCAATAAAATCACCCAGTCCCGTAATAAACACCAGCAGCGCACCAGCCGTAATGCCGGGAATTGTTTGTGGTACTGTCACGCGCCAGAAGACCTGTGACGGCGAGGCACCCAAATCAGCAGCAGCTTCTAGCAGCGATCGATCCAGTTTTTCTAGCGAGGCATAGAGGATCAGCACCATATACGGCAACAGGCTGTAGCTCATGCCCACCAGCACGGCTGGACTCCGATTGAGGATGTCGAGTGCGGGTAGCCCGATGCTTTGAAGCAGTGAATTAAGGACACCCGTGGGGCGCAAAATCGTAATCCAGGCGTAGGAGCGGAGCAGGGATGAAGTCCACAGCGGTAGAACAAACCCAACGACGAGTAGATTCTGCCAGCGCTTTGGCACCATGAGCGCAATCCAGTAAGCAACAGGAAAGCCTAGCAGCAAACAGATGATTGTTGTTCCCAACGCAAAAAACAGCGATCGCCCCAGCACTTGCAGATAAATCGGCTGAAAAATGCGCGCATAGTTGTCTAACCCAGACGGATCCACGACCTGCCCCGGTCGGATACCAGGCACCAGACTTAGCTCCACAATTAACAACGTAGGAATGACCAGCAGCAAGCTTAGCCAGATTCCCGTAGGTCCCAAGAGCAGCAGTGGTTCTACCCATTTGGGCAACTCTGTACTGCGATCGCGGGACGGAGGATGCGACGAGGCGGAAGACGATGCTTGGGACATGGGGGGAGGAATGAAGGATGAAGGCTAAAGGATAAGTCTTGAGTTAATTCTGATAGCTGACTGCTGATTGCTGATTGCTGATTGCTGGCTTGCTGACCGCTACTTTTTGCTTTTTAGTCTCCGACCGTTAGCTGCTAGTAAGCTGAGTCCAATATCTTTCATATAGCTCTTCGATCGGTGCTTTCACTGGTGCAACGCTCTCACACTTCGTTAACAGGCTTTCTGGAGGGAAAAGAATTTCATTGTTGCGTAGAGGGGCTGGCAACTGGTCGAAAGCAGATTGATTCGGGGAGGCAAAGCTGAGGCGCTCAGTCATCTGCGCGGCAACGGACGGTTGCAGCACATAGTTAATCCAGGCATAAGCAACATCGGGGTTAGGGGCAGTTTTGGGAATCACCATTGTGTCGCTCCAAAGGGAGGTGCCGCTGCTGGGAATGACATACTTCAAGTCGGGATTGGCAAGCGTGACAGACATGGCATCTGCCGAATACCCCATCGCAAGGAGCAAATCCCCAGCAATCAGTTGATCGCGCCACGCGTCGGTAGTGAAAGAGGCGATCGCTGGTTTCAGAAGCGTGAGCTTTTCGTAAGCCTGCTGAATTTCTTGCGGATTGGTGGAGTTGTAAGAATAGCCGAGCGATCGTAGGGTTGCGCCCATCACCTCTCGCGTGTCGTTAATCAACGTCATCCGACGCGACAGGGTTTGCCGCTCTGACCACAGGTAGTTCCAATCGGTTGGTGCAGGCTTCAGCTTGACACTGTTGTAAATCAAACCCGTCGTGCCCCAGCTAATTGGCACATGGTAGCGATTGCCAGGATCATGAGCAGACGACTGAAACTTGGGCAGGATATTATCCAAACCCTGAATACGGCTTAGATCAAGCTGTTGCAGCAGTTTGAGTTGGATCATCTTTGCCACAGCGTAATCAGAGGGATAGATGACGCTGTAAGCGGCTCCCTTCCCAGCCTGAAAGGCTGCCAACATCGTTTCATTCGAGTCAAAGGTATCGGCAATGACTCGAATACCCGTTTGCGCTCTAAAGCCTTCTAGCAACGCCTCATCGATATAGCTTGACCACGTGTAGATACGCAATTCGTTCGCTGTTTTGGCATTGGGTTGCAGGGGGCGCACCTCTGCCAACGTCCAACCACAGCTTGAAAGGGTCAGACCAGACACGGCACCTGTCGCCGCCTGCAAAAATGCTCGCCGCGATCGATGCATCCTGCCAGGACGGGATGAGAACGAAGCTGCTGTTGGGTAAAAGGAAGGAGGCACGATAGGAAATAAGGCTAAAGGCTAAGGTTGAACGTTTTGAGTCTTGATGGCACCACTGCGTTAGGGAATTTAGAGTTGGTTCGGATGGTTGACGGCTGACCGCTCACGGCTGGTTTCTAACTCACGGCTGGAATCGCCAAACAATCGTTCGGTGCCCACTGGACATAAATGGGTGTATCGGCACCGGGCAGACCGTCGATCGTGTTGGGTTGCATCACGGTGAGGCGATCGCCAGAGAGGAGTTCGACCACATAGTGAACGTGGGTGCCCAGGTACATTACGTGCCGTAAGCGCCCCTCAAAACAATTAATCATGTCGCCCGGAACCGTGCGGCTGACGTGAATTTTTTCTGGACGCACGCTGACCACAACCGACCCTGAGGTTAAGGGGATGGCTGTTTCGCTCGGTCTGACTTTCATCTTCAGCCCGGTGGCGGTTGTAATCCAGTGCATCGCTGGTTGGGCACCTTCGATCTTGGCAGGAAAGAGATTGGTATCGCCAATAAAATCAGCGACAAAGGGGGTTTGCGGCTGTTCATAGATCCGGTTGGGTGTATCCACTTGCTCGATTTTGCCGCGATTCATGACAGCAATGCGATCGGAGAGACTCAGCGCTTCTTCCTGGTCGTGAGTCACCATCACAAACGTCAGTTGCAGATCCTGATGCAAGTTTGACAGTTCGACCTGCATTTCTTTACGCAGCTTCAGGTCGAGCGCACCCAGTGGTTCATCCAGGAGCAGCACAGCCGGACGATTGACCAGTGCCCGTGCCAGCGCCACTCGTTGCTGCTGTCCGCCAGAAAGCTGAGCGGGAAAGCGATTGGCAAAGGCTTCCATCTTTACGAGCTGCATTACTTCCTGGACGCGATCGGCAATTTCCGCTTTCCGCTGTCGCTTGATGCGTAGCCCAAAGCCAATATTTTCGCGCACGGTGAGGTGGCTAAACAAGGCATAGCTCTGAAAGACCGTATTGACAGGACGACGGTAGGGCGGCACCTGCGTCATCAACTGACCTTGAATGAGTAGCTCTCCCGCAGACGGCATATCAAACCCTGCAATCATTCGCAGTGTGGTTGTTTTGCCGCAGCCAGAGGGACCCAGAATACTAAAAAACTCGCCGCGACGGATGCAAAGGTCAATGCCTTGCACAGCGGTTTCGCCATTGAAAACCTTGAAGACCTTACGGAGTTCAACATCAAACCCAGTATCCGTCGCCAAAGAGCGCTGGTTATGCGTGATGGTTTGAGACATAGTGGCGATTCCCTATGGTTGATTCCGTACACAAGACAAGGGGCAATGGAGGCGTGGAGGAATTTGTCAGTTTATCGCTAAAGGCGCTTTGGAACCTGTACTGAGAACAATCAGCTCATCTTCTGATAAAGTGACGGATTGTACCTGCTGGTTTATTCTACTGATCGAATGTTAACTCAATGACCGATTCTCACCTTTAACCCTTATTAAGTTGCTTCCAACTTCCAATCTTTGGAGTGATCACCTGCCGCCAGGAATGAGCCTTTTCTCAGCAACTAATTAATCTCAGGATACGGTACTGGTGGTACTACATTGCAGCATACAGAGGGAGTGAGATGGAACAGTGCGTTACCTTAGATTGCCCAACTTTGTTACCAACGGCTCATTGGCGATCGAGCAACCTGGCAAATCGCTCGTTTCCCTTGCAGCTAATGCTACTTTGATGCCTGTATGACTTTAACTCAACCTGCTACTGTTGTTATTCAGACCACGCCGCGCACAGTGGGACGGCGCTACCAGTCGATCGCCATAATGCTAGGCATTTCGCTAGTCATGATGGGGGGCATGGGTGGTCGTCTTGCGTACCTGCAACTGGTGGAGGGCGATCGCAATCAACTGCTGGCTGAGAATAACCGTATTCGCTTAATTCCCAAACAGCCAGAGCGCGGCAAAATCCTCGATCGCAAAGGCAGAATGCTGGCTGGTAGCCGTTTGTCTCATTCCGTCTTCCTTTGGCCACTCGCTCGCAAAAAGGCAGAATGGACAGCCACCTTGCAGCGTTTGTCGCAGATCCTCAACGTACCAGAAGCAACCATCAAAAACCGTCTGGAGCAAGCAGGCTACAACTCTCCGTTTTTGGTTCGCATTGCGCGTGGCGTGAGTCCGGCGCAGGTGACGGCGCTGGCAGAATACGGCAGCCAGATGGAGGGTGTGCAGGTCGATGCAGAAGCAGTACGCTATTACCCTAATGGGGATTTGGCGGCTCATGTGCTTGGCTACACGGGTGAAATGGACGATCGCGAACTCGAAAAGCGCAAGAGCGAAGGCTATCGGCTGGGCGATGTCATTGGTCAAATGGGCGTTGAATCAACTTACGAAACGCTGCTGCGTGGCGAGTGGGGCGGGCAACAAGTTGAGGTTGACGGTGAAGGACAAGTGGTTAGAGTCTTGGGCAAAAAGCCCACTCAAACGGGCAAGGATGTACAGCTTACGTTAGATCTAGAGCTGCAAAAGGCGGCGGAGACGGCACTGGGCGATCACAAAGGGGCGATCGTGGCGATCGACCCAACCAATGGTGCTGTGTTAGCAATGGTCAGCCGCCCCACCTTTGACCCCAATTTATTTTCTACCCGCATTACCGATGCCCAGTGGCAGCGCCTACAAAGCAAAGACCATCCGTTCGTTAACCGTGCCATACAAGGCTTTCCGCCTGCCAGTACCTTCAAAATTGTCACCACTACAGCCGCTTTAGAAACGGGTAAATTTAGCCCCGATACCGTTCTGGGGACCTACCCATCCATTACCGTCGGTGGCATTGAGTTTGGTGACTGGAACCGTGCTGGCTTTGGTCCGTTGGGTTTCGTCGGTGCCATGCAATGGAGCAGCGATACCTTTTTCTATCAGATTGCGATGGGTGTCGGCGATCGTGACCTGATCCAGTGGACACGGCGCTACGGCTTTGGGCGCAAAACAGGCATTGACCTGGCAGACGAAGAAAGCGCCGGACTCGTACCCGACGATGAATGGAAGCGCAAAGAAGTCAAAGAAGGCTGGTATTTGGGCGATACGGTCAATATGTCGATCGGGCAAGGTTTTCTACAAGCTACGCCACTTCAAGTCGCTGTCATGTTTGCCGTACCCGCCAACGATGGCTATCTCGTCAAGCCACATCTGCTCAAAGACAATGAAGCCGCACAAAACTGGCGGGAACCCCTCAACCTAAAACCTGAAACCGTTCGCATTCTCCGCGAAGGGCTTCGTGCAGTCATTGATGGCGGCACGGGTGAGGCACTAGACGTAGCGTCACTACCACCAATGGCTGGTAAAAGCGGTACGGCAGAAGACATCGGACGGGAATCCCATACCTGGTTTGGAGCCTATGGTCCCACTGCAAAACCAGAAATTGTCGTCGTGGCATTCGGTGAAAACTCGGGCGGCGGCGGCGGTTCCTTTGCAGCACCCATGGTACGGCAGGTGCTAGCAGCCTACTTTAAGTCAAAAAAGAAAAGCACCAGTCCTGGCCAGGTTGAACCAGTGCAGACTGATTAGAGGAAGGCAAAGAGCAAAACTTATCCATTATGCCGATCTCGCTGCTACCGCTATCAACTGGGGCAAACACGGACTAGACTGTTAAAACAATCCTGATGTCGTGATGGGTTGGTCTTACTCCTGGAATGTCTTTGTCTGAAATTCCCTGCTTGAATTTGGCGATCGCACCTTTACGCACCGCCAACAACTATGCGGTTCATGTCACGCAAGCTCCATACCCAGGGGGCTACGTTTTGCATGACTGTCTGTGGTCAGACGGCTTAAAGCATCTTTGGCTGGGCTGGCAAGAAATGTTTTCTGCCAGAAGCCTACCGGACGTGCCGCAAGTTTCGCAAGTTGGTGAACTGCCCCCTGATCTTGTCTTGCCCCTAGAAACACCGCCAGCTCCCGGTGCGCCTGTAAGCCAATCGGGTCGGTTAATGCAGAGCCTGGGGATGAACCTCTGGCAGTGGCTGTTTGATGGTCCCATTCAGGGTAGCCTCAACCACAGTCAGGGTCTTGCCATGGGTCAATCAAAACCGCTGCGGCTGCGGCTAGAAGTTCGTGATCCCAATCTGGTGGCGCTGCCGTGGGAAATTATGCAGGATGGCGCGGGCAAACAACCCATCTCGCTTCAGCAGCAACTCTTGTTTAGTCGCACGACGAGTGATGTCCGTTCCTTGCCAGAGCTACGATCGGACAACATTCTCAAAATTCTGTTGGTACTGGGTCAAGATTCTGAACCAGCGTCAGGCTTCGCTCAAAACGCGGCAAACACAGTTCAACCTGAAAGCTTACAGACCTTACAACTTGAGCAAGAAGCAAATGTGCTGGCTCACCTGCTGACGACCTCCGGCAGCAGTGGCATTGGTGGCGCAACCATCACGCCCTGCCAGGTGGATACACTCGTGCAGCCCACGCCAGCCGCCTTAATTAGTCAGCTTGAGAAGCACACATACAATGTCTTTTTCTATGCAGGACATGGGGTTCCGGCTCCAGATGGTGGGCTACTGTTTTTGCGACCTGCTATGACCTTGAATGGTACTGAGTTAGCGCAAGTGCTCACTCGCTGCCAGGTAAAGCTAGCGGTCTTCAACGCTTGCTGGGGCGCGCAACCTGACCACGAAACGATCGCGGACTCTACCGTGGCACCAGAATCACGATCGCAGGCAATACCGCGTAGCAGCCTTGCAGAAGTGCTGATTCATCATGGCGTTCCTGCCGTTTTAGGTATGCGTGATTCGATTACCGACGAAGAAGCGCTGAGTTTTATTCAGGCATTCGCCCGAGCGCTCTCAGGACGAGTGCCGATCGACCAGGCAGTGGCGGTTGCCCGTCAGCATTTGCTCACGCTGTACCGCTTTAACCAGCAAGCCTGGACACTGCCAGTACTCTATATGCATCCCGAATTTGATGGCGAACTGTTGCAGCCGCTTGAGGGCAGCCTGACCGCTATGCCAGGGCTGATTACGCATCTGGGGCAACCCAAGCCGGATGCCGCGCTGCGATCGCTCGTGACGGCAAAAGTCTGGCACATCCAGAGCGGGTTTATGCGAGTCGGGCGCGATCGCGGTGAGAACGATTTAGTGCTCCAAGAAGACCAGGGCGGAGTTTCGCGCAAACACGCCGTTATTTTTTGTCGCCAGCCTCAGCCTCATAGCAATGAAGCCATATCCTACTTTCTCGAAGATTTTTCGCGGTTTGGCACCTGGATGTTGGAGCCTGGTCTGGACGCTAGAAATTGGCGTAAAGTCCATCGTCAGGAAGTACCCCTACTACCCGGCGCTCAATTAAAATTTGGCAGTTCCCAAAATGAGGTGCTGGAATTTACGACAGCGTTGGATGCATCGAGCGCTTGCCCCACCACTTAAAGGTATCCATACCAAACGACGAAAGCACTGCTGCTTCGGCGCAAACGACGGTGGAGTGGTCACTTCTCAGCCAGATGGCGTAAATCAGATTGAGTTGCGGAACAGACAGTGATCCCCCTGTAGGTAACACCAACGAGGCCATTGTTTTCAGTGTATGCAGGAATCCCACTATGGAAAGTAAGGTAATGTGTTCTGACGATCGAGCAAATTTAGAAGCGAAGATTGAGCAAGCGTTGTGGGCAGCATTACTGCATGCAGAAGGTGTCGCTTTTGCATGGAAGGACGGCGAACCGTTGACTGATGATCAGTCCACCGTTGCAGAAGACCCACAGGCTACTATTCCCTACGTCTGGGATCCAGCGACTCCTGAAGCAGAACCTTTTTTTGCAGCCTTAGAACACGCCTTACCCCTGGATGACTGGAACGTAGAAGAAGTTGCCACTCGTTCTGATCAGTTCTTTACCCAGATAAATCAACTCTGGTCTACCGCAACACTCCAAGAAACACTGACTCAGCGCTTCGCCACACGGGTTCCTCAGCAATTATTGACCGCGATCGCTACCCGTGCCCAACAAGTTTTGTCTAGCTCTGTCTCTCTCGCCGATCAGCTCGTACAGTGCGTTCAAGAAGCACTCCCTCATCTGGCAGAAGACGATTTACACGTATTGGCACGTCCTCTTGCCTATGCCATGCGTGGCAACGACTCACCAATCGAATCCACCCTTGAGCGCGTCCGTTCGGTTGAATGGGACGCGCTTTCTGATGTTGAACAAGCTCGTCTCAGTTTGGCGATCGCCCGCTACGCTATTGCTGAACTAGAAACGAAACGAGAAGGGTAAAGTAGTTTTATGGTTTGCAGATTATCAGTAGGGACGCAACCCAACGTTTACTTATCGATCTGAGCTTGGTTCATGCCAGAAAACGAAAGGGAGAAGATAGTCGAATATCTCTCACAGTGTTCTAATCCTGAACTCCGAGAGATTTTGTTCGCTGTTTTTCAAAGTCGGAGACCGAATCCTGAAGAAGATCAATACAACAAGAACTGCTTTTTTCTAGGAACTTCTTCTAGCCTCCTACAAACGGGTAAAGGAGAGTCGGAGCATTCAGGTTCTTGGAAAATCGAAGCAGTTGCTTATGTTGATAGAGAAGAGTATGGAGAAAATGTAACAGGGACAGATTGGGGCTTTTGCAATTTTGGTGAATGCCAGTCATGCGGAATGGCAGTGCGCTCAAACTTGAAACATGGTGTCTGTCCGGTTTGCAGTAGTAAGGTCTTTATGACCTGATGCTTTTTTTGCATAAGAATTTAGGTTGGGTTGAGTAAAACGAAAACCCAAGAATTCTAGATCAGTCGTTTTGGAGCTATGCGGTCTCTACGATCGGTTGATGGTAGAGTGCGATCAACTGATCACGCCTTAATGTTTCTAGCGCATACGTTCGTCCTTTCATGTCGCTGAACTCAACCTCAAAAGCTTCAGGCTCATACACTTCAACAATTGTGCCAACCTGCCCACGATACAGCCCTAGATCTGGCAAGTCTTCAACCAACGCGATCACATCCAACAATTTCATCTGTGAATTCATTTTCTAAGTCTTCTTTATAAAATATAGCAAGTCACCAACTGAGGAAAATCCTCGTCATAGCGCACAATCCAGGCGCTCCGAACGACTGCCAGCTTTTCAAACCGAGACAGAGGAAAATCAATGACATATTTTCGTCCATGTTGGTTAGCTTTGCCTGGAACAGCGTCATAGTTTTTAACTGCTTGTAACAAAGCATTTCGCAACTCGATTGCATGGTCTAACCCAATGCCTAACGCTGATTGAAAAACGTAGGCTTTATGCCGTCCATCCGCATGTTCCGGGTTCAGGCAATAACCAGTCAGCTTTTGCATCTCGACAACGGCTTGGTCAGGGTTGGGCAACTTCACAGCTTCATAGATACGTATGATGTTGGGTGAAACTCAAAACCACCTGTCCAAAACTATTTGTAGAAGCGGGTGGCGAAGTTTTGCGATCGCGTGGGTGACAGTTCCCGTGCTTTGAGGATAGCGGCAGCGAGAAAGGCGTAAGAGAGCAGACCAACCAATGCTAGAAAAACGGGACTAATGCTGCCAACTGTATTCCAGAGGGCGTGGAGTCCGGAGGCGGAGAGGTAGCCAATGCCGATGATAAGCCAGCGACGGCGCGATCGCAGCACACTGAGACCAATAAAATAACCAAAATAGCCGCTATATGCCATGTGCCCTGCCACCGAACCCAGCACTCGCGGAATTAACAGTTGCAAGCTGGCAAGTTGAGCCGCGCCTTCACCAGACGCTAACGTAGCTTTGTACACTTCCGGTAGATACTGCGCCATCGTTTCTAACAGCGTAAAGCCAACGGCTGACGCACTGCCCAGCAAAATGCCATCCAGCGGTTCCCAAACGCCGACGCGCTCTCGGTAGGGCGATCGTAACTGTGTACCCAGAATATAGGCAGCAAAGACTGGCACTGCCTTTAGCAGCTCTTCCATCAGCCCTGCACCAAAAAACATTTTGAGGAGCAGCACTGGGAAGGCAACTGGGGTATCATCCGTTGGCAACTCACCCGGTAACACCTGCCGGAAGACAAACACAAACAGCGTCAGTGCAGGGCTAACCAGCAACAACAACGTGATTAAAGCCGCGCCTACGAGAATCCACCAGGGTTTATGCTTGCCGCACAGTTCATAGACGAAGTAATACGCTGCACCAGCCAGGTAAGCCGCCAACAGCAGGTTGAAAACTAGCGGATTGCCAACAGCCGCAAACATGAGCACGACAAAGCCTACAGTAATGCCGCCCGGTAGCAGATAGGCTTTGTGGGTTAGCTGTCGCCCTGTAGAAAGGATAGGGAAGAGCTGCGTCAGGCTAATAGCATCCGGTTCACGGCGACGGGGGGGCGGGCTAGTTGCTGACAGCCGTGGGTCGTAGGCAGTTGTCCGCTTTCGTCGCGTTGCCGTTGGCGGGTTGCTTGACGGTGAGACGGGCGTTACGGGTTTGGCAGGGTTAGCCTTTGGCTGGCATTCAAAGACAAAAGTAGGACCACCCTGCCCCAGGATAATGCGATCGCCGGGTTGCAGTACCTGACAGTCTTTCAGCCGCTCTCCATTCAAAAACGTGCCGTTTGCGCTGGCAAGGTCGCAAAGCTGCCAAAAGCAGTTTCCAGCAGGTGACTCAAACCCCAGGATGGGTTTTACCTCTGCATGTCGCCGCGATACGGCACGATGCACAAGTGGATCTAAAACCACATTACAGTGTGGATCGCGCCCAAGTACAACACTCTCCGTTGTTGAAAGTGGATAGCGGGCTTGTTCTCCAGCATTGTCACCAGTCGGTAACAGCCGCAAAAATGTTGTGTAGCGATCCGTTCCCGTCATTGTCGGGGAATTCTAGCCAGCTTGTAAGAGGTCTGAGGCAATAAAAAGAACCGATCGGTGGTAGCTGCGTTTCCTATTCTTTACACCCTACACCCTACACCCTACCTTCTGTCTAGTGGCTTACTGGTTTGCTCGTGTATCCTTCACAGCCGCAAGGAAAAACACGATTGCTAACGGCACGCTGATTGCCAAAATGACGCTAGTAAGCCCATAACCTAGCTGCGGTAGCCCCGATGACAGTTCGAAGACCGAACCAACGGCAGCGATCGCGGTAATGCACGAACCACCCAGAAACACACCACTCTTTGGAGTCACGCTAATTTAATCTCACGTTTTTGAATTTTGTAGGCTGCTTTTGACTCAAACCAAAGCCGAAGGACGGGTTGGTTGACAGATAAATTAAGCCATTGGCACCAACACCGCATCAACACAAGGTGGCTAGGCAATAGACTTGACTGCCTGCGCCGAAAAGCCGTGTTTAGCCAACGCCTCGTTCAGCAAGAGCACATTCTCCACCCGATCGACGAAGAGCACACCGTTGAGATGATCGATCTCATGCTGGATGCAGCAGGCTAGCAGCCCTGTAGCAGAAAGCTTTTGCGGACGACCGTGTTCATCTTTGTAGGAAACTTCGATCGCAGACGGTCGCTTCACATCCAGGTAAACACCCGGAATGCTGAGACACCCTTCTTGAGTCACCGAGAGGTCGCGGCTCACCTGCTTCACAACCGGGTTAAGCAGAATCAAGGGTGGCGTTGCGGCTTCTTCGGGGTCGCAGTCGATGACAATGAGCTGCTTGTTTACAGCCGCTTGCGGTGCAGCTAGCCCAATACCATCAGCGCTGTACATCGTTTGCAGCATTTCACGAATGAGCTGTTTGATCTCAGCATCAACCTTAGCAATACGCTTAGCGGGTTGGCGCAAAACACGATCGCCCAGACGATAGATTTCTAGCGGTGGCTTTGCTAATTTCTTTTTCTCGACCAAAACCTCGGCAGTCATGACTCTAAATACTCGCAGCGAATGTCTGATGTCGGAATGATTCCGCCTTAATTCTATAGTAGCTAATTCTGACAGCAGACTATCAGCTTTTATAGCAAAAGGATGAAGGATAAAGGATGAGGGATGAATCGAAGCCCTTGCTCAAAGGACGTTTCAAGGTTTATGTCTGCCCTAACGTTCTCTTCGATTGCTATAGCTTTCAGCTTTAGCTCCTAGCTACCTTCTGGCTCCTGCTTTTTGCCTTCCGCCTTTTACCTTCCGCCTTTTACCTTTTGCCTTTTACCTTTTGCCTTTTACCTTCTGCCCTCTGCCTTTCACCTTCTGCCTTTTGCTACGCAGCCGCTTCGGCTTACAATGCACCCATTAAAGCCAGCTTCACAATTCCGTGGGGAAGAGAGGAGATTTATGACACGAACAAACGGCGGTTTTTGGGCTGATTTTCGCAAATTTATTCTTCAAGGCAATGTTATTGACCTGGCTGTGGCTGTGATCATTGGCAGTGCGTTTAGCAAGATTGTGGAATCTTTGGTCAGTGACATCATCACCCCAGCGCTTTTGCAACCCGCATTGACAGCCGTTGGCGCAGATGACATTAGTAAACTGTCAGTAAACGGCATCAAGTATGGTGTTTTTCTGGCGACTGTGATTAATTTCCTGGTGATTGCCTTCGTCATCTTCCTCATCATCCGTGCGTTTGAAAAGGCAAAAAACAGACTGACCCGGCAAGCAACGATCGCCGAAGAAACACCTGTACTTGACGCAGCGATCGTGACACAAGAGCGTACAGCCGCCGCGCTCGATCGACTCTCTAGAGCGCTAGAAACACGCAATCTGTAGCGTTATGAGTAACCAGCCAACAGGGTCGGCATCAAAACGGTATCAATGACGTGAATCACGCCGTTAGCAGCCAGAATATCCATTTTCACTACGGTGGCATCATTGATTTGGGTACTGCCGTTGCTGTGTTCGATCGCCACAATTGATCCCTCTTCTGTTGGCGCTTCATCGATCTGTGCCAGGTCGTCCGATCGCACATCGCCCGATAGCAGATGATACATCACCACTCGCTTGAGCTTTGAGTGATCCTGCAATAGCTCATCCAACGCTCCATCCGGCAGTTTTGCGAAGGCTTCATCGGTTGGAGCGAGGACAGTAATCGGTCCTTCACTGGTGAGTAGATCACCCAGTTCTGCTGCTGCAACGGCTGCCAGTAGCGTTTTGAAATTGCCTGCCTGAGCGGCTGTTTCTACCAGGTTTGTCATGCGTTGTTCCCTTTCGGCGACGGTACTACCTACAGATAAAAGGTAATGCGTCAGGCAACATCCGCCACAAGAGAGACCCGGCGTTAGCTACTCGTACGGATACCGCGATCGTTAAGCTGCTGCATAAAAAATTCCTCCAGGGAGGGACGTGCCAGATTGACTGAAACAATTTGGGCACCCATCAAGCTCAGACTGGCAAGAAAATCATAGGGATCACCTTTGAGTTGACCTTGCCAGTAGCCATCCCGAAAATCCAGGTTCAGCATCCGTTTTTTGATGACATCCAGACTGCCACCCCGACCTTTGATCGTGTAGGTTTCTGTAACGCCCAATAATTCTTGCAGGGAGCCGCTGCAAATCAGTTCACCATTAGCCAGAATGGCAATGCGATCGCAAATCAGTTCCACATCCGACAGCACATGGCTGTTAAAGAAAATCGTTTTGCCCTGATCTTTCAGCGAGAGAATGATTTCGCGAATCTGATAGCGCCCCATCGGGTCTAGCCCAGACATGGGTTCATCGAAAAACACCAGCTCTGGGTCGTTAATCAATGCCTGCGCCATGCCAATGCGTTGCAGCATCCCTTTGGAATACTGCCGAAGCTGTTTTTTGCGGGCAGCAGACAGCGATAGCCCAACCAGATCCAGCAGTTGGGGAATGCGCTGTTTCTGCACCGATCGCGGAATCTGAAACAGCCCCGCGGTGAACTGGAGCGTTTCCCACCCGGTCAAGTAGTCATAGAAATAGGGGTTTTCGGGCAAATAGCCGATGCGTTGTTTGATGTCGCGATCGCCCAGTGGGGCCCCTAGCAAGCGCCCCCGTCCTCCACTGGGGCGTACAATCCCCAGGAGTGTTTTCAGGAGCGTCGTTTTGCCCGCACCGTTGGGTCCCAAAAGCCCAAACGTTTCGCCCTGCAACACGTTGAGGGTACAGCCCTGGAGGGAAACAATTTTTTGATTGAGCCAGAACCCAGTGCGGTAGGTCTTTCTGAGTTCGTGGGTTTCTACAACAGTGGGACGGTCAACGGTAAAGACTTCGCTGGTGGGGTCGGTAACGGTAGCCATGTTGATTTAAGGGTCTGGCAGATTTGCTGATCAAGAGACTCTAGGAGCCGTTTTGGAAAAACCGATACGCTATTCTGGGCGTGCCGAGGCGTGGGAAGAAATTTAAAGGGAGACGCAGTACATCGGTTTAGAGCCTACCACTATCCTTTGCCTCGACTGTCCCTTGCTGTTGCTGATTATCCGATCGCTTCAGGAGCATTCGCCAAGATTCTGCCTAAAGGCTTAAACTTTGTTCATACAGTTGGGATGGGAAGAGAGTTGCCGAGTGACATCACCAGCGCTGGTCGATCGCCGTGCTGACAGCAAGATTGTTGCAACCTGAACCTAATCCCTTATGGTAGGCGACTCACGACAGCCTTTGAACAAACTGATAAGCTAGTAGTCTGTCAACTTTTAGTTGAGGGGTAAACCAAAGCTGGGAAGTCGATAGGGTGTGTTTTTTGAGGGTTTTCAACCCATCAAAAAATTCTTGATAGAACACTAGTCGTCAAGACGATCGTGATGGGCAACGTTGATCGGAACTCAACCCTAGCCCTAAATTGTGTATGAAGGCACATATTAACTGAAGTACTGAGAGTGAAGAGGAGACAGGATGGATCGTTCCAAACTCGTAGCCATTGTAACCGGGGCGATCGCGGTGGCACTGAGCATTGCGTATCTGGTCGTGGTGCAACTGCTGGATATGCGTGGTGAAATGATACCTGCGCCCGTGGGTTGGATGATGCAAGGGGCAGCCTCCGTTTTAGAGCGCTAACAGTTGAGGTGTCGATGGCAGTACCAAAGCAGCGATCGTTCTTGAGTGAGTGTTTGGCGATCGTGGCGTTGCTTGGCATCAGCCTTGTAGCGTTGCTGTCTCTGGCTTGCAACGGGGGTAGCCTCCATTGGCAGTTGGATCTGACGGCTCATTTTAAGCTGCAATACCTGGTCGTTAGTCTTGGTGCGTTTGTCTGCGTTTGGCTTTGGCGATCGTGTCACTGGCGACGCTGGCTAATCGGCTTGAGCGTGTTCTGCCTTGTCCTTAACGGGGCTGAAGTGGTGCCGTGGTATTTGCCACCGTCGATCGTTGCTCCATCGTCGGCTGTCACCTTGCGCGTGCTCCACTCAAACGTATTGGTGCGTAATCGTAACTATGCCAGCGTGATTGCGCTAGTGAGAGAAGTCAAGCCGGATATTGCTGTTTTTCAAGAAGTGAATGCGCGCTGGCTGCAAAAGCTGGAAGTGATTCGGGATGTGCTGCCCTACACCTACGCTGAACCCAGAAGTGCGGGCTTTGGCAATGTGATTTACAGTGCGTTACCGCTGCAACAGCCGTCAGTACAGTTCTTGGGGCAACGTGAATATGCCAGTCTTGCAACGCGGGTGAGTAAAGGTGGAAAAACGCTGTCCTTGCTAACGACCCATCCACCGCCACCCATTCGGCAAGAACTGTTTCGGTGGCGCAATCAACTTTTGGCGGCGATCGTGCCCTATGTGCGGTCGCAAACAATACCTGTCGTTGTGATCGGTGATTTGAATATCACGATGTGGTCGCCTTATTACAAGCGGTTAGAAGCAGCCAGTGGCTTGCGAAACAGCCGCGCTGGCTTTGGTATTCTGTCGAGTTGGTCGCCTCGCAGTTGGCTACCGTGGCTGGCAATTCCGATCGACCATTGCCTAGTGAGTCCAGAGCTTGTAGTGCGGAAAACGCAGATCGGTCGTAAGGTCGGGTCTGATCACCTACCACTTATTGTCGATATAGTAATGCCGCAAAGAGCATGATGTGTTCACCGTTGTAAAAGGAAACGACAATGTTTCCCTTCTCATGTTCCATCTAGATAGCAACTGGGAACCTTAAGCCTAGTCTGACTGGCTCGATCGGGGCTACCACATCCAGTCATCAAGCTTATCAAGTAGAACATAGGAGATATTGATGCCTAAACGTAAATTACCTCATGGTGGTGGCACCCAGGTTGCTTTAAGTCCAGAGTTGGCGATCGCATCGATCGGAATTTTTTCACAGTACGCTGATGGGGAAGCTCCTGACACCCTGGAAGCCGAAGCACTCGGCGCAATACTGTCTGCCATTGACCTGTTCGAGGATTATGCACAGGAGGATTTTGATGCTCTGTGCACTGAGATCAGCAGTCTAATCAACGAGGAAGGTATCGAAGCGGTTGTAGCACAGGCGATTGCTACTGCAAGAGACGAAGGTATTCAAGAAGCAGCCTTTGTGGTCGCGTTGATTGTCATTGCGGCAGATGGGGAAGTGCCTGAAGAGGAACAGGAGTACATTGATAGCCTAGTTGCAGCACTAGGCATCTCACCAAACCGGGCAAACTCAATCATTCAGGATATTGCCTCCGCAGGGGAAGAGTCCGAGGAAGAAGAGGAAGAGTCCGAGGAAGAAGAGGAAGAAGAGGAAGAGGAAGAAGAGGAAGAAGAGGAAGAAGAGGAAGAAGAGGAAGAAGAGGAAGAAGAGGAAGAAGAGTAATAAGCATTGTTCAAGCTAAAGCTACTCTTAGGATTTACCCCCTGTTGCTTAATGTTGGCTTCAGGGGGTTTTTAGCGATCGTCGTTTCCCGAAAATTGGATAGAACATAGTGAGAATTGGCGCTTACAGGTATTGCACCCCTTACGATCGATTCCACTCCTCAAAATCTGCGTCGAGTTCGGCTTTCAGCAGTTCGGCTTTCAGTTCAAGTGGTAGCTTTACTTCGGTTAGCAATGCTGGGTCTTGAGTGTCAGAGGAGCCGCGATCGAGGTTGAGCGGTTGGATCACGCGCGTAATCGCCTGCTCCACAAAGGCACGCATGAATTCATCTTTGCGGTTGAGCTGAAACTGACGCTGCACCACTTCAGTCATGCCGCCATCGCCCCATTCCTGGTTGTGGCGAAAGTACTCGATAAAGCTTTTGCCTGCGATGCGTGTCAGGTAGGCAGCGCTCACGCCTTGAATTGCCCGCCCAGCCAGCATTCCGCCCAGGCTAAATTCTAGTGCTGTTGCCACTAACGTCATTGCACCCTTGACGACACCTAAACTAACGAGCGTTTTGCCTAAGGAAAGCGCCAGTTCGCGTCCTCGTTCCATGTTGATATCGCAGCCGTAGACACGCCCGATTTCCACAACCATCTGAGCGTTGATCGCAGCCGTTGCCAGCAAATCCACCACGGGCAACGGCGTAACGGCAATGACCCCAGCGCTAATCCACTGGAAGCGATCGACAATCTTTTCTGCCTGTCGTCGTCGTTGGGCATCAATAAGATGGCGGGCTTTTTCGCCAAGCCGTTGGGATTGCAGCAGGATATTGTCGGCAATCAGATCTTCACCTTCAGCCCGCAACACAGCCACCATCCGACGGATCAGCGGCATGATATCCGGGTCAGGCTGAAGCGTTTCACCATCCACCACGATCGCGGCAGGGTTCGCAGCCGTGGCAATGACATCAGCAGGCGCAACCAGACCACGCACACGATTCTGCAAGCGTGCCAGGATCAGCGTGCGATCGTTCTCTGGATACAAATCAGACTTGTTAAGGATGACAAGCGATCGCTTGCCAATCTCTGCCAGGGTTTGCAGCGGGTCGTATTCCGACTGTCGCAGATCATTGTCCAGTACAAACAGCAGCAAATCGGCTTCGGTCGCTAACTGTCGTGCCAATTGTTCGCGTTCCGTCCCGGCGACACCTGCTTCTAAGATCCCTGGCGTATCAATGAGCAAAATCTCCCGCTGTAAGCCTTTCAGCTTCAGCGCATAGGTTTCGCCTACTTCAGTCGTGCCCATTGCCGCGCCAACTTTGCCTGCCATACGCCCAATCAACGCATTCACCAACGATGTTTTGCCTGCGGAGCCTGTGCCAAAAACGACAATTTGCAGGTTGCCCCGTGCAAGGTTTTGCTCAATCTCGCGCGATCGTAGTAACAATTCTTGTCGCGCCACCTCATCCTGTATCTGGCTCACCTGCTGGCGCACGGCTTTGAGTGTTTCTTCAGCCGCCTCCGTTTTTTCAGCAGGCACACGGGGCTGTCGTCGGGCTTGCTGACGGCGTTTGGAGATACGAGGCAGCACAAACAGATAGTAGATCAAGGCTCCAATCAAAACTGCCAGTAGCGTCATGATGAGCACCAGCAAGAGCTGAGACAGCAGCGGGTAAGCGTAAAGCTGCCAGGAAAGCCGGGTGAGTGCATCAATGAGCCAGATAACCAGCCCTAAAATGAGGGCGAGTCCGGCAATGAGAGTGAGGAGACGCGAGAGGCGCATGAATTATTTGTGGTGCATCTGCCTTTCATTCTAGTGCCCTGATTTTTTTGGAGAGGTGCCTGCCTGTCCTCAAAACCAGCGAGCTTTAATAACCCACTGCCCTAAAAGATCCTTAAGCCAGTCGCGATCGCCCCATGAGACAGCTACCCTAACCGAAAGATGCCAGACGGTTTAGGCTCTGGTAGCTTAAGTAGTGGTCAAAAACGTTGAAACGAGGAATCTTATGGGACTTTTCGATACAGTCTTAAGCGCAGTTAGCAACCCTGGTCAGCAGGCAAGCCCCGATCAGCTTGGCTCCATTCTCAGTACTGTCCAGCAACTAAGCAACAGCAATGGCATTAATGCAGGCACAACGCAGACGCTCGTATCCGTTGTCGGTGGCTACGTGCAATCGGCGCTGCAACAGCGGCAGGCTACTGAAGGGGCAGGACAGGTGCAGGCAATGGTTGATCAATACAGCGGCACCGGATCAAACCCCCAGGCGGTAAACGCTGTGCTGGGGTCTGTTATGCAGCAGCAAGTCGTACAAGATTTGATTCAACGGACAGGGCTGCCGCCACAAACGATTCAAGCCGTTCTGCCAACCCTGGTGCCCCTCGCGCTGAAGTTTCTTCAAAGTGGCGCACATACCCAAAACCCCCAGGCAGGCAATCCGGTCTTAAATGCCTTTCTAGACCGAAATAACGATGGGAGCGTTGATCTCGGCGACGCTCTGAATATGGCGGGTCAGTTCTTTAACCGCTAAGTCAGGCAGCAGTTGGCGATCAGCGATCAGCAGTCAGCGGAAAGGCTGATGTATTCTGCGTGGTGGACGTTGACTGCTCACAAGCAATCGATCAAAGCAGTGGCAAAATTAGAGCTAAAAGACTTGTTGGGATATAATGACGAAAATCGCTGAAACTCCTACCTAGACTTGCTTTCAGAGTTTTTCACGAAATATCGCTGAAAAGCTTGCTGGGAAAGGATTTCAAGACTTTTTCAGTTTATTACCCAACAACTCTAATAGCTGAA
>JBGTJW010000114.1:0-8709 GCA_041744955.1 Stenomitos sp. | reverse complement strand
TGCTCCGAGGATTGCTGAGAAACGCTTACCCTAACGCTGCTTTGACTTTAACGTCTATAAGCCTTGATGTGAAAGGAGAGCAGTCCAGAGAAGAGTATATTTGTGAAAATTTCCATTGCTAGAGAAATGTAAGCTTACCTGTTTGTCGTTGAAGGGCAGATGACCGAGAGGAACTGACAAATCAAACATTGCCTCGACAGACTTACCATTTAGTTGCCAACCAACTCTTTCATAAAAGTTATGCCAAATCTTAGGGTCCGGATATTCCCCATTTAACCCAGCACCGCACTCGACGTAAATTCGCTTTTGCACGCTAAAGCCAAATCGACCACCACTGTACTTTACCCACAGTCTATCAATCGTTTAGAGGCCAGTATACGGAAAGTTTAGTAATTCCTCTCTACCAAATGTTTCACCTGATTGCTTACCCAATGGCTGAATCGTCATTTTATGGGTTTCTAGATCAGCTAGTTGCCAATGTTTATTAGCTCACATCTTCAGCAGTACAAGCGAACTGCTTCCCTTGAGAACGGGTAAATGAGAAAAAGGGCATGATGTGATTAAAGTCTTGCAAAAACGTGGGACGAAGGCTTGAAGCATCAATTGGAGAAAGAGCACTGAATACATTATGATTCTGCTCAAAATCTCTTTAGTTTTTCCAAATTAAATGGGTGATTTCATCTGTATTTAGTCGCATCAGCCGATTTTCCACTTCTATTCCCTTCTAGTGGCACCTAAGCAGATTCGCTATTATCCTAAGCATCTGATTTAGTTGAGATTGAGACCACAACATTTCTTAATGAAAGATCTGTCTATTTAGTTGGCGAAATCCTTCCAATGGGAGGAGCATCGATCACAGCATCACGTTTTAACATGTAATTGTCAGGTTTGTCGGGTAATTGCAAGAGGAAAATGGCTCAAAGTGTCCTGTTATGAAAGGGATTCAGCCATTTTCGCTAAAATTGCCAAGGAGCCTGCTGGGCAAAGTTCTCAAGAATTTTGGGGCTTATTTCCAGACAACTCTACGGTTCTGACGACATGCACATTTATTGCCAGAATCGCTGCCAGACCCCTTAATCGTTTAGGTAAAACATTTAAGAGAGAATCAGACGATGGTTGACTCTATCAAACAAACAACTGCGACGATTATTCCAACACTAAGATATAAAGATGCCTCTGCTGCGATCGACTGGCTTTGTAACGCCTTCGGTTTTGAGAAACACCTGATCGTTCCTGGAGAGAATGATACAATCGCCCATGCCCAGCTTGTCTTTGGCAATGGCATGATTATGCTGGGTTCCGCCCGAGACGATGAATTCGGTAAAATTCAGCAACCACCTGATGGTGCAGGTAGTGTGGTCTCACAAAGTCCCTACATTGTTGTGGAAAATGTTGACGAACATTATGCCAAGGCGATCGCCGCCGGAGCTGAGATTGTAATTGCAATCAAAGATGAAGACTATGGAGGACGTGACTACTCCTGTCGAGATCCAGAAGGCTTCCTCTGGAACTTCGGCACTTACAATCCCTGGAGTCCTAACTTAAGTTAATTAAGAAAAGGCAATCTAACGGAGATGGAGCTGCGAAACATTGAAAGAACGGAGCGAATCAGGGCAGAAGCGAAAAAAGCTACTTACTGGAAACATTTAGTGTTCCTGTATCAGGAAAAACCTTGCCAGCGAATTCAACAAGACGGCGTTCAGCGAGTGAAGGAAGAAATGAAACATGGATTAGGGCGATCACGGCTAGCATAATGCCAAGCAGAATTAAATCTGGATTAGAAGAAAAGCGTCGCAACCTAATCTTGTTAATTTGCTGAGGTGTAATGAGCTTGATAGTTTAACGATACAAAGTATTGAATGAAGAAATATCAGTCGAGGGTTCTGCATCACTCCTTGCTGTCTCAAATCAACTTAACTCGCGCACTTGCGGCTGTCTCTTATCGACCTCATCATTCAAGGCTTTAATGCAACCATCGGAAAACCCTCAAAAAGTTCGCCCAAAAGCTTAATTTTCTGGAGGTTGGCAAGCAATACACTTTGGGAGGTGGCTGATAGTCCTTCGTCGGAGGAGCATTTAATGATCCATCTTGAGCAATTAATAGCCACATTGATGCAGGGGGTGATCGAATATGCCGAAGCCGAAAGGGGCGCTCTGATTCTCTTAGAAGAGGATCAACTTATTGTAGTAGCTCACTGCAGCGGAAATAGCCAGTGTGACCTAAAAAAGCTCGCTGTTGCTGACTGTGCAGCGATTCCTTTCTCCATCATTCACTCGGTAGAATGCACTCAAGAAACTTTAGTGCTGGATAATGCCGTCAGCGAATCGTCTTTTTCAACCGATCCTTACATTCAACATCATCAGCCACGATCGCTCCTGTGTCTACCCATTCTCCATCAAAGTCAGTTGATCGGCATCCTTTATCTGGAAAACAATCTCAGTACCGGAGTGTTTACCCGCGATCGCTTGCAAGTCCTTAAACTATTGATGTCTCAGGCAGCGATTTCGCTGGAAAATGCTCGGTCGTATGAACAGTTAAAAGACTATGCCGAAACACTGGAAAGGAAGGTAGAAGAGCAAACTCAAGCCTTACAGCAGGAAATCAGCGATCGCGAACGAACAGAAGACGCCTTACGACAAAGCGAAGCGAATTATCGCAATTTGCTACAAACCGCGAATTCAGTCATCATTCGCTATGATCCGCAAGGACGGATTCACTACATCAACGATTATGGGGTAAAACTCCTGGGCTATGAAGAACATCAGATTTTAGGGCGAACCTTATTTGAAACCATCATTCCAGAAGTCGAACTCTCTGGGCGCGATGTGAGACCCATGGTTCACGATTTACTTCGCAATCCTCAAGCGTACCCGCAAGGTGAGGGTGAAAACCTATGTCGAGACGGTCGGCGAGTTTGGATGGCTTGGTCGAATCAAGCTATCTTCAATGACCAGGGAGAGTTCGTTGAAATCTTATCGGTGGGTAATGACACCACTCAGCGTAGGCAAGCAGAAGAGGCATTACAACGGAGTGAAGCTAAGTTCCGCAACATCTTTGCAAACTCTCAGGTTGGTATCTACCGTACCCGTATCGGTGATGGCTTAATTCTCGATGCCAATCAATGCTTTGCCGATCTGTTTGGCTTTGATTCACCCCAAGCGATGATTGGGATTGAATACACTACAGGCTATTGGGTCAATCTCAGCGATCGCCAACAAGCCGTTGAGTTGCTGAAGCGGGATGGGGAAGTGAGAAGCTATGAAGCACAAATGCGGAAACGAGATGGGACAGTGTTTTGGGGACTTTTCTCTTCTTATCTGAATGCAGGTGATGACTATATCGAAGGGGTGCTTGCGGATATTAGCGATCGCAAACAGGCAGAAGTTGCGTTGCAAGCCTCTGAAGCAGAACTGCGATCGCTCTTTGCAGCTATTCCCGATCCAATGTGTATCTTCAATGGTGAAGGGCAATTGATCTGTGCAATTCAGGGAAATCCGTCTTATGGAGAGTTATATCGTGAGGAGTATATTGGCAAAACGCTGCATCAACTCTATGACAGGGAACAAGCCGATGCATTCCTGAGTTATATTCAGCAGGTGTTGAGAACCCCACAAGTCCTCACCGTTGAATACAGCCAGTGGATCGCTGGACGAGAAATCTGGTTTTCGGCTCGCATTGCCCCCATTCGGCATAAGCAGGTGCTTTGGTTGGCGCGAGATATTACGCCGCAAAAGCAAGCAGAAGCCACCTCGATTCTGGAAGAACGCAATCGCATGGCACGCGAAATTCACGATACCCTCGCTCAGTCATTTACAGGCATTCTGGCTCAAGTGGGAGCGGCGAAACAGGTGCTAACGGATGATGTCGAAGCAACTGGGGTACATCTCGACCTGATCAAAGAATTGGCGCGAATTGGACTGACTGAAGCGCGGCGATCGGTTGTCGCGCTCCGTCCTCAGCTTTTGGAGGAAGGCAGTCTACAGAGCGCTCTCCATCGTCTCGTTGCTCAACTCAGAACTGCCGCACTAGATACCACTTTGTCTTATGAGATTGAGGGTGCAGTGTATGCTCTACCGACTGAAGTCGAGAGTAATTTACTGCGGATTGGGCAGGAAGCATTAACCAATGCGATGAGACACGCCAACGCTGACGAAATTCGCGTGGAGCTAGTCTACGAGCATGATCAGTTTTTGTTGCGCGTGCAAGACAATGGAGAGGGCTTTGGCGTTGGCAGTATTCCCTCCTCTGAGGGATTTGGCTTACTCGGTATGAGCGAGCGGGCAGAGCGCATCGGCGCACAACTCACGATTCGGAGTCAACCCGGACAAGGAACAGAGATGATTGTCACGGTCAATCGGGAGTAGCGTCACGATGAACCAAGCCACGACCATTCGGGTTTTGATTGCAGACGATCATGCCATTTTTCGGCAAGGATTAGCCACGATTATTAACCGTGATCCAGAGATGCAGGTGATTGCCCAAGCTGAAAATGGGGAACAAGCGATCGCTCTATTTGGGGAACACCAACCGGATGTCACACTCATGGATTTGCGAATGCCGGAAGTGGAAGGAGTTGCCGCCATCAGTGCAATTTGTGCGATCGCTAAATCTGCTCGAATTATTGTACTAACCACGTATGATAGTGACGAAGATATTTATCGAGGATTGCAGGCAGGAGCTAAAGGATATCTGTTGAAAGAAACTGAACCGGATGAGCTTCTGAATGCGATTCATACTGTCCATCGGGGTCAGCAGTATATTCCACCTGATGTGGGAGCAAAGTTGGCACAGCGTCTCAGCAATCCAGAACTGAGTGAAAGAGAACTAGAAGTTCTTCAGTCACTGGCACAGGGAATGAGTAATGCCGATATTGCGACTGCTTTGAGTATTGGTGAAGGCACGGTTAAATCTCATGTCAATCGGATTTTGAATAAGTTAGATGTGAGCGATCGCACTCAAGCGGTGATTGTTGCCGTTAAACGCGGCATTGTTAGTTTGTAGGGTTGCTGTAGTCAATGGATAACTAGCAGTCTTCGTTCAAGCTGTCCGTAACCGTTCAATGTCTCGAATGGGCGGCGCACCGAACAAGCGCGAATATTCCCGACTGAACTGTGAGGGACTTTCATATCCCACCTGGTAGGCAGTAGAGGTCGCATCGAAATCCTCAGCTAACATCAGACGACGCGCTTCTAACAGTCTTAACTGCTTCTGATACTGAAGCGGACTCATCGAAGTGACTTGCTTGAAATGCTGATGGAACGACGAAGTAGACATCCCGATCTGACTCGCTAAATCCTCGATCCGCATCGGCTGGGTAAAGTCAGATTTGATTTGTTGAATCGCTAAAGCAATTCGCTGCATATTACTGCCGGATGTGGCAATTTGACGCACGGCTTCCCCTTGTTCACCCAACAGCAGATGGTAATAGAGTTCATGAATCATTAACGGTGCCAGCATGGAGATGTGTTGCGGAGTGTCTAAGAGCTTGACGAGGCGAAGGGCACACTCCATTAAGGCTGGATCAACGTTGCTAACCGATACACCTCGAACAGAGTTTTCTTTCTTTGCCGAACTGGAACCCATTTGGGCAACCATCTCACACAATTGCATTAAGTCTAAGTTCAGCTTCAGCCCCAAATACGGCTTGTCAGGTGTCGCCTCAGTCACAAAGCCACTCAGTGGTAAATCAACGGAGACGACAAGATACTGCATTGCACCATACTGATACATCTCCTCACCCAGAAATGCTTTTTTCTGACCTTGAACAACGATCGCCAGGATGGGTTCATACACGCTATGAGGTCCGGTAGATACTGTATCTGAGCGCGCAAAGTCTAATTGCTCAATCGCCGTGGGTTGGATAATGTTGCCGCTGGATTTGGTATGCCGCATGATCCGTGTGGCGATTTCCTGGCGGTGATCTGCGATTACATCAGGATGAGAGACTGCAACTGTCATAGCAGAGACTCGACTAACTCAATATCTTACAGTTGCCATTATAGAATCTCTGCAAACGATCATGCTGGAGAATTAGGCAATCATCGGATAGGTTTGGGCATTTCAACACCAGCTTTTCCAACCTATGCTGAACTCAGACGAATAGACAAGATGAGGATCAGGCAATGATGCAAGAAGGCAAAAATCGCCTGAGTGACCGGAATGATTAATGAGCAGGAGAACCTTATGTATGTAGTTTTTGGAGCGACGGGACAGACAGGTTCAGCAGTGGCTAACGCTTTGCTTGAGAAAAATTTTCCAGTGCGCGTTGTCTTGCGCTCTGATAAAGCTGCCAGTACATGGCGAGAGAAAGGTGCAGACGTAACGGTTGCCGAAGTCACTGATGTCGAAGCGATGACCGCCGCGATGCGTGAAGCGGATGCCGTCTATGTGATGAACCCACCTGCTTACAACGTCAGCAATATGTTTGCGCTGGCAGAACAGATCGGCAAGTGTTATGTTGAAGCCCTTACAAACGCTGATGCACGGAAGGTCGTGTTACTGTCTTCGGTTGGTTCACAGCACGCTTCCGGTACGGGCAACATTTTGACGACCCATATTTTAGAGCGCATGTTGGGCAACTTGGCAGTTCCCGTCACAGTTCTGCGAGCGGCAGCGTTTATGGAGAATTGGGGGAGTGCCGCCGCGATCGCTGCCGAACAAGGGGTACTGCCCAGTTTTTTTGCTCCACTCGATCGTCGGCTGCCTATGGTTTCGACCGAAGACATCGGGCGCACTGCGGCTGAAGCCATGATTGAAGACTGGAAAGGTCAGCGCATCATCGAACTGCATGGCCCGATCGACTACTCACCAAACGATGTCGCTGCTGCTTTTGCCGCTGTGCTTAACCGTAATGTACAGGCAATTGCTGTTCCCGAAAGCGACTGGCAAGCAACGATTTCCAGCTTTGGCTTTTCACCTGAAGCCGTCAACAGCTACAGCGAGATGATGCGCGGTTTCAACTCTGGTCATATCGTCTTTGAAAGTAGCCCAGAGATAGAAACGCGCACCGGACAAACTGCAATAGAAGCTGCTGTTGATAGATTGACTGGAAGCAAATCCAAGTAAAAATTAGCTTGAGGAGATTGAAATAGTGCGTTATTTAAGTCAAATTTTCACGGGAGCAGGACTGATTGGGCTGTTGGCTATTCCGGTGATGATGCAAGCTCGCGCGAACGCAGAGATTCAATCGAATGCGACTGCATTTGAGTCAAGTGATTACTCGACAGCATTGAATCAGCAGTCCTCTCTGGTTCAGCCTTCAGCGATCGCAGACTTGTCCCAAGCAACTCCGTCTAATCCAGCAGATGCACAAGCAACTCAGATGATCGAGCAACGCAACAAAGCAACTGTCCAGCAGTCTTTCGCCCAATGGCGCAACGGAACTGGCAGTACCTTTGATCTGCTTGCCCCGGATGTAACCTGGACAATTACTGGGACGGGTGCAACGGCGGGCACATATCGCAGCCGACAAGCATTACTCGATCAAGTCGTTAGCCCGACCAGTGCCCGATTATCAACTCCAATCGTCCCGACTGTACGCGGCATCTGGGCGGACGGCGATATGGTGATCGTGCTGTGGGACGGGGAGGCGACCGCCAGAGACGGCAGAGCGTATCGGAACACCTACACATGGTATTTCCGCATGAAAGACGACCAGGTAATCGAAGCGATCGCCTTCCTAGACATGAGCAAGTTTACAGAATTGTGGAAAAGGGTTTCACCTTCATGACCCAGGAAATGGAAATCAATATTTAGTTCACAGCACTCAACTCGAACAGAAAGGAAAACAACGATGTTAAACATTGAGAACAAAGTCATTGCGATCACTGGAGCCAGTAGCGGAATTGGTGAAGCCACAGCTAAGTTACTTGCTCGAAACGGTGCAAAGGTGCTTTTGGGCGCACGGCGCACCGAAAAGCTCGAAAAGATTGTTGAGGAGATCCACGCCTCAGGCGGTACAGCAGAATTCAAAGCCGTAGATGTCACCGATCGAGAAGATGTGAAAGCGTTCATTGGGTTTGCAAAAGACAAGTTTGATCGCGTCGATGTCATCTTCAACAATGCAGGCGTGATGCCCTTGTCGCCGATGAATGCCTTGAAGGTCGAGGAATGGGACAACATGATTAACGTGAATATCCAGGGCGTGTTGAATGGCATTGCGGCAGGTTTGCCGATCATGGAAGCGCAAGGTGGGGGACAGATCATCAATACGGCATCTATTGGTGCTCATGTGGTAGCGCCCACTGCTGCTGTTTATTGCGCGACCAAGTATGCAGTTTGGGCAATCTCTGAGGGACTGCGGCAAGAGTCAAAAACGATTCGCGTTACCATTATCTCTCCCGGCGTGGTTGAGACCGAACTCGGCTCTGATATTACGGACGAGCCAGCAAAAGGCTTCTTGAAAGAACTCCGCAAAGACGCACTCAATCCGGATACGATCGCCAGCGCTGTCCTGTATGCCGTGTCTCAGCCGCATAATGTCGATGTCAATGAAGTGATTGTCCGCCCGATCCGCCAGATGATGTAGGCAACGGCTCTCGATCACGTCAGACGGATAGGATTGACCGTGCAATTAAGTTGTGACTCTAACTTAAGTTATAACCAGTCTTCTACTTTGCGATGGAAAGGTTACTCTATCAATTTCTACTGTAAAACTTTTAACTCGCTATAGACGACAGCTTGAAGGTGATTTCCTATATTGAATATAT
>JBGTJW010000113.1:0-4337 GCA_041744955.1 Stenomitos sp. | reverse complement strand
AAGCCTTCACAGAAATCATCGACGGAGCAGAACAGTTCTTCTAAACTAAGCATGAGGGCAAACTGGGCGTGAGATTTTAGCATTTTCAGCCTATCGGGTTTGCCCCTTTTTTGTCCTGTCTCTTATCCCGAACTCAGGTTATGCCTAACGTCACCAACCGAAAGTTTTGCACTTTTGAGCGATCGTTAACAATCAGCATTCAAAGCTACGAGCAACAGTTAAACTTGCTCCAGCTCACTCTGATGAAAATGAGCGCGGAATTTTTTGTCAAACTTGACGACGTAGGGCAAGTTGGCACTTACAGGTCTACCGTGCAGTTCTCGAATCACCTGAAACACTTCGCCTTCTTGCCCTTTTAAGTCGAAGGCTTCATTGCGGTGTTCCGGGTGATGATAGACGATGACAGATTCTGCCACACGGACAAGACTTCCGATCGGGAACGTTTCACCAACTTGCATAACTAAGGCTTCCTGGATAACAGCCATCTCGGCTGTCAGTGCATTCAATACTCTCGACAGTTTCTTATCTTTGCATAAGACTGCACCCCTTACTACGTCTGTGGAAACACTCGCTCACGAAATTGCTGAAAGCTAGTAGGGTTGAGCTGTGACCAGGCAGCAAATCCGATGCCGCCACCAAGCAATAAAAGGGCAACTAAGCTAGCGCCCACCACTAACGATCGACGTTTACCGTTTGAGGGCGTAGCGTTTGAGCGAACGGGTTGGCTGGTTGCCGACGGTTCATCCTCTAGCAAAGCCCTTGAGGCAGGCGACCATTCAGACTCGGTTCTGCTGGTGCTGGAGCCTGGTAAGGATGGTTCTGGCAAGGCAGACGAAACATTGCAGCGGAGGATGACAACGGATGTGTTGTCGTGCCCATTCTTTTGATTTGCCAGGCTAATCCAGTTTTTTACAGCCAAGTCTAGAGAATATTTGCCTTTAAGAATGGCATCCGTGTATTCTGCCCATGCTTGTTCAACCAGCTCGTTGTCGCTGAGTCCATCAGAGCAGAGCAGCAGTACGCCATCCTCTTCCAGAATGAAGCGCTGTACGGTGGGTCGAAGAAATTCGGCATCACGGGTGCCGATCGCCTGGGTCAATGCACCCGCATCGGGGCGTTGTAGTGCTTCGCGATAGAGCGATCGTCCCAGTCGTACTTCTCGTGTTGCCACATCATCGTCTACTGTTAAACGATGGCAGTAGCGAGGGGTCATCCAGTAGGCGCGGCTATCACCCACATTGACGAGATAGAGTTCGTGTCCGGTAGCGGCTCCGACTGTCGTTTGTTCCGTTAAGGGCAAACGCTGTGCGACATGAAGTGCCATGACCAGCGTGGTGCCCATGCGGCGACGATCGGCTCTCCCCTGGGTATCATTCTGGCTGGCAAGCAGGTTGTTGATCACACGTACTGAGGCTTCTAGCTGTTGTATCAGCAAGTCAGGGGCGACCAGTTCCGTTTGTTCCGCAACCTCGGCTAGCAGCGCCTGAGCCTGAAGCTTGAGCGTTCGCACGGCTGTTTGACTGGCAACTTCACCGCCTTCATGCCCACCAATGCCATCACAAACGATCGCCAACTGCGACGCTAATGATTCCGCTCGATCCCTGCCCGTAGTAGTAATGGGATAACAGGCATCTTCATTATGCGATCGCTGCGGTCCGGTATCGGTTGCGCCCGCAAGCTGTACCCGCAATGGCAGTTGGGCAGCCTGTAGCATGAGCAATTGATTGAGTTGAGCCGCGATCGTACTCAGTGCCACGCCGTCTCGCATTTGATGGCACAGTGCCCGCAATGACTCTGCCACGTCTGGCTTCGTATGAGCCACCCATTCGAGCCAGCGATTTGCCAGATCAGTCAGCTCTGGAGCGGCGGCGGGTGTAGTCGCGTCTGAGGCAGCCAGCACATCTGCATCGTTAAAAAGTTGACATAAGCGCACACGCCAGCCTTCGACTCGAATGTTACTGGCTGCTAGCAGACTGGACGCAACGCCTTGCTCAAGCAGTGGTGTCCAGAGTTCGAGCAGTTGCCATAGCCAGTAGACTTGACGTACTGCCGTTGCGTCCTTCCACGCATGGGCGATCGCGGTGTCAAGCGTACCCTTCTCATCCAACGGCACGTTTTCGAGCAACAACAGAGTACCGGGCTGCACTGTCTCCGTCTCTGGGCAAAAACCATACACCTCTGGCACATGCAGCCGATGGGGATAGAGATGCAGATACGGCAACACTGCCTCTGACCAATCAAGGAGAAGCTCTGGTGGCAAACTGGGCTGCGTCTCCAGCCAAACCTGTGGTGCGGTGACGACATATCGACCGGCGACCTGCGACCCTATGGGGAACTGTTCTACGCCCTGCCCAACTGCCCAGAAATAGCGGTAAATCAATGGTGTTTGGCACGATTCGCAGCTTTCAAGCCCGATCGCGTTTAGGGGCGCAGCGCAGTTTGGGTTAGGGCAGCAAAGCTGTGGTTTGGAATCACTCATACGTTTACGGCAGATTGTACGTGCTGGTCTAAAAGGCGAGAATTGAAGGGTGCGATCGCTCAAACAGTTCGCTACGACTGGGGTTACACTGGCTCTAGGGCTTGCAAAGACATCGTTCCAGAGCGTCATTGAGTCTAAAGCGCAGTGCAGAAAATAACGGAGCGTAAAGAAACGGAGCGTTCTGGTCACAGCTATACGTTTCGGGGCATTTTATAGCAGGGCACTCTACAAGTAGCGCATCGTAGACCAATTTAGACTAATTGCCTATCAACTATAGAGTTGAATCGGCAAATGTACTCAATCGGTTTCTTAAGAAATTTAGCTTAAGAAATTTATGGCTCTGCTCCATCCGAAATGCAGTCTTTACAGCTTGAATCTAACAGTAGCGATCGCGTTCAATTTCACTCACTTTTTCAGGAAATGGTTCTATGGCGCTGACTCCCACAATGATCTGGCTCATCGTCGGCACGGCTCTTTGTCTCGTCGAAGTGGTTGTGCCCACTGCGTTTGTTGCTTGTGTGCTGGGCATTAGCGCGTTAGTCGTGGCTGCTGTCGCCCACCTCATTCCGTTAGGCTTGCAGGTGATGCTCTGGATGGTCTTATCCCTGTCGCTTGTGTTATTCTCTCGCCGCCTGGTGCAATACAAAGCCGCCCGTAAGTTTGATGCGACCGAAGCCGAAACGATAACCGAAATTCTACCGGGGCAAAGCGGACGTGTGCGCTATGAGGGCAATTCCTGGGCAGCGCGCTGTGAAGATCATGGAGTGACGATCGCCCCAAACCAAAAGGTCTACGTGGTAGCACGACAGGGCACGACGCTGATTGTCATGCCACAACATCTGCTGCATTCCTGAAGTACCAGTAGCCAACCTTGGCGAACGTACAAGCAACTATTTCAACTCACAATCACAAAAGAGGAGACAACCGCAATGTTTGGTTGGTTTTTGGCTTTACTAATCGGTGGTGGCGGTGTAGCGCTCTCGTCTGCCAAAGTCATTCAGCAAGGAAATGAAGCGCTGGTTGAGCGTCTTGGTGTCTACGATCGCAAACTGGAACCCGGACTGAAGTTCGTCGTACCAGTGCTGGAGCGAATCGCCTACCAGGGAACCATCCGGGAGCGAGTCCTGGATATTCCACCCCAACCTTCCATCACCCGCGATAACGTGTCCATTACAGTAGACGCTGTGGTTTACTGGCGCATCATTGATATGGAGAAGGCGTACTACAAAATTCAGGATCTCCAGTTCGCGATGGTCAACCTGGTTCTAACCCAAATTCGCGCCGAGATGGGCAAAATGGAACTGGATGAAACCTTCACTGCGCGTTCAAAAATCAACGATCTCTTGCTGCAAGAGCTGGATGAAGCCACCGATCCCTGGGGCGTGAAGGTAACACGGGTAGAATTGCGAGATATCGTTCCGTCGCAGGCAGTCCAGGAATCAATGGAACTCCAGATGTCGGCAGAGCGCCGTAAACGCGCAGCGATTCTCAACTCTGAAGGCGAACGTGAAGCGGCTGTAAACTCTGCTAGAGGTAAGGCAGAAGCGCAAGTCCTTGATGCTGAAGCCCGTCAGAAATCAGTCATTTTGCAGGCAGAAGCAGAACAAAAGGCGATCGTCCTTCGTGCCCAGGCAGAACGGCAAAATCAAGTCTTGAAAGCTCAGGCAACCGCTGAAGCCATTCAGATTGTGAACCAATCCCTCAAAGCCGATGCTAATGCACCCGAAGCAGGCAAGATGCTCCTGGCGCTGAACTATCTAGAAATGGGCAGCGCGATCGGCAAGAGCGACAGCAGCAAGGTGATGTTTATGGATCCGCGCAGCATTCCCGCCACGTTGCAAGGGATGTTGTCGATCGT
>JBGTJW010000112.1:0-22531 GCA_041744955.1 Stenomitos sp. | reverse complement strand
AGGGTTTTGAGTGTCAGGCGGCGGCGCGTTTGAAGGTTTGAGGTTTAAGTTTTGAGTTTTGAGTGGCTCCTGACTTCTGATGCCTGCGCCCTGACCGCTCACTGCTGCTTGCTGACTGCTGACCGCTGACGGCTTCTTAACCGCTTTCTCCCCATCTAACGATTCCACATCGTCGATCGGCACGGTCATTTTCATTAGCCCAAAGCGAACGGTAATTTCCTCATCATCGTTGGGAGCCGTCAGCACTTCAGCCGTTTGACCGAGACGCGGAATGCGAACGCGATCGCCCACCTGAGGACGAAACCCTGGCTTGGGCGGTTTGGGTTGGCGTGAGGGTAGACGACGTTCGGCAAGCTGATGCAGTGAATCGGTTGCCTGCTGTGCCGCTTGGGCTGAGATGGGTCCCTGCTGTAGCTGACGAATAACCTGGGCAATTTCACTCTTTGCTTGAGCGATCGCTGCTTGTACTGCCTGTTCTTGCGCCTGCTGTAAGGACTGCTCTCGCTCCTTCAGTGACGCAGCCTTCCGAGACAGTTCGCGATGGAGACGTTCGGCACTTTCGAGTAGTTGCGCTGCCTCCTGAGACTTTGTTTCTTGACGACGACGCTGGGCTTCCAGTCCGGCAATGACCTGATTCACATCTTCTGAAGCACCACCAACCAGGGCTTGCGCTTGCTCCACAACGCCCCCATCCAAGCCCAATCGACGAGCGATCGTCAGTGCATTCGAGCGTCCCGGAATGCCCCATAACAGGCGATAGGTCGGCGACAGCAACACATCATCAAACTCAACGGAGGCATTCTCAAACCGATCGTCCTGATATTTCAGCGCTTTGAGTTCCCCAAAGTGAGTTGTGGCAATGGTCAAGCCTGCGTGATCAGCTAGGTGGTTTAGAAGCGCGATCGCCAATGCGCTTCCCTCAGAGGGATCAGTGCCAGCGCCCACTTCGTCGAGAAGGACGAGGGAATAGGGGGTGGGGAGTGGGGAGTGGGGAGTGGGGAGTGGGGAGTGGGGAGATAGGGCAGCCAGAAAAGATTGTGGGTTTGAGCTTTGAATTTCTCCCCCTGCGTCCCCTTCTGCCTCCTGCCTTCCGTCTTCTGCCTCCTCTACTTTTCCTTCTGCCTCCTGCCTTCTGCCCTCTGCCTCCTTTCCCCTCTCCCCCAATGCTGCCAAAATCCGACTAATCCGCCGGATGTGTCCTGAAAAGGTAGACAGGCTTTGCTCTAAGGACTGTTCATCGCCGATATCTGCTAGCACCTGGTCGAACCAGGGTAACTCGACGGGTTCGCGGGCAGGCACATATAGCCCGACCTTTGCCATCAGTACAGCAAGACCAAGGGTTTTGAGCGTGACGGTTTTGCCGCCAGTGTTGGGTCCAGTAATGGCAACAACGCGAATGTGCGGCTGGATGACAAGATCGATCGGCACAACGGGTCGCCCCTGTTCATGCTGCTGCTGCCAGATGAGGAGTGGATGCCGCAGATTGCGAAGGACGATCGATTCAGGTGTGACAGATCCACTCTCCTGGTTTCTAGTCACAAACCGAGGCGGATTCGCTTCTAGCCACAAACTGTAACGGGCGCGGGCTGTGGCAAGGTCAAGGGTCGTCGCGATCGCCAGCAGTCTCTCCAAATCAGGCTTCACGACAGCGACCTGATCCGTCAGCGCTTGACGCACGGCTTCTTCTTCAACCTGTTCCTGGCGCTGAAGCTGGCGTAGTTGATTGTTTAGATTAACAGTGGCTTGCGGCTCGACGTAGAGCGTCGCACCGCTCATCGAGGTGTCGTGGACAATGCCCGGAATTGCGTCTTTTTGCGGTGCCTTGACGGGAATGACAAAGCGCCCTTCCCGCTGGGTGATTAAGCTTTCCTGCACCGCGTTTGCTTTGCGCTGCAAGATACTTTGTAAGGTACTGTAAACCCGATCGCGCAGTTGTTTTTGCTGCTCTCGAATGCCTGTCAGCTTAGGTGTCGCACGATCGGCAACCTGCCCACGATCGTCAATGCAGCGATGAATTTCTTGCTCCAACTCCGGATAGGTTCGCAGGTCTTGCATCAGCGCGTTTAGCACCAGGAGATCGGGTTGGTTGTCGATCACTCGCCGCAAGGTACGCATCCCGGCAAGGGTGGTGGCGATCGCCAGCAGTTCTTCACCCGACAGCAACGCCCGCCGCTCTGCACGTTCTAATGACTCGCCAATGTCGGTAATGCCGTCAAACTTTAGTCCAGTGCTGAGACGGCTTTCCAGTGCATACACGTCTTGCGTTTGTGCCAGCAGGGTTCGCGTTTCTGCTTGTGTGTCGGGGATGCGGAGGCGACGAGCCGCGATCGCGCCTAGCTTGGTTGCCGCAAAGGTCGATAGGTGCTGGCAAAGCCGCGACCATTCTAAAAGTTCAAGGGTTTCAGCTTGGATCAAATTGCGTCAATGGGTTACTCTCTTCCCATTCTAGGTAGTTCTTAGGCGCTGCGACACGACTGCTAACAGAAAGAGTGCAGGGCGATCGCTGGCTGTGTGTGAGTGACATCACCGATCGCTTCCATCTTGATCACGCTGCGATTGCTTTGCCGTCACTCCTTAAGTTCCAGCGCATCACACGCTGCACGGTCTAACGGTCACACTGCTTGCCGAGTGCGACCTTCATACTGGGTTCATGAAGATTAGCAAAGGGAAGCCTCATGAGTCCGGTCAATCAGGTTGTGCAAAAGGCGATCGGTCGTGGTTATCTAACGGCTGAGGCAGAGCAAGCGTTGTGTCAGTACTTTGATGGCAACTGCAACCTGCATGACATTACAGCGCTGACGATGCTGCAACGAGCCTTATCCTCCGGTCAAGTGAAACGTCTGTCAAAAGACGGTGAGACCTAAGATGTTGCGTCAGAACCGCGATCGCTTTAAGACGTTTTCGCTTCGCCTGCCTTAAACGCAAGGGAGTCTACGGAAGCCTGAACGATCGAGCTTGCGTCAATTGATTGCGGTGTGGATCGGTGCGGATGGGATGTGGGTCAGTCGATCGCCTATCATCACTACTACATCTAGAGAATGAACCAAAATGTGGCTTGTGACGATTTACTGCTCGGCTGAGAGTTGGCAGAAGTATGCAACGACGTTTAACGCGATCGTGGCAAAGTACGGGGTCAAACCGCTTGCTACCAAAAAGATGAAAGACGATGAGCGACGGATTATGACCTTTGAGGTTGAAGATGTCAGCGATGCAGAGTCGTTTCAGGACGAGTGCCTGACGCTGGATGGCTTTACAGGTCAATTTGAGTCGTTGTGAACCGTTACTCAGCAAAGAGTTCTGCTAGCACCGCAAACACCGCCTTCTGGGTAGCAGTGCTGATGCGCCCTAAGCGCGTAACGAATCGAGACTGATCAACAGTACGAATCTGATCGAGAACAATCTGCCCCTGCTTGCCCTGAAAGCGACAGGCAATGCGGGTAGGATAGTTTTTCCCTCGCGATGTCATGGGTGCGACGATCGCAGTTGCCAGATAGCGGTTCATGTCGTCTGGCGAAATTATCAAGCAGGGGCGCGTTTTCTGTATTTCTGCCCCCATCGTTGGATCAAGTGTTACCAGATAGACATCAAAGCGCTTGACTACCACTCCCACTCGTCGTCGTCCCAAGTCGTGAGGGTTGCTGTTGTGACATCAAGTGGTTGCTCATCACCTTGAGCCATCAAGCGAAATTGCTCCTCCCATCCGTGACGCGCTGGTTTGCTAGAACGAACGACCAGGCAATCGTTCTCCACTTCTAACTCCACATCTCCACTCAGGTTAAGTTGATCCAGCAGCAGTTTCGGGATACGAATGCCCTGAGAGTTGCCGATTTTGACGATTCTCGTTTTGACAACAGCAACCATAAGTGACTTATGCTAATGTAACTACACTGTAGCTACATTAGCACATGGCAGGTTGACCGTCTGTAGGGACATTACCTGTAATGTCCCTGCTTGACCTTTATGCACCGACAGCTTCTTTGGCAGCGTAGAGGACTTCGGCGGTGATCACTTCGATATTGCGATCGCCAGCAAACAGCGGGTTGAGGCAGTATGCTTGGTACAAGAAAGCGATGAGAGCGTTTTGGAAGAGGCTTCTATGCTGGCTAGTTATCTCGATCAGGCAATGGAACTGGCAGTTTACGAAATTATCGAGGATGAACCTACCTACTGGGGCGAAATTCCTGGCTTACAAGGCGTGTGGGCAAGGCATCAAACGCTAGAAGGCTGCCGTCGTGAGTTGCGCGAGGCATTGAGTGATTGGGTTGCCTTGCGACTACGGCTAGGGCTAGTCATTCCAGACGTCGCAGGTATTAACTTGAATAACATTGCTCAGACTGTGTAGAGTCATGGATGCTGTAGACCCATGCCGCGCTTAACGCCTGTTTCCTGGAATACGCTTGTCAAACGTTTACGTGAGCTTGGTTTTTAAGGTCCCTATGCTGGCGGAAAGCATCCTCAAATGCGGCGAGGGGATTTAACGGTGATTATTCCCAATCCACATGACGGTGATGTTGGGGTTGGCTTGTTAGCGCGATTGCTACGGCAGGCAGGGCTTTCTCGTGACGAATGGCTGAGCTAAAAAGAAGGGATACCCTAAGTGGATATCCCTGATTGGATGTAGCTACGGTTAATCCTTATGCGCCAACGGCTTCTTTGGCGGCGTAAAGGACTTCAGCAGTGATGACTTCGATGTTGCGATCGCGCGCAAATTTCTCGGTATTACGCTTCACCTTGCCGCGCACAAACCCGGGGATTTTGTTGAGTTCGGCTTGTCCATCTTTGCTCCACGCCAGGTCGGAGTCGGCAGAGATGCCTTTGGTGATGCCTTCTTTGGTATCGTGACCGCCAAAGATTTCGAGCAGGTGATCTTCCATCCCTAAGGTGAAGGAGTTGTAAATCAGATCCACCAGTTGATTGGTGCCTTCGTAGCCGAGGAACGGCTTGTAGCCGATCGGGAAGTTCTGGACGTGAATGGGTGCCGAGATGACACCACAGGGAATATCCAAGCGCTTACCGACGTGGCGTTCCATCTGGGTGCCAAAGATGGCGGAGGGTTCGATACGGGCGATCGCGTCTCCCACCGCACCGTGGTCGTCGGTAATCAGCACCTCGTCGCAGTATTCGCTGACCTCGGCGCGGAACCAGGCTTCGTCGTTTTTGCAGAAGGTGCCTGCCAGGACGACGTGGATGCCCATTTCACGCGACAGCACTTTGGTAATCGCTGCCGCATGAGTGCTGTCGCCATAGACCACGGCTTTTTTGCCCGTCAGGTTTTGGCAGTCGATCGAGCGTGAGAACCAGGCTGCCTGCGAAACGTGGAGGGTTTGCTCATTGATGTAGTCTTCGTAGTCCACATTGGCACCCTGAGCGTTCAGGATTGCCTGAATTTTGCGGATGCAGCGTGCCGTTTCGACGACTCCCATCGGCGTAATGTCTACAAACGGTGTGCCAAACTCTTGCTCCAGGTAATTTGCTGACATCAAACCCAGTTCGCGGTAAGGCACAAGGTTGAACCAGGCGCGGGACAGATTTTTGATGTTGTGGACGGAGGCACCTTCGGGAATGACTTCGTTTACTTCAATACCGAGGTCTGCCATCAGACGCTTCAGTTCAGTGCAGTCGTGGTTGTTGTGGAAGCCAAGGGTGGAGATGCCGAAAATGTTGACGCTGGGCTTCGCGGTTTTGTCAGTGGCCAGATCGCCTTTCTTACGAGCTTTCTCGATGTAGAACTGCACGATCTGATGGAGGGTGCGATCGGCTGCCTGTAGTTCATTCACGCGGTAGTGGTTCACATCTGCCAGCATGACATCGCCCTTCGACTCAATCCGAGCGCGTTCCACAAAGTTTTGCAGGTCTTCTTGCAGAATGCTGGAGGTGCAGGTGGGCGTGAGCACAATCAGGTCGGGATGTTCTTCCGCATCTTTGCGAGTGATGTTATCTACCACCTTCTCTTGCGAACCACGCGCCAAAACGTTGCGATCGACCACGCTGGTTGTCACTGGGGTAAAGTTGCGTTCCCGTGACAGCATGGAGCGCATGACGTTGAAGTAGTCATCGCCGATCGGCGCGTGCATGATGGCGTGGACGTTCTTAAAGGAACTGGCGACGCGGAGTGTGCCAATGTGGGCGGGACCTGCATACATCCAGTAAGCCAATTTCATAGAGTGCCTCGTTTTGGTGGAGTGGGGAGTAGGGAGTGGGGAGTAGGGAATGAGGTGCCTGACTCCGCTTCCTGCTTTAATGTCTCAGCGGTATCGCCTATCGATTTTCTCAGACATCTCGCGTAGTTGAGCGATCGCTATATCGAGTTGCGTGAGCTTATATCAGCGCTAAAAACCACTCAAAAACCTTGCTGTATCTAGGTTTCAGTGACGCTAAACCATTCATTCGCTGGATTGGCTTGTCATCATTCTTAATGCTGGTGCGATGCTGTAAAACCTTGTGCTAAGAGATTTGTCATGCGATCGCGACCCATCGCTCTTACTGCGATCGCTGCTCCAGTACCCGCTGTTTCACATCTTCCAGCGATTCTCGCGGTTCATCCTGACGCGATCGCGCCAACCACGCATCATAAATGTTTTCCCAAAGTTCACCATGCTCCTCTAAGTCAAGCACCACAGCCGTTTTACGACCCTGGCTATCGACCAAAAATTGAATCCCTTGCATGGCTCACCGTGTCGAGTTGGGTGCTTAAAATATAGGCGATCGCTCAAACTATTACCTTTGTTAGGATAGAAGAGTGTCAGTTATAAGGAAACAACTGGTGCATTTTTTTAACATCAGCACTAAAAATTAATGCCGCCAGAATCAATACGCCCAATTGAATCTCCTGATCAAGTTACGGACTATTACAGAATCATTCACAAGGCAATTGGAGGTAATGTCAGCGATGGTTCGCTATGGCTTGTAAAGCAAAAGGACTGGGTTGCTGTTGTAGCCTATGAGGGGCATTTGTACTTTGATGATAATGAAGACAGAATCGTACAGACCTTAGCAAACTTTGGCTACACAGAATTTATTGCAGTTACTTGGACAAACTTTAGTCCGCCTTTTCCATGTTACGTTGTTCCAGCAACAGTTGATGGACTAGGCGACCTTATAGTTAATACTTTTCACTGGTACGTCTGGTTTGCAGGGAACCCAGATTGGTTCATCCTTGTACCTAAACCAATGGACTTTATCATTGTTGCAGGACAGCCTGATTTTGTGCGCCAAATCTTGGGTTGTGAGCTAGATGAGGCATCCATTGACATTCGAGAGATGTCCGAATCTGAATACTTAGATTCAGTTATAAGAAAATACTATGTTCATCTACTTGAAGAACTCCAAATCGCTTACCCAAAAGCTGAACCTGGAACCGTCATCAATTTAGGTTTATTGAATTGGGATGAGGCACCACCGCAAGCTTTGTAGAACGAGCGATCGAGTATAGGCTTTTGTCAATTGAACACTACAGTAAAATATTTGTACACTTTCGCTTAATCGGTAGGAAGCGTCTATGTATCAAGTCACCAGTGATTACGCTCAAAATAACTTTAACGAAATTCTTGATCGTGCTAGCCAACACCCTTAAGGTATAGCGATCGTGTTCCGCTCGAATGGTTCCTTGGGTATAGTTGAATAATTTTAGGAATGTAAACTGCCAGGTCAGCATAAACGACTGCGCCTTTATTTGTTGTCGCTTTTTCTCATACCTGCGTTAGTAGTCAGTTAAAGTTGAGAATGATAGCTTGAACCCATTAAGATAAGTGGCTTCCTTGACTCTCAGGGAAAGCAGTCGGCGAAGTCAGGGTAAGGTCGTGGAAAAGCGGTTAGTGACCTTCTAGCTGCCTCTATTTTCCATCTCTTTAAGTCTCTCAAGCCTCTTGACCATCCCAGGCATTTTTGGAAAGCGGTTGCGTGCAGAGAGACTTTGTTGCACGTCTACAAAGGTCATCAGTTTTATGGTAAAAGTTGTTGTCTGAGTGATGAATCATCTATGACTACTCCACTTCCGACGCGAGGGCAGCTTGAACGAACGCTTTCGCAGCGTATCCAGGCGCTCTATCGTAGCCAGCTTGGGCATCGTCTCAGCAGCGTTGACTGTGAGCTTCTAGAAACGAAGATTGCGATCGTTCTAGAGCAGTCAGTGACCCAACCAGAGCAGCTTTTAGTCGAGCAGGGTAAGGGCGAACTGGTCAAAACACTACACTCTGAACTCGAACAGGCGATACGACCGCAACTGCAAGCATTGATCGAAGAGGTCGTTGGTGTGTCTGTCCTCGATTTGTTAAGTGATATCACTCTTGAAACAGAGCGGACGGGTATTATTGCGATCCTTTCAACGGCACCGCAGCTACGTGATGCTGCCAGTAAAGCCTCTCCATCGGCTGGAACGCCCACAAAGCAGTCTTCAGGATCATGAATTAGAGCTACCTGCAAACCAAACAATTTGTAGGGCGAGAGCCTCTGACATGTCTGCACCAAGGCAATACTGTGTCCTCATCGGTTGGAAGCCGACTTCATTTAATTCGTGCCCCTACGCTATGACAAGGGCAATGTGCTGCATATTAGTTAAACCGTCTTTTTAATTTATGACCGAAGGCTCAGAACCACTGGTGTCGTCTCTGGAGCCGCTCTCCCCTGTTGCCGCCAAACAAGCTCGCTATCGCAGTGAAATCAACCAACTCTTTGCAGCAGACCGTGCCGCTCATCACTGGTATCGCTTTGTGCTGTCTTTCCCGCCCCATCTGGTACGCGACTATCTGCAACGGTTTGGCATGAAGGCAGACCATCGGGTGTTAGACCCCTTTTGTGGTACGGGCACGACAGTGGTGGAATGCAAAAAACTGGGGATAGCCAGCGTGGGGGTCGAGGCAAACCCAATGGCTCAGTTTGCAGGTTGTGTCAAAGTGGATTGGGGTCTTGATCCCGATCGCTTGATGGCTCATGCAGAACAGGTTGCCGACGCGACGATCGCGGCTTTGGCTGGGCTAGACAAGGGTACGATCGCGGCTGACGGCTGGCGCTCCTTGAACGAAGAGCAGGAAAAGCTCATCCTGAAAAACTCGATTAGCCCACTGCCACTGCACAAAACCCTGGTGCTGCTGGAGCAGTTGCACCAGCAAGCAGATGAACAGTGTTCTGGTCACGCACGGTTAGCGTTGGCAAAGTCGCTTGTTAGTACCATCAGCAATCTGCAATTTGGTCCTGAAGTGGGCGTGGGACGTGCCAAGCTGGATGCACCTGTGGTCGAGGCTTGGTTAGGGGCGATCGCCGCGATGGTGGCTGATCTAAGAGAGTTGAAGCAGCGTGACTCGACCGAAGCGATCGTGTATCATGCTGACTCTCGCCAGTTGCTTAACGTGCTGGAACCTCACTCGATCGATGCAGTCATCACCTCCCCGCCGTATCCTAATGAAAAAGACTACACCCGCACGACTCGCTTAGAATCAGTGCTGCTAGGCTTCATCAACGATAAAGCGGAGCTGCGTGCCTTAAAGCAAGGCTTGGTGCGCTCTAACACCAGAAATGTGTACAAAGTTGATGATGACGATGTTTGGGTCGTTGACCATGCAGAGGTGCAACGACTTGCCAATGAAATCGAGGCACGGCGCATTGCGCTTGGTAAAACTAGCGGATTTGAGCGGCTCTACGCACGCGCCACAAAGCTCTACTTTGGGGGCATGGCACGGCACCTGGCAGAATTACGGCAGATTTTACGCCCCGGTGCCCAGCTTGCGTATGTCGTGGGTGATCAAGCCTCCTACTTACGGGTCATGATTCGCACAGGAGCGATTCTGGCTGACATTGCTCGATCGCTCGGTTACGAAGTGGTGGCGATCGATCTGTTTCGGACACGGCTTGCCACTGCCACGAATGAACAAATGCGCGAAGAAGTCGTGGTTCTACGCTGGAATGGGTGATGATCCAACCCAGATCCCCGACTGCTTCAAAACCGAGATCCCCGACTTCTTCAAGAAGTCGGGGATCTCAGAGGCTAAAGCTTTGTATTCTTAAGTGTTATTGATGCTTTCAGCCAGACGTTTACACTGCCCCCATTCAATGGTTTTATGACTGATACTCCTAACCCGCCCACCCCTCGCGCTGCTACCAAAACAGAACATACACTCACGTTGCCGGATGGCTTGTTGCGGTACACTGCCACAGCCGCATGGCAACTTTTGTATGAGCAAGAAAAGCCCGTAGCCGAAATGTTTCATGTGGCGTATATTGCTGCGATCGAAACGACTACGCCACGATCGCTCACCTTTGTCTTTAACGGTGGACCGGGAGCGGCTTCTGCTTATTTGCACATGGGCGCGTTAGGACCAAAGCGGATTGCCTTCGGTGCAAACGGCAGCTTACCAAAACCACCGGTTCAGCTAGTAGACAATGTAGAAAGCTGGTTGAGCTTTACAGATCTGGTGTTTATTGATCCGATCGGCACTGGGTTTAGCCGCAGTCTGCCAGCCCCTAAAGAAGGTGAGAAGGATCAGGCAAAAGAGGCAGACACAGGCAAGGAAAACGCCTTCTGGGAAGTTGAGCGCGACTTGAGCGCTTTGGGAGAATTCATCCAACGGTTTCTGTCGCGTCAAAAGCGTTGGCTCTCGCCCATCTTCATCGCAGGCGAAAGCTACGGTGGGTTTCGGGTGGCTCGGTTAGCCCGCAAGCTCCAGCAGGAATTTGGCATTGGTCTTTCGGGTGCCATTTTGATCTCTCCGGCGCTGGAATTTAGCCTGCTGGGAGGCAGCGATTATGACCTGACTGCCTGGGCAACCTTGCTACCCTCGCTGGCAGCATCAGCCGCACACCACGATCGCGCTCAGTGGGCAGGCAATCCAGGCGATTTGGCAGCGCATACAGCAGCAGCAGAACGCTTTGCCCTCAAGACGCTCATCCCGCTCCTGGCAGCAGGCGATACCAGCACACCCGACGAGCAGCAGTCCGCCTACCAACAGCTTGCGGCATTGGTGGGTTTGCCGCTGTCAGTCGTAAAACGGCAAGCCGGACGCATTGGCATCGAAGTCTTTGCGCGAGAACTCCTGCGCGACCAGCAGCGGATTGTGGGACTCTATGATGCTTCGATTACGGCGATCGATCCCTTCCCCGATCGCGTCCTTTACGAAGGTATTGATCCGACGCTCGACGGACTCGATCGGCTCTTCACAGGCGCGATCAACAGCCACTTACGCGACACTCTGGCTGTAGAAACTGACCTCTCTTACAACCTGCTGAACTACGAGACCTTTAAAGCCTGGAAGTTTGACCTCAAAGGCGAGTTAAAGCAAGGGTTTATCGGCGCAGTGGACGATTTGCGCGTTGGGATGACGCTCAACCCTTATATGCAGGTGTACATCACGCATGGCTTCTTTGACCTGGTGACACCCTATTTTGCCTCCAACCATCTAGCAGCGCTGATGAAGCTGAATCCTGAGCTTCGTCCTAATCTGACCTTGCAGCATTACGAAGGTGGGCATATGTTCTATACCTGGGAGCGATCGCGCCAGCAATGGTTCACCGCCATGCAAACCTTCTACCAAACTGCGATCGCTTGAAGGTGGTGGGCAAATCTTCCTCTTTCCTATCCCCCACTCCCTCCTCCCCCACTAGGCAGCGTGTTGGCGATACCAGTCGATCGTACGCTTCAGCCCTTCCTTAAACTCCATCGTTGCCGTGAAGCCAAAGGCTTTTTGAGCGCGTTCTGTATCAAGACAGCGGCGAGGCTGACCGTTGGGCTTGTCGGTTTCCCAAACAAGCTCACCCTCAAAGCCCATCAACTCACAGATGAGTTCAATCAAAACCCGAATCGAGATTTCGTAGCCGGTACCCAGGTTGACGGGTTCATGGCTGCTGTAATGCTGCGTCGCCATCACAATGCCGCGTGCCGCATCCTCTGAGTAGAGAAACTCGCGGGTTGGGCTGCCATCTCCCCAAACGGGCAGGTGCTTATCGCCCCGTTGCTGTGCCTCATGCACCTTGCGAATCAGGGCAGGAATGACGTGCGAACTGCTTGGGTCAAAATTGTCTTCAGGACCATACAAATTCACTGGTAGTAAATAGATGCCGTCAAAGTTATATTGCTGACGGTACGCTTCTAGCTGCACCAGTAGCGCTTTCTTCGCGATGCCGTAGGGCGCATTCGTTTCTTCGGGATAGCCATTCCACAGATCGTCTTCTTTAAAGGGAACAGGCGTAAATTTTGGATAAGCGCAAATGGTGCCCACGCAGGTAAACTTCTCAATGCCTGCTTCGTATGCCGCATGAATAAGCTGGGTGCCCATCATGAGGTTGTCGTAGAACAATTCGGCAGGTTTTTCGCGGTTCAAGCCGATACCACCGACGTGTGCTGCCAGGTGAACCACAATGTCTTGCTGGCTCACAATGCGCTGGCAGCTTTCCATCTGGCGAAGATCACAGTCGTGCGATCGAGGCACCGTAATCTTCTGCAAGTCAGCTCCGGCTTTACAGAGTTGAGCAATCACCTGTCGCCCCAGAAAACCCGCACCACCCGTTACTACAATCCGTTTATTTGTCAGATCCAATGCTGTCATACTGGTTCACCTTATATCTGCTCGCACTGTTACACCGTCTTATGAATTACACAGTCTTATGAATGCTTAAAGCCAGCGCTGCACTTTAGACCAAACGACATCAGCTTTCCTAGCTAAACGCCCATAGCAGTCTAAAGAGAAGGTTAGGACGAACATAAGCCTGAAACGTCCTTTGAGCGAGGGTTTCGATTCATTTCTCATCCTTCATCCTTTTGCTAAATCACCAGCCGGCGATCGCCTGAAATCTAGACAGTGTTAAGCAAACGCCCTTAAGGATAAGGCACTGCTTTATCTATAAATGCTGGCTGACGGATGGCTGCGATCGAGCAGGAAGCTACCGCACCGTAGCGAATTCCTGATTGATCTGCTGCACACTGCCATTAAGAGGCACCAGACCCAGCGCCTTCAAGTCTGCTTCCACCATAAGGTTGACCAACTGCTCAAACGTCACTGAAGGTTCCCAACCGAGCGCTTGTTTTGCCTTCGCTGGGTCACCAATCAGCAACTCCACCTCCGTTGGACGCAGATACCGCTCATCAAACTCCACATAGTCTTGCCAGTCTAGATTGACATAGCGAAACGCCACATCAAGAAACTCGCGAATCGAATGCGTCTCACCTGTTGCAATCACGTAGTCATCCGGCTGCTCTTGCTGCAACATCAGCCACATCGCTTGCACATAGTCCTTCGCGTAGCCCCAATCTCGCTTGGCATCAAGATTGCCCAGATACAGCTTCTTTTGTTGCCCTGCCACAATCCGCGCCAGCGCTCGGGTAATTTTGCGCGTGACAAATGTTTCACCCCGACGTGGCGACTCGTGGTTAAACAAGATGCCGTTACAGGCAAACAGATCGTAGGATTCACGGTAGTTGACCGTAATCCAGTGGGCAAACACCTTGGCACAGGCATAGGGACTGCGGGGATAGAACGGAGTCGTCTCGGTCTGCGGCACGGCTTGCACCAGCCCAAACATTTCGGAAGACCCTGCCTGATAAAAGCGGACTTGAATGCCCGTCCGCTGCTGGTAGTCGCGCACCGCTTCTAGCAGGCGTAAGGTACCCGTCCCTACCGTATCGACGGTGTACTCAGGTGCATCGAAGCTGACTCGGACATGGGACTGGGCACCCAGGTTATAAATTTCGGTTGGCTGCACGGCTTCGAGGATGCGGCGCAGGGTAGTGCCATCGTTTAAGTCGCCATAGTGGAGAAACAACCGTGCGCCTTCGACGTGTGGGTCTTCGTAGATGTGGTCGATGCGATCGGTGTTGAAGGTTGAGGTGCGGCGAATAATGCCGTGGACTTCATAGCCGCGCTCTAGCAAAAGCTCACTCAGGTAGGACCCATCCTGTCCTGTAATGCCTGTCAGTAGTGCTCGTTTTACTTGCGTCATCGTTAAAATATCCTTTCCTTGGGTATATGGAACAAACTAAATGGCAGCGCCGCTATTCGTGGCTACTCGCCTTTAAGGGCTGCCGCTCAAACAAACTGGTCAACCATTGGGTTAAGAAGAAGAGTAAGAAACGTGGATTGTGCATAGCGTAGCGTTTCCACAAGCGTCCCGGTTCTGCTTGCAATCGAAAGACCCACTCTAGACCTGCCTGCTGCATCCAAACTGGCGCTTGCTTTACCTTACCAGAATGAAAATCAAACGCGGCTCCTACGCCTAACATCACTGCTGGAATTTTGCTATGGTGTGCTGCCATCCAGCGTTCTTGTTTGGGGCAACCAATGCCAACAAATAAAATGCGTGCCTTTGACTCAACGATTTGCTCAGTATAAGCAGCATCTTCTGCCGCTGTCAGCGGGCGAAACGGTGGCGAAATGTGACAAACGATCTGAATGCCGGGATAGCGCTTTTGCAGAAAGGTTGTAAATAAGGCGAGGCTTTCAGGTGTACCACCATAGAGACCGATCGCCACACCCTCCTTTGCGGCTGCTTCGCACACATATAACGTTAAATTGGGTCCACGCACTTGAGACGCTTTTTTCATGCCTAAGGCGCGGAGTGCTTGTACTAGAGGTTTCCCATCTGGTGTCACCAAATCAGCATTATTTACAGTGCCAGCAAACTCACCCTGGTCGTAAGCTTCCATTACCATGTGCACATTCGCCGCACAAACGTAACGGCTTTCGCCCGCTTTTGCCCAGTTGATCACACGTTGAGTGGCATCTTGATAGTCGGTTACATCCACTCGCATCCCTAGGATTTTGCGGTGTTCTAAGGCTAAAACAGTTTGAGGCTCAAGCCCTGTAGCTGTGTTCGCTGCTGATAACTCTGCTGTCTGATTCATTATTGCTACCTACCTGGTTCACAATGAGTTGGCTAAACCCAGTTCAGCCATGTTCACGAAACGATCGGATCAGGTAGTCACCCACTAGCCGTCGCCATGCGTTGAATGGTTCTCCTGCTACGGCAGAAGAATCACTCACACCGGTCTGGACGCATCATCCTGTCTTGGTATTGCCTCACCTCTTTACAAAGGTTAAGAACAGGTATCCGGCAGATTTACCAGGGAAGTTGTCTGTTACCCTTGAGCATCTATGTCTTTGTACGTAAGAATATCCAGGTCTTTGTATGCAGCCTGCCTCAAAAGCCCTCGCCAAGGCAACTGTGCTTAGCTAAAGCTCATCAAGTCTCAGCTTCTGCCTCTGTTAAGTAAAGATTGCATCAATCTGTAAATAATTTTGCGGACGTAGGATTACGGATTTTAGACAGATAATTTACTGAAGTGTGTCTGGCGATCGTGCCTTAAAGCCCAGCTTGGCTGGCATATGTAGAGTAACGCCAGCATTGCCTTGGCAGGCTTGAGTCATAAACGACGATCGACAAAAGTGGTGCTTTATCACTGATCGCGATCGACCAGAAAGCGATTAAACCCAAGACCTCTGAGGTGTGACAGCTTTTTCAAAGGAATTACCAATGTCGTTAGGAAGTAGTGAACAAGGATCGTGGTTCAACAGCAGTTATGCCTTCGGGGCTGTAGCGCACAAAATCAGCCGTATTAAAGGTCAAAATGTGTGAAACCTGATGAACGCGCATGACCGCAATAAGTCTCGCATCATGTACCTGAACACCTGAAACATCAAACTGTGACACCAACCGATACCATTCTAGATACACACCAGCAGCATCTGGCAGCACAGGAAACAGTTGTGTCAGGAGACGAAGAAATTGATCGGAATCTTGGGGTGTACGTCCAAAGCCGTTGCGTGTGACTGGACGAGTCGTGACATTCCAGAATTCGATGCAGTTTTGGGTTGAAACTCTCAGGTCTTGTCCACTAAGTCTCAAGTGGTCAATTGCCTGATGGACGATCGCATAGGCTGAGTCTGTAGGATCGACAAATCTAAGCAGAATATTGGTGTCGAGCAAATAGGTCATGGTTAGGGATGGTCGCCATAAATGCCTTCTCGACTGACCGCATAGTCAGATAGCGGGGTAGCGGTTGACGGACGAGTGGCGACAAACAGTTCAATCAGTTGTTTCGATAACTGATTGAACTGTTCAGCATTCAGCGTTTGAGGCTGTAATGGTTGCCTGGTGGTGCGATCGCGCAATTGCTGAACAAACGACTGTAACTCTGTTAACGTGTCGTTTGGCAAGGACTGAATCGTGTCGATGATTTGCTGGCGCTTTGCTGCGGTGATATCCATAGTGCATTTCAGACGATCGCGATGCAACTCATTGTATGCGCTCCTTGCTTCAAGGGAGCGGGCATCTGCAAAAGTGGTAATTTATATTGATAGCGATCGACCCAAGAGCGATTAAACCCAAAAGAGCGAAAGCTGCGATGATGGCATCTGTAGCGTCAGTCTGTGTCTGTAATGCGTTTCCTCTTTAGAAAACTGCGACCAGTTAAGCTTCGTCTTCCATTCTTCTATTGGATGGTAGGAGTAGTGATCCTCATTGCTCTGAGCTTATGGGTGACTTCTTGGGGCTTGCGAGTGTCGCAAGATTGGGCAACACTGCAACAGCAACCGACAGACGCTACAAAAAAGCAGTTTGATGCCTCTCTGGATGTTGTCAAAGCGATTGTTAGCGGCGTTGGTACGATCGCCACAATTGGGGGTGGCGTTTTTGTCCTTTGGAATCTGCGACTCACGCAAACACGGCTCATTACCGAGCGTTTCTCTAAGGCTGTAGAGCAGTTAGGCAGCGACAAGATCGAAGTCCGTCTCGGTGGTATCTATTCGCTAGAGCGCATCGCCTATGACTCGGATCGGGATCACTGGACAATCATTGAAGTCCTCACGTCTTTCATTCAGGAAAAGTCTCCTAGAGAAGAACTCTCTGAAGAGCAGACCCGCGCCAAAGCTTATGAAATCTGGCAAGAAAGCAATGGCAGCGGCACAGAGCAAGAGCATTGGGCAAAGGCAATCGCAGTCCTTGAATGGAAACCAGTGACTAAAGACATTCAGGCAGCTTTGACGGTCATTCGACGGAGGCAGAAGAAAGATCCACAGGATAAGAACATTGACCTCAGCGATACCAATCTCCAGAGGGTCGTCCTTGAGGATGCAGATCTCCAAGGGGCAAATCTAATGCGGGCAAATCTCCAAGGGGTAAACCTTAGTCGTGTGAATCTTCAAGGGACAAACCTTATGGCGACGAATCTCCAAGGGGCAAACCTTGGTCATGTTAGTCTCCAGAGGGTCGCACTAAGTGCAGCGAATCTCCAGGGAGCAAACCTTGAGAATGCGGATCTCCAGAGGGCAAGCCTTTGTGATGTGAATCTCCAAGGGGCAGACCTTAGTTATGTGAATCTCCAGGAGGCATTTCTTGATGAGGCGCATCTCGAGCAGGCAAACCTTCGTGAGGCGAATCTCCAGGGGGCATACCTTACGAAGGCAAAGCTCCAGGAGGCAGACCTTCATGAGGCGGAGCTCCAGGGGGCAGACCTTCGTGAGGCGAATCTCCAACAGGCAATACTTAGCGGGGCGAATCTCCAGCAGGCAAACCTTAGCGGGGCAAATCTTCAGAATGCCAACCTCAGCGGCGCAGTCCTACTCGCTACAGACCTTCGTAACGCCAAAAACTTTGACCCAAACCAACCAGGGGGAGAACAGCAACCGCTACTGTGCAACGTCGCTCTACCCGAAGAATTCCCAGACAAAGATAAGCTCAAGGATCGAGACTGTGATCAGATGCCCGCTGCGTTGCACGAGCGTTATCCGGATATCTACGAGAGCATTAAAGCAGCCCAAAAAGAAGTGGATAAGGCAAGGCAAAAGAGATGGGAGTGACCCATTGATAAGATCGGCTAACGGGCGATCGCCCATTCCAATACGAATTTTCATACACAACCATGACTTGAGCAGTGCAACCTCTAGCCGAGCAATCCTGCAAGCTAGTTGAGTTACCTCTGACATAGGACGAGCCAGTTCTGGAATTAGTTGAGTCGTTAAATTACCTGGATGAGCTATTGCTGAACTAGGTCGAGTGAGTAAAACGATGACTCAAGTAGAAGATGAACCCGGTTGAGTCGTCTTCGACCTTGGTCAAGCTGTCTTTGAGGTTAGTCGAGCTATCTTTGCATCGAGTCGAGCAATCGCTGAGGTCAGTTGAGCCATCTTTGAACTGAGACAAGCTATCTCTGAACTAGCTCAAGCGATCGCACCAGTAGGACAGCCTATGCGATCAGTGCCCTCAAGACCTCGGGGGTCTGAGACAGTCAGCGACTCCTGAATTCCTTACAATATGTTCTATCTCCTTCAATGGCATTCCCTTGAATTCTCCTGCCTCCTCTCCAACCAAACCGCTCATTCTTCTGATCGATGGGCATTCGCTGGCGTTCCGTTCCTACTTCGCCTTCGCAAAGGGACGCGATGGTGGACTCCGCACAAAAAGCGGAATTCCTACCAGTGTCTCCTATGGCTTTCTGAAGGCATTGTTGGAGGTGATGGAGGCGGAGAAACCACAGTATGTGGCGATCGCCTTTGACCTGTCTGAAAAGACCTTTCGCCATGAAGCAGACGACACTTACAAGGCAGGCAGAGCCGAAACGCCGGAGGATTTCATTCCCGATTTGGCGAATCTGCAAGAACTGCTGCTGGCGATGAACCTGTCCATTCTCACCGCAGAAAACTATGAAGCGGATGATGTGATTGGGACGCTGGCGCGACGGGCGAGTGCGGATGGCTTTTTGGTCAAGGTTTTGAGTGGCGATCGTGACCTGTTCCAACTCGTCGATGCCGAAGCCACCACGAAAGTCCTTTATCTCAGCACCGTCTACGGTAAAGGCACACCGCCGCCACGCGAGTTTGGCGTGGAGCAAGTGAAGGAGAAAATGGGGATCTTGCCCTCGCAGATTGTGGACTACAAAGCGCTGTGTGGCGACAGCTCTGACAATATTCCGGGCGTGAAGGGCATTGGCGATAAGACAGCGGTGCAGCTACTCACGACCTACGGCTCCTTAGAAAAGGTTTACGAATCGCTGGATCAAATCAAAGGTGCCGTGCGGCAGAAACTAGAGACAGGCAAGGATGATGCCCGTCATTCGCAGTGGATGGCGCAGATTCACCTGGACGTGCCGCTGGAGGTCGATTGGGAGTCGTGCCGCATCCGCGATTTCGATGAGACAGTCGTGAATGAGCTGCTCGAAAAGCTGGAATTTCGCACCTTTATCGATCGCATTCAGAAAGTCCATCGCCAGTTCAGCGGTGGTCAAGAAGACACGTCTAAGGCGACGGCTTCTTTAGAGAAGGCAGCCCCAACGCCCCAACACAGAGAGGATGGTGATCTGTGGTTCTTCAGCGCTGAAGACACGGCTACCGCGCAAAAAGTTCTCTCCGTTGCGATCACGCCTCACATTATCGACACGACTGAGAAGCTGACGGAGTTAATCGATCGCCTAGCAACCTTCACCAGTTCTGAAATTCCCGTTGCCTGGGACACCGAAACGACCGCCCTGGAACCCCGCGATGCTGACCTGGTAGGCATTGGCTGCTGCTGGGGAGCAGACCTGTCGGACATGGCATACATCCCACTGGGACACACGAATGGCGGCAATCTCGACAAAGCTGCAACGCTAGACGCACTGCGACCCATTCTCGAAAGTGCCGACTATCCCAAAGCGTTGCAAAATGCCAAGTTCGATCGCCTGGTGCTGCGCTGTCAGGGCATCAAACTGGCAGGCGTGGTGTTTGACCCCATGCTGGCAAGCTACGTCCTCAACCCCGACGACAGCCACAACCTGACCGAATTAAGCAGCAAACACCTGAACATTACCGCTCTGAGCTACAAAGACCTGGTGCCCAAAGGGAAGACGATCGCCGATTTGACGGTGCCTGCGGTTGCAGACTACTGCGGGTTGGATGCCTACACCACCTTCCTGCTGGTGCCCAAGCTTCGTGCCCTGCTACAACCTATTCCCGCCCTACATCGACTCTTGCTGGACGTAGAGCAACCGCTGGAGCCTGTCCTTGCCGAGATGGAATACTGCGGTGTGCATATTGACGTTGCTTATCTGAAAGAACTTTCCAATAAACTGGAGACGGATTTAGCGGCGATCGAGCTTCATGCTTACGAGGTCGCTGGGCAGCAATTCAATCTCGGTTCACCCAAACAACTCAGCGATCTGCTGTTCAATACTTTGGGGCTGGACACCAAAAAATCGCGCCGCATGAAGACAGGCTTTTCGACCGATGCCGCCACGTTGGAAAAACTGCAAGGCGATCATCCCGTTATTGATGCCATTTTGGAGCAGCGCACTCTAAGTAAGTTGAAATCCACTTATGTGGATGCGTTGCCGTTGCTGGTGCGTCCAGACACTCATCGCGTCCACACCGACTTCAACCAGACGGGAACGACGACAGGACGGCTCTCCTCCTCCAATCCCAACCTGCAAAATATCCCCATCCGCACCGCGTTTAGTCGCCAGATTCGCAAAGCGTTTGTCTCCGAACCCGGTTGGGTGATGGTCGCGGCAGACTACTCGCAAATCGAACTCCGCATTCTGACGCACCTGAGCCAGGAGCCAGTGCTGCTTGATACCTATCGGCAAAACGGCGACATTCACACGTTGACAGCCAAGCTCCTGCTGGAAAAAGACGATATCAACTCCGAAGAACGACGACTGGCAAAGATCATCAATTTTGGCGTGATTTATGGCATGGGTGCCCAACGGTTTGCACGAGAAGCAGGTGTAAAAGCCAGCGAAGCTCGACTATTCATCGATCGCTTCAACGATCGCTATTCCAAAGTCTTTGAGTACCTCCAACAAATGCAGCGAGAGGCGATCGCCAATGGGTACGTCGAGACCATCCTCGGTCGTCGCCGCTACTTCAACTTCGCCAGCGAATCACTCAAGCGGTTAAGAGGAACGGAACCAGGGGCGATCGACCTCACCAAGCTCAAACTCCGCGACCAGTACGATGCCGGATCGCTCCGTGCCGCCGCCAATGCTCCTATCCAGGGTTCCAGCGCCGACATCATCAAAATTGCCATGGCAAAACTCCACGACCTCATCGAGCCGTACCAGGCACGACTCTTGCTGCAAGTCCATGATGAACTCGTCTTCGAGATGCCCCCCAACGAATGGGCAGAACTGGGACCCAAAATCAAAGCCACAATGGAATCAGCAGTTGATCTATCCATTCCGTTAGTCGTCGAGATTTACTCCGGCGAAAACTGGATGGAGACGAAGTAGTTAGCCTATTAAGTCATTGCCTTTGCCAGCAAAGCCATAATTTTCCCAAGACAGAGAGGTAACAGTTAATGTCACTTGAGAACATTGAAAATGCAATTCTCTCACTCCCTTCTCATGAGTTTGAGAGACTAAGGCATTGGTTTTTCGATTTGGATTACGATCGTTGGGATGCACAGATCGAACAGGATATTGCCGACGGAAAATTAGAGGCATTAGCGCAAGAGGCGATCGCTGAATTTGAAGCTGGACAGTGCCGAGAACTGTGACATCTAATGCACTATACAACTCGACGCTTCTGGCAATGCTATGACGCTTTACCCGAAAGCATTCAGCGAACGGCTGATCAGTGCTACACGTTGCTCAAAGCCGATCCGTCTCATCCCTCATTGCATTTCAAAAAGTTGGGTAACAAGTATTGGTCAGTTCGAGCAGGGTTAAGCCACCGTGCGTTAGGTGTAGAGGTAAAGAACGGTATTTCCTGGTTTTGGATTGGGACACACGCAGAGTATGACAAATTGGTCAGCAAAATTTAAAGCCCTGAGTAGGATGGGCACTGCCCACCCTATGATTTATCTCTATCTATCAGTCTTACCTGCTTGTTTAATTGCTTGTTCCACGCCTCATAGTGTCTCTTCAAATCCAAAGCTGGTTAAGCAAATATCCGTAGTCACTGAGGATGCTGAGGTTCAATCTAAAGTAAAGAACCCAAGTAAGCGTGATGTGGAAATGGTTGAAGCTAAAATCACCGATCTCGTAATTAGCAGAATATTTGAGAGAGCAGAACAAGCAAAAGACAGTGCTCCTTCAGGGAACTTAGAAGACCCATTTTTTTCTAGACGAAGAGGAAACCCTAAGTATTTTCTAGATCTAAAGCAATATCGAAAACAGCTAGCTGGAATGTTAAAGAAAGGTTGTATCGACGATGCTTACAAACTTTATAGTAATTCTGGAATGATCGACAAACTAGAGTCCTTCAAATGGTTTGCTGACGCTACTGCTTGGAAGGTGAAAGATGAACAGTATCTTATTTCTTTCACTTGCGGTCATGGGATGTCCTTGCGGGAAAATGCTGTTTTTCTCTTAACTGAAACAGCGCGTGAGCCTAAAGTCAAATCCCTGCGACTAGTCGATGTCAGTCGAAATACAGAAACAGGAGAGTTTCAATTTCGTCCAGCCTGGAAAACCCTTGTTTTTGGCTCGTTTGGGCCATCCTTTGACGAGGGCATAGGAGAGTTAAGTATTGAGACAAAGGGCAACGGCTCTGGTCAACTGCGGTCATCCTGGAAATATAGAATTGCAAACAATGATTTTGTTTTAGTGGAATTCAGAGATAGAGGTTGGGACTACAAA
>JBGTJW010000111.1:0-19064 GCA_041744955.1 Stenomitos sp. | reverse complement strand
TGGAAAGACCTGACCGACTCCGTGAACTTCATGGCGGGTAGCTTGACGGCACAGGTACGAAACATCGCGGCGGTTACGACGGCTGTAGCGAACGGCGACCTCTCCAAGAAAATCACGGTGCAGGTGAAAGGCGAAATTCTGGAGCTAAAAGACACCATCAACGTCATGGTGGATCAACTCAGTTCCTTCGCCTCCGAAGTAACCAGGGTGGCGCGGGACGTGGGTTCTGAAGGACGGTTGGGTGTGCAAGCCGATGTGCGTGGGGTTGCGGGTACGTGGAAAGACCTGACCGACTCCGTAAACTTCATGGCGGGTAGCTTGACAGCACAGGTGCGGAACATTGCTGCTGTAACAACCGCGGTGGCAAACGGTGACCTGTCCAAGAAAATTACGGTAGATGTGAAGGGTGAAATTCTGGAGCTAAAAAACACCGTTAATACGATGGTGGATCAGCTTAACTCCTTCGCCTCAGAAGTAACCAGGGTGGCGCGGGAAGTGGGTACGGAAGGGAAACTCGGCGTGCAGGCAGAAGTGCGAGGCGTGGCAGGCACCTGGAAAGACCTGACCGACTCCGTGAACTTCATGGCGGGTAGCTTGACGGCACAGGTGCGAAACATCGCGGAAGTGACAACTGCGGTTGCCAATGGCGATCTGTCGAAGAAAATTACCGTGGATGTGAAGGGCGAAATCCTGGAGCTAAAAAACACCATTAATACGATGGTGGATCAGCTCAGTTCCTTTGCCTCTGAGGTAACGCGGATGGCACGGGAAGTGGGCACCGAAGGAAAACTCGGTGTACAGGCGTATGTACGTGGTGTAGCGGGCACCTGGAAGGATCTGACCGATAACGTAAACTCCATGGCTGGGAACCTCACAGCGCAGGTGCGGAACATTGCCGAAGTAACGAAGGCGGTGGCGAATGGTGATCTGTCCAAGAAAATCACCGTGGATGTGAAGGGCGAAATTCTGGATCTAAAAGACACCATCAACGTCATGGTGGATCAGCTTAACTCCTTCGCTTCTGAGGTCACGCGGGTCGCACGAGAAGTGGGCACGGAAGGTATTCTGGGTGGACAAGCGGAGGTGCGAGGCGTAGCAGGCACCTGGAAAGACCTGACCGACTCCGTAAACTTCATGGCAGGCAATTTGACCGCGCAGGTACGCGGCATCGCGAAAGTGGTGACGGCAGTGGCAAACGGAGACCTGAAGCGGAAGCTCATGCTGGAAGCGAAGGGTGAAATCGAAACCCTTGCCGATACGATCAACGAGATGATTGATACGCTGGCAACCTTTGCCGATCAGGTTACAACCGTGGCGCGTGAGGTGGGTATTGAAGGGAAGCTAGGCGGTCAAGCGAAGGTGCCGGGTGCATCGGGAACGTGGCGTGACTTGACGGATAACGTGAACGAACTGGCGGCGAATCTCACGACCCAGGTGCGCGAAATCGCAGAGGTGGCAACGGCAGTGACGAAGGGCGACCTGACCCGATCGATTTCCGTGGCAGCAGAAGGCGAAGTGGCAATCCTGAAAGACAACATCAACCAGATGATTGCCAACCTGCGGGAAACCACGCAGAAGAACACCGAACAAGACTGGCTCAAAACCAACCTGGCAAAGTTTACGCGGATGCTACAGGGGCAGCGCGATCTAGAAGCGGTTTCCAAGCTCATCCTCTCAGAATTGGCTCCGCTGGTTTCGGCGCAGCACGGGGTCTTTTACCTGATGGAAAGCAGCGAGTTGCATCCTCCCTACCTGAAACTACTCAGCACTTACGCCTACCGCGAGCGCAAACACCTGGCAAACCAGTTCCATTTAGGCGAAGGTTTGGTCGGGCAGTGTGCACTGGAAAAGGAACGGATTTTGATCACTGAAGTGCCCAGTGACTACATCAAAATTAGTTCCGGTTTGGGCGAAGCGACTCCACTGAATGCCGTTGTTTTGCCCGTACTGTTTGAGGGACAAGTCACAGCAGTGGTCGAATTAGCGTCCTTCCGTCGCTTCAGTGAAATTCACCTCACGTTCTTTGATCAATTAACTGAGAGTATTGCGATCGTCCTTAACACGATCGCCGCCAGTATGCGGACGGAAGAACTGCTAAAACAATCGCAATCGCTAGCAGAAGAACTGCAAACCCAGCAGAAAGAGTTAACCGAAACCAACCAGCGACTAGAGCAACAGGCGCAATCCCTCACTGCGTCCGAAGAACTGCTGAAAAACCAGCAAGACCAGCTCCAGCAGACCAATGAAGAGCTAGAAGAGAAAGCCGAGCTGCTGGCAATGCAAAATCAAGAAGTGGAGCGCAAAAACCGAGAGATTGAACAAGCTCGACAGTCGTTAGAGGAAAAAGCCACCCAACTGGCGATGACCTCCAAGTACAAGTCTGAGTTTCTGGCGAATATGTCCCATGAGCTACGCACACCGCTTAACAGCCTGCTCATCCTGGCACAGCTACTAGGTGACAACAGTGACGGGAATTTGACCACCAAACAAGTCGAATACGCCCGCACGATTCATGCGTCTGGTGGCGATTTGCTTACTCTCATTAACGATATTCTCGATCTGGCAAAGATTGAGTCAGGCACGATGTCGGTGGACATTGACCAGACTCTCTTTGCCGACCTCCGTAATCATATGGAGCGCACCTTCCGCCAGGTCGCTCAAACCAAGCGGTTAGACTTCCACATTCACCTGAATGAACATCTGCCACGCTTGATGCATACCGATTCAAAGCGCCTCCAGCAGGTGTTGAAGAATCTACTCGCGAATGCGTTCAAGTTTACAGAGCAAGGGGAAGTCAGCTTACAGATTAACGTTGCTACCCAAGGTTGGAGCCGTGACCAAAAACACCTGAATCAGTCAGAGACAGTGATTGCCTTTGCAGTTTGTGATACTGGCGTGGGCATACCAGCCGCGAAGCAACGGGTCATTTTTGAGGCGTTTCAGCAAGCGGATGGCACCACCTCTCGTAAATACGGGGGCACTGGCTTGGGGCTGTCGATTAGTCGGGAGATTGCTCAACTCCTGGGCGGTGAAATTAAGCTAGAGAGTGAAGCTGGTCAAGGCAGCACCTTTACGCTTTATTTGCCGCTGTCTTACACCCCAGTAGATCCTTACAGCGAACCGCTCGTTGATCGCCATTCAACCGAGGGAGGAACGCTTAAGGCACAGCCTGCTAGTTTAGGGAGATCGTTGTCACGGCAAGCAGAGCGCACAAAGCGGCAAGAAGAGGAAGCGATCGTTGCGTCACTACTGAGTGAACCTGCCATTGACGACGATCGCGAGACGCTTCAGCCCGACGATCAGGTACTCCTCATCATCGAAGACGACCTTGCCTTTGCCCAGATCCTTCTCGATATGGCACGGCAACAAGGCTTCAAAGGGCTAGTGGCAGCTCGTAGTGATGTGGGCTTGGCGATGGCGCAAGAATTAAAACCAGCCGCCATTATGCTGGATGTCCGACTGCCGTTTATGACGGGTTGGGCAGTCTTAGATCGGCTCAAGCATAATCCGGCTACGCGACATATTCCGATTCATATGATGTCGGTTGAGGAGGGGCAAAAGCGCAGCCTACAGCTTGGTGCGCTCGCCTTCATCCAAAAGCCTGCTAGCAGCGAAGCGCTCTCAAAAGCACTCAACGATATTAAGGGCTTTATCGAACGTCCGGTCAAGCATCTACTGATTGTTGAAGATGACGAAACACAACGCCACAGCATTTTAGAGCTGATTGGCAATAGTGACGTGAGAAGCACGGCTGTCGGCACGGGTGCAGAAGCCCTGGAAGCTCTCAGAACGGGTCATTTTGACTGCCTGGTACTGGATCTGGGTCTACCGGATATCACTGGCTTGGCACTGATTGAACAGATTAAACAAGAACCTGGTCTTCAGCATCTACCCATCATCGTCTACACGGGCAAAGAGCTGACTGCTCAAGAAGAAACAGAGCTGCGGCGCATTTCCGACACAATCATTGTTAAAGATGTGCGATCGCCCGAACGACTGCTAGACGAAACCGCGCTGTTCTTGCATCGAGTGCATGAAAATCTACCCGCGCCTCAGCGGTTAATGCTGGAGCAATTACAGCAAGTTGATCCGGCATTAGTGGACAAGACCGTTCTCATTGTTGACGACGATGTACGCAACATCTTCGCGCTCACCAGTATGCTGGAACGGTATCAAATCCGAACAACCTACGCCGAAAATGGACGAGACGGCATCGCACTGCTGCAAAACACCCCTAACCTCGACCTGGTGCTGATGGATGTCATGATGCCAGACATGGATGGTTACGAAACCATGCGTGCCATTCGTCAGCTAGAGCCGTTCCGCACCTTGCCCATCATTGCCTTGACCGCGAAAGCGATGAAGGGCGATCGTGAAAAGTGCATTGAAGCAGGCGCATCCGATTACATTACAAAGCCAGTCGATATGGAGCAGTTACTGTCATTACTACGGGTTTGGCTCTACGAATAGTGCTGTCGTTGCCCGTTCACCCCTCTTTCGGGCTAAGGGTTCTGCTTAAATAAAGTTAGCTTTCTTCTATGAGGGCATGGCAACGCATCCTTCTACAGAGTATGAGGTTGACCGATGCTTTAAGGCTGGGTCTTTAGTCTTGAGAGGGAGAGCGGGTAGGAATCAGAGTCACCCCCTCGGTGGCAAGAACATTCCTACTGATGCTGACCCAGGCGCACTGGGAAAGCTAGCGCTATAAAAGTTCTGGAGGGTTGATCGATGGCTGTTGTACAAAAGTTTTATCCCAAAAGAATTTTGAGTGCCTCAACAACGGGCAATCTGCTGGAAGACATCACCCGCACCCTGGAGGGTGGCATCACCAATATTCTGATTGACTTTCAACACGTCATGTTTATGGACAGCACTGGTCTATCGGCAATGGTGCTACTGCTGAAGCAAGTGAACGAGGTAAAGGGTCGCCTGGCGCTCTGCCGACTCAACGGGCAGGCATACATGGTGCTTGAGCATAGCGGGATGGATCAGGTGTTTGAAATTTATGACACACCAGACGCATTCGATCGTGCCCTGGAGAGCAATACAGGCGAACCGTTCGCAAAGTAGACGATAATGGCAGTATGCCACGTAAGCAAAAGTTTCCGCACCTACTGCAATCCAAGTGGACCGCGCATCAAGCCGTTGATGGCTGGCGGCACTTTCAGGTTGCCAATCGCAAAAATCAAGGACAGTGGGTGTTTGCCGAAATGGTCGCTGCCTGCGATCCAACGGTACGTTTTTGGGTCAATGCACGGCTTTTGAAGGATCAGGCGCTCTGGCAGGCAGGTTGGCAATCGCTCCAAGAGCAAGAGTCGTGGGATCAAGCACTCCAAGCAGCGAACCAGAGCAACGCCTAGTCGGCAGACGATCGGTGAGCTTGCACCATCGTAGACAGCAAAGTTACAGCGCGATCGCCCGTTCAGAACGGAATATCATCGAAGTCGGGTGTTGCCGTTGCCGCTTCAGGCTGGGTCTGAAATTTGCCTGTTTTGGCTTTAGCAGTGGGTGTCGCGGCGGCGGGTTTTGCGGCTGGGGCTGCACTTGCACTACTTGGTTTAGCGGCTTGATTGCTGGCAGGCGCGGCTGTAGGCGCGATCGAGGCTTCCAGCGCGGTATCGGCTCCAAGGCTATGAATGCGCTGGGCAGTGAGTTCGGCGCGCTTTTCTTTAAAGCCTTCGGGTCGCTCGATCGTGTTCATCCTCAAACTTCCTTCAATGACCACGCGATCGCCCTGGTGGAAGCGCTCTTGAATCTCCTGCGCCAGGTTGCCCCAACCGACCACTTTAAGCCGCGAGGGTGGGTCTTCGGCACGCAAGCCAGGAAATTCCACAAACATTTCGGCGATCGGAGTTTGAGTATCGGATGTGTACCGCAGTTCAGGAGCCTGGACAATTTCTGCCATCAAGATGCAGCTATTCATGAAGCATTAACTAAAAACTAATACTCTATTCTAATACTGGCTCTCTGCTTTTGCTGCTTCTGCTCCCTGGTGTTGATTGACAAACTCCTGCACACGGAGGCGATACTCGCGCAGCGTTTCGTCTACCCAGCCGCGATCGTTGCTGTTGGCGTAGATATTAACCAGTGGTTCGCCTGCATCGGGCAAAATGAGCACCCAGCTATTGTGCTGATGATTAAAGATTTTCACGCCATCCACCAGTTCCAAACTATCCATAGGATGGGTTTCAACCAAATGCCGCATCAAGGCACCTTTTGCCGTCCAGGGGCAGCGCACGGTGCAGGTTTTATGGCAAACGCGAGGGAGATCGGCACGGATTTGAACGAGCGATCGCTCTTGGATCGTCAGCATTTCAATTAGCTTGGCGATGCAAAACATGGCATCAAAGCCGGGATGCAATTGCGGAAAAATGAAGCCCATATCGCCACTGCCGCCCAAAATCACGTTAGGGCTGGCGTGGCACGCTTCCATCAGCGCAGTTGGGTTTGCCTTGGTGCGAATGACTCTGCCGTCATGTCGGTGGGCAATTTGCTCGATGGCGCTAGACGCATTGACCGGAACGACGATCGTGCCCCTTGGATGATGTACCAGCAGCATATCTGCCATGAGTGCCGTTAACACTTCGCTCCGAATGGCGCTACCCGCCTCATCAACCAGAATCAGTTGTTCGCCGTTGGCAGAAACCTGCACGCCAAAGTTGGCTTTCAGCGCTTCCACGACATGACCCAGTTGACTTAGCAAGGCTTCACGATCGGAGGGGTTGGGCGCAGTATGGCTCAGGCTGGCATTGAGCACGACCGCATCGCAACCAAATTTAGCTAGTAGCTGTGGCAGCACGGCACCCGATACTGCGTAGGCATAGTCGATCACCACCTTGGAACTGCTGTGGCGAATGGCTTCGACATTCAAATGTTTCTCAAAGCAGGTGCCGTAAATATCTACAACCTGATTGGCGTAGACCACATTGCCAATTTCCTGAATTTGGGCGCGGCGGAAGTCCTCTTTGAAGTAAGCGCCTTCGATTTTCTTTTCACGGGCTTTAGAAATGTTGATGCCGTTGTAGTCGAAGAACTCAATCAAAATGTGATCGGGACGATCGGGATGCATGCGAACATGGATGCCACCCGCGATCGACAGTGTGGGGACGATCGTCCGTGCCAGTGGAATGGCAGTGGCTTCCAGGTTTTGCACATTCACGCCAACAGACATCAGCCCAGCAATGAGCGATCGCGACACCATCCGCGAAATGCTGCGCTGATCTCGCGAGACAGCGACCTGAGCAGCAGGCTTAAGTGTAGAACCATAAGCAGCACCCAACTTCACTGCAAACTCCGGCGTGATGTCAATATTTGCCAAACCCGACACGCCACGTTGCCCAAAAAGATTGCGATAGGCAGCGTGTCCCCAAATTAAGTTGATATTCAGCGTGGCACCCGATTCCACTCGTTTGCTGGGCCACACCCGCACACCCGGACTCACCTGCGCTTCTTCACCGATCGTCGATAAAGGACCTACGACTGCACCCTCCAGCACATGGGCACGACGATCGACCCGTGTACCCCGTGCAATCACACACGCTCGCAGATGGGCTTCTTCACCAATAATCGCGCCGTTGAGAATAATGGGACGCTTGAGGTCGGCATCCGCACCGATCGTCACGTTATCGCCAATGACGGTGCCTGCTTCAAGCTGCGCCCGCGCACCAATGCGGCAATTACTACCAATCATCACAGGCGCTGAAATTTTCGCAGTGGGATCAAGGTACGTGTTCTGACCCACCCACAAACCGGGCGATTGCTCCTCATAAGCAATATCCAGCTTTACTTTTCGCTCTAAACCGTCGTACTGAGCATCGCGGTAGGTATCTAAATGCCCGACATCACACCAGTAGCCTTCGGCAACATAGCCATACATTGGCTCCCGTTTCTCTAGCAGCAGCGGAAACAGATCTTTGGAAAAATCGGCTTCCTGGTTTTCGGGCAAATAATCCAGTACTTCTGGCTCAAGAATATACGTCCCTGTATTCACAGTGTCCGAAAACACTTCACTGGTCGAAGGTTTTTCGAGAAAGCGGAGGATGCGATCGTCCCGATCCGTAATCACCACGCCAAATTCGATCGGATTGGGTACGCGAGTCAAAATCAGCGTTGCTTTCGACTGGCGCTGTTTGTGAAACCGAATGGCAGCACTCAGGTCAAAATCAGTAATGCTATCGCCACTGACCACCAGAAAGGTGCGATCGAGCAAGTCGGCAATATTCTTCACGCAGCCTGCGGTGCCGAGTGGCTGATCTTCTTCCACGGCATAGGTCATCTGCACACCAAAATCGCTGCCATCCTGAAAGTAGTCGCGCATAACATCGGGCAGATAGTGCAGCGTTGCAATAATCTCGGTAATGCGGTGACGCTTCAGCAGGTTGACAATATGCTCTGCGATCGGGCGATTTAACACTGGCACCATGGGCTTTGGCACATCACACGTTAAGGGTCGCAAGCGCGTGCCCGATCCACCCGCCATTAAAACTGCTCGCATACGATCGCCATCCTGTTGATTCCAAGCTGTTCAAGCAAGGCAAAACCGCTAACTTTCTCTAGTGTCGTATGTTTGCAGCGATTTAGGCATCCTCACCCAAGGTCGAAAGCGTATTGGGAGCAATCATCCCCGCAAAAATGGTTGTGCGATCGTCGCTACAGATAGGATAGAACTAGGGAGAACACCTCTCTCAGCCATTGCAAGTTGTGCCTGCTGCTTCAAAGTCATTCTTTGATCGGTCAAGGCTACTCCACTTTGAAGCTGAGGTCTGTTCGCCATCACACACTTGCGCTGTTGATCGCATCGTGGAACGCTGTTCTTAGCGATCGCGTCGATCCGGAGCGATCGCTGCGATCGGTGTAGCTTCAACTGCAAGGTTTGTCAGTCAACTGTTGTAAGTCAATTGAGGATCAAGACATGGAAATCGTTGGTTTGCTGGCACTGATTGGTTATAGCATTGGCATCTGGAAATTCTGGACAGGCTTCAGACGCACCAATTTCAGCAGTGGTCGCGTTTATCTGGCGTTGCTATGGCCCGTCCTTATTTTTAACAAGCCCTACCGTCAGAACTTTACCCGAGCGCTGACCGGACGCTAATGGAAGCGCCAGTGCTGACCGTCTGATACAGTGCGGCTGGTAGCTGGTAGCTGCTGGCTCAAGACATACCGTTGCTAGAGGAATCGATCGGGGCATGGCAAAAAAACAAGCGTCTGACTCCCAAGGAGCGTTTTCTAGCAACAGCTACTTCAGCGAACTCAGTACCCCGCAGGACTGGCAGACCCAGATGCTTGCCGTCACGACTCGCTTTAACCGCGAATATCGGGGCGAAGCCTTTGATCTGCCAGAAGAAGTGGAAGCCATGCCGATCTTTCGAGAACGGGCATCCGGTTCGCTTCAGGCAAAGCTGACTTCGCCCTTCTGGGAACTTGCCAAACCGAAGAAAAATCAGCATTGCCTGGATTTAGGTTGCGGGGTCAGCTTTTTGATTTACCCGTGGCGCGAGTGGGAAGCACTCTTTTATGGGCAGGAAATCAGCAACGTGGCGCGCGATATTTTGAACGCTCGTGGACCGCAACTCAACTCGAAGCTGTTCAAAGGCGTGACGTTAGGAGCGGCGCACCAGTTAGACTACGAGGCAAAGCAGTTTGATCTCGCGATCGCCACAGGCGTGAGCTGTTACTATCCCCTCGATTACTGGGCAGCGGTGCTGACAGAAGTCAAGCGCGTGTTAAAACCAGGCGGCGTGTTTGTCTTTGATGTCCTTGACCCAGAAACCCCCCTGGCTGAGAACTGGGCGATTCTAGAAATGTACCTGGGCACCGAAGTCTTTTTAGAGCCGATCGCCAGTTGGCAGAAAACCGTCCACGCATCGGGCGGCAAAATCGTGAAGACGCTCCCTGGAGAACTTTTCCAGCTTTTCAAAGTGCAGTTTTAGGAACGTGCCGTTTCAGGTAGTAATCTTCTCAAGCGCGATCGCTAAAATTGCTTTAGAGTCTGGTTTCTAAAGGGCTTGTAAAGTATGAACGGTTCAGGTTTACTCCTGAATCGTCTTCGCTGACTGACCAAACAACAAGTCGCGTACCTGGGTTGGATCGATCGTCTGGTTTTTGAATACGTCTGCTTTGGCATAGGCACACACGGTGGCAGGACGCGCCTGAATTGCCTCAAGCCACCGCTTCAGGTGAGGAAAGTCTGCGAGGTTTTGCCCTTGTTTCTCGTAGGGCACAATCCAGGGATAAGCGGCAATATCGGCAATCGAATAGTCGCCTGCTAAAAACTCACGATCGCTCAGTCGTTGATTCATCACGGCATACAACCGCCCTGTCTCGTTGACATAGCGCGCGATCGCATACGGTATTTTTTCGGGTGCGTATTGACTGAAGTGATGGTTTTGCCCAGCCATTGGTCCCAAGCCCCCCATTTGCCAGAACAACCACTGCAAGACCTCAACACGTCCATGCATATCAGTGGGAATGAGCCTGCCCGTTTTCTCCGCCAGATATAACAGGTTGGCACCCGACTCGAAGACCGATAGCGGCGCATCACCGATAGCTGGATCGTTGTCCACAATGGCAGGAATACGGTTGTTGGGCGCAATCTTGAGAAATTCAGGTTTGAACTGATCGCCTTTACCAATATTGATGGGAATCAACGTGTAGGGTAAGCCAACTTCCTCTAAAAAGAGCGTGATTTTGTGACCGTTGGGCGTTGTCCAGTAATAGAGATCAATCATAGTTTTGGTAGGGAGTAGACAGAGGGCATAGGGAAGATGTAACCGGACGGCTTAGCGCTGAAGATGCGTTTGGGGTGGAGGGGTATAACCCCTGCCTGGAGTTCGGTTTCTAAACTCTCTTACAACTTAAATTATGGCTACCCAGTAACCAAGTCGGTGGAGCAAGTAAGATATTAAGCACCGTAGGGTCAGTGAAACCGTTCTGGCACAGCAGAAACAGGTTAAGCCTCCCAGGTTCATTTCAATGCCATAGCGCCTATGCGACTTCGGCTAGAATTTTGGGCACGCTTAACCTAATTGCAGGGAATCAGCTTTAGCTAAGACTGCTAATCTTTGGGTAATGAGGCAGATGGCGCAGAGAGCTATCTGGATATCTCATGACCCCCATCTTCCATTGCCCTGTCTGAATCGGTTCTGATTATGTAATGGTGAAACGGAAGGAATGGTATCAAGCAGTGTCGTACCTGACAGGTGTTCCTGCTACCATGCAACAAACTTGTGCATCGTGCTCAATCGGAGTGGAGAAACCCCTATGGCGCTTGAACGGGACTGGGAAGCAAGACAGGACCAAGAACGCTGCCTGGCAAAGTTGCAGTGGGCAATTCAGCAGTTAGAAGGGAAGGCTGATCCCGCGCAGTTGAGCAAAACTGCCGAACTGGTGATTCAGACCATGACGGGACCGTGGCGTTTTTTTCATACGCCTGAGCATATCTTTGAGGTGGGCGAGTCGGGCGACGCGATCGAAGTGTTGGCAGCGTTGTTTCACGATCTGGTGTACGTCCAGGTCGATCAAGGCGTAAGCGTCAACATCAGCGGCTATATTTCTGCGTTCGTCAAGGAAATTACGGGGCAACTGGTCATTCGCGCTCGTACAGAACTGCCTGACGACATCATGTTCGAGATGGTGTCGCAGCTTTTTGGCTTTGTGCCAGAGCAAGTGTTGTTGCCTACGGCTGGGCAAAATGAATTTCTCAGCGCTGTGATTGCCGCCAAGTTTCTAGAGCATGCGCTCCCAGCCGCACAGATTGCCCAGGTAGTGGCTTGTATTGAGGCGACCATTCCGTTTCGTAACCATTCGGCTTCAGGGTTAAGCCCCAGTGATAGTCTCTACGATCGACTCCATCATGTTAACCAGGTCATGAGCTTCGGCTGGAGCGATGAGCAGTTGTGTAATGTGGTGCAGCGATCGGTACGGTTGGCAAACCGCGATGTTGAAAATTTTGCTTATCCCTCGGCGGCTGACTTTCTCGACAACACCTGGAACCTGTTGCCCGAAACAAATCACGATCTAAAGAACGCGAACTCCTATACGGTGCATGGCTACCGGGTTTCGCTGCAAAAGATGGAAGGCTTCATGTACTATCTGAAGCCCGAACTGGTTTTTCAGACTTTTGGGGCAGAACCGAGCGCATTGGTCTATCAGCAACTGATTACACGCACGCAGCGAAATCTCGATGTCGCACGGCTCTATCTGGGCAGCAAACTTTTGTCGATCGCCGTTATCGAAGCCCTCTCGCAGCGTCTGGGGCGTGATATTCCCCTGGCAACGATGATGGGAGAGTTGCCGTCGCAGGGACGCTCCGTGGCGCAGCTTGAAAACTTTTTGCCGCAACTGTCGATGACCGTTGCCCCAGCAACCGATCTGGAATGGGATGTGTTGAGCCTGGTAGAAAAAGGACGAGGGCAGGCATCGTCTTACGACATCAAAAATTCACCTGTGGCAACGTACATTATTAAGTCCATTGGGTTTGCAGAGTCGCGTCGTTTGTTAGCACAGGCAAAGGAGTTTTTCAAAGGCACACTGTCGGCAGAAGCCTTTTTGAAAGCGTGCGATCGCACCGTGGTTGAAACAATCACGAACGGCATTGTGCAAGTTTTTGAAAACCGTAAGATTGCTGTACGCGGGTTAAGCGTAGAAAGTAAGGTGTAGAAGCGGTATCTAGCCAGCAAGCAGGAGCCGGAACCTAACCACGTTCAAACGAATCAGCAACTTCTTTGGGCAGCATAGAATCGAAGGAGAGAGATCTAATTCTGACGACAGCGATTGCAACAGGCGCAAAGAGACGATGACGACACCACCAGACCTGATCCGGCAGAGCGATTTGCTCAACCAATTGGTGCTCGATCGCAGCACAATGGAAACCCTGGGGCGTGTAGAAGTGATGTGGATGTATCCCTCTGCCCATCGCGTACTGGGCTTTGTTTGCAAGGCGGGCAGCTTTGGAGCGAAAAAGACAGCCTTCAGGTTGGCTCAAATCAGTACGCTGGGTGCTAACGGCATTTTGACCCACAACCAGCCTGAAGCAACGGATGCCACCAAAGTCCGCCAGCTTGAATCACTACTGCAATGCGAAGTCTGGAGCGATACGGGCAACAAAAGCGGCAAAATCATTGACTACCTGTTCAGCCTGAGGACGGGTGAAATTTCCTGCTATTTGTTGGCATCTAGCGGGTGGGCTGGCATTGCAGGCGATCTTTACCAACTGCCTCCATCACAAATCTTGAGCCTTGGGCGCAGGCGAGTACTGGTAACTGAAAGCATCGCCCAAAATCTGGCGGCATACCAGACAGGCATCAAACAAACCCTGGCGAAAGCGAAGGCAGTGCTACAAGAAGACTATGGTCAGGCAACCGAAGAATTGCGATCGCTCTCTCAACAGGCACAAACCGTTACCGAGCAGGCAAAGGGACGGCTGCAATCACTGACAGGGCAGTTTAAAGAACGGGCGCGATCACTCTCCCAGCAGGCGCAAGAAACCATTCAAAGTATCAACGAACAACTTCAGGAAGACGCGCAGACGATCGCTGGACAAACGCGAGAAAATAGCCAGCAGCTTACCGAGCGCATGAAAGAACGCACTCAGACTTTCAGCGCACAGTTTGGAGACAGCATTCAAATTCTCACCGAGCAAGTCGAAGACGGTATCCAAACGCTCACGGTTCAGGCGAAGGAAATCCTCGAACCCGCACTGGCAGATGAATTAGACACGCACCCGTCGGCACCAAAAGACACTGCAACGCAATCCAGCGTACCCGACAGCCAGCCGTCCTCAGGAACCGTCTCAGCGCCTCCAACGATCCCTCCTGAAGCAACCGACCTCGACGATGATGCGCCCTGGATTGATGACGAACCGTGGGACATGGATGAAGCGATCGCCCCACCCACTCCCATCAACCCGCCCCAGCCAGAAACCGAGCCGCTTGCTTCCACACAGTCCGGTTCTCCAGCCGATGACCTGGACGATGATGAACCCTGGATTTAACGCGCAACTTAGGGCTTCTAAGCTGTGCAACAAATGTCAACAGATGAGAGTGATGGGATCGCAAATCGGTATGCTGTAATATTGTTTGAGCGCGTAGCGTCCATCTCCTAACACGCCATGTCACAGCCAACCATCGAATCCATCCTGCACGAGCATCGCCTCTTTCATCCAGCGGCAGAGTTCTCCCAGAAGGCACACATCAAGAGCCTGGATGACTACCATCGTCTGTACGAGAAGGCAAAAGCCGATCCTCAAGCATTCTGGGCAGACCTGGCAGAAACCGAAGTGCACTGGTTTCAAAAATGGGATCAAGTGCTCGACTGGCAGCCACCGTTTGCCAAATGGTTTGTGAATGGCAAATTAAATATCTCCTACAACTGTCTCGATCGCCATCTCACGACCTGGCGACGCAATAAGGCAGCACTAATTTGGGAAGGGGAACCAGGCGACTCGCGTACCCTCACTTACGCACAATTGCATCGAGAAGTATGCCAGTTTGCCAATGCCTTGAAGCATCTGGGCGTGCAGAAAGGCGATCGCGTGGGCATTTATATGCCGATGATTCCCGAAGCGGCGATCGCCATGCTGGCGTGTGCGCGGATTGGTGCTGCCCATACCGTTGTGTTTGGTGGCTTCAGCGCTGAGGCGTTGCGCGATCGCCTGGTTGATGGAGAGGCAAAAGTAGTTGTTACAGCGGATGGCGGTTGGCGTAAAGACACGATCGTACCGTTAAAAGAACAGGTCGATAAAGCGTTAGCAAATGGTAGCGTGCCCAGCGTCTCAGCCACGATCGTTGTCAAACGCACGGGACAGGAGATTCAAATGCAGGGCGATCGTGACCATTGGTGGCACGAACTTCAGTCCCAGGTTTCCGCCCATTGTCCCGCTGAACCAATGGATAGTGAAGATCTGCTCTTCATTCTCTACACCTCTGGCAGCACTGGCAAGCCAAAAGGCGTGGTGCATACGACGGGCGGCTACAACCTTTACACCCATATCACCACTAAGTGGATTTTTGACCTGCAAGACACCGATGTTTACTGGTGTACTGCCGATGTCGGCTGGATTACAGGACATAGCTATATCGTCTATGGTCCCCTGTCCAATGGTGCAACGACCGTTATGTACGAGGGGGCGCCCCGTGCGTCCAACCCCGGCTGCTTTTGGGATGTCATTGAAAAGCACGGTGTTAACGTCTTCTACACGGCTCCTACAGCGATTCGCGCCTTTATTAAAATGGGCGACGAGCATCCCAAAGCGCGGGATTTATCGTCTCTGCGCTTGCTGGGTACAGTTGGCGAACCGATCAATCCAGAATCCTGGATCTGGTATCAACAAACGATTGGCGGTGGACGTTGCCCGATCGTCGATACCTGGTGGCAGACAGAAACAGGCGGCATCATGATTACAGCGCTACCGGGTGCGATCCCCACTAAACCGGGTTCGGCAACGCTACCCTTCCCCGGTATTCTGGCAGATGTGGTTGATCTGGATGGCAACTCCGTCGGCGTAAATGAGGGAGGCTATCTAGCCGTACGGCATCCGTGGCCCGGTATGCTGCGTACGGTCTATGGCGATCCCGATCGCTTCCGTCGTACGTATTGGGAGCATATCCCACCCAAAGATGGACAGTACACCTACTTTGCAGGCGATGGTGCCCGTCGTGATGAAGATGGCTACTTTTGGGTGATGGGTCGCGTAGACGATGTGATCAACGTGGCTGGGCATCGCCTCGGCACGATGGAAATTGAGTCGGCGCTGGTGTCCCATCCTGCCGTTGCCGAAGCCGCTGTCGTAGGTAAACCAGATGAGCTGAAAGGGCAAGAAATTGTGGCATTTGTCACGCTGGAGGGCACGTACAGTCCCAGTGATGACTTGCTAAAGGAACTCAAGCAGCACGTCGTGCAAGAGATTGGCGCGATCGCCCGTCCTGGCGAGATTCGCTTTGCCGATGCCCTACCCAAAACTCGTTCTGGCAAAATCATGCGTCGCCTGCTGCGTGATCTGGCAAGCGGTGTCGAAATTTCAGGCGATACCTCTACGTTGGAAGACCGTAGCGTACTGGAAAAACTGCGCCAAGGCTAACGCCAAGGAAGCAGGGAATCCAGGAAGGCTTGCCTTTTTCAAGAGCCTGTTTTTGCGCTTACCGTATCGTGGGAGAATAGTGTTCTACCCAACATAAACGCTGATTGAGAATTATGGCTCAAATTCAATTTGCCAGAGGGATCGATGAAGATGTCGTGCCTGACATTAGTTTGACTCGTGCTCGTGACGGCAGCAATGGCAAAGCTATTTTTTACTTCCAAAACCCTACCGCACTCAGCAGCACTAGCACCGATGCTATTACCGGGATGTATCTATTGGATGAAGAAGGTGAGCTGGTTTCACGCGAAGTGAATGCCAAATTTGTGAACGGTCAACCTGATGCGTTAGAAGCAACGTACATCATCCGATCGCCTCAGGAATGGGATCGCTTTATGCGCTTTATGGAGCGCTATGCCAACGATCATGGACTGGAGTTTAGTAAATCTTAGAAGCGGGTTCATGAGTTGATTTGCACCGATCGATCACGGGTCAGCTTGGGGTTGTTTCTTCCACGTTTTCAACCCCTTGAAAGGCTTTAATAGAACAGTCAATCCTATCGGTAAGCAATGGTAGCCACTCCTCATCCTGATTCTGCCGTTGCCATTCACTGCGCGATCGTGACCGTCAGTGATACTCGCACCGTCGAAACCGATCGCAGTGGGCAGCTCATCCGACAACTGCTGCATGATGCAGGGCATCAGGTTGTTGCCTACGTCATCGTGAAAGACGAACCTTTGCAAATTCAGGCTGCGCTTGAGCAGCTTAGCCGGCAAGCAGACTTGGCAGCCGTGATTATCAATGGTGGTACTGGTATTGCGCCAAGAGATACTACTTACGACGCGATCGCTGCACTCCTGGAAAAGACATTGCCTGGTTTTGGCGAACTGTTTCGCTGGCTCAGTTATCAAGACATTGGTTCGCGGGCAATGGCATCACGGGCGATCGCCGGAGTCTTTCGTGCCAAGCTCGTGTTTTCGGTTCCTGGCTCTACAGGTGCCGTGACGCTTGCGATGCAGACGCTAATCTTGCCAGAGCTTAGACATTTAGTGAGCCAGATCAACACGAACAACCAGTAACAAACAATCAGCACAGTTCCAAAAAAGTGGGGCTAGTCGCTTGCCGATTAGCGACTGCCAGCCCCATTTCTCAACAGCCAAACGTCTTAAGCGCCAGACGTTGTTACTTCTGGCTTTGGATGGCTTGCTGGGTCGCCGGTTGCGTCAGGGCGACTTTTTGTAGGGTGGCGAGCGCACGGATATATTGCGGATCGTCTTTAGTCCCGATCAATTTGGGATTGGAAGCCAGCTTTTGCCGCTGCTCGTCGCTCAGGTCAATCTTGACATCTGGCGTAATGCCTTTCTGGCTGATGTCAGTGCCTCTGGGCGTATAGTAGTGGGCGATCGTCACTGCCAGACCGGAGCCATCCGAGAGTGAATGCACCGACTGCACCAGCGCTTTGCCAAAGGTTTGGCTACCGACTACCGTTGCACGCCCGTTATCTTTCAGCGCACCTGTGAGAATTTCACTGGAGCTAGCTGAGTTGCCATCAACCAGCACAACCAGCGGTAGTGTGGTCAGAGCCGTGCGGTTGGTGCCAATTTCCTCATTGTTGCCTTTGCGATCGACCGTACGCACGATCGATCCCCTGTCCATCCACATCCGGCTAATGTCAATACTTGCCTGTAGCAACCCACCAGGATTACCGCGCAGATCGAGTACATAGCCTTCTATCTGCTGTTTGTTCAAGTCCTGAATGGCGCGCCGCATTTGATCGGCAGCATGAGCGCTGAACTCATTCAAACGGATGTAGCCGATGCGCTTGCCACCTTCTTGCTTGAGCGCATAGCGAACGGTCGGTAGCTCAATGCGGGCACGGGTGAGTGCAACGCTCTTTTTGCTTGCGCCCTGCCGCCCAATCTCAAGCTTTACTTTCGTGCCCACGGTGCCACGAATCAGGCTAGACGCATCCTCAACGGTCATGCCTTTCGTTTGCTTGCCATCGATCGACAGAATTTGATCCCCTGCCTGAAGCCCCGCTTTGATCGCTGGCGAGTTTTCGATCGGTTCAACGACCGTCAGCACTTTCGTTTGTTCGCTGACCTCCAATCGGATACCAACGCCTGATAGCTCCCCAGACGTTTGACTACTCAACGCCTCGTACTGCTTGGGATCCATGAAGCGAGTGTAGGGGTCGTTCAGCTTCTCCAGCGCCGATCGCAGTGCTACATAGGCTTGCTCACGCGATGTGTAGTTCTTGCCAAGCAGCGATCGACGGATCTCCTGCCAATCGGTTTGATTGAACGTGCCATCAACGTAGTCGCGGTTGACAATCTGCCACGCTTCATCCACAACCGTCTTCGGACTCTCTTGCAGCGCCGCACGTACGCGGCTCAGACTCGGCACAAAAAGAGACACAGCCGCTGTGGCAGCGATAGCCCCACCACAGAGAGCAAGGTGAAACAAAGGAGCGCGCTTTGAGGGTCGGTTCATTGATGGTAAATAAATGAATTGGCTTAATAAGGTAGATAGGCGCTGTAGCAGTCGGACTAGCTTGAAGCGAGTAGTGTCACCGGATGCGCTCACTCGATTGCAGCGAGAGCATCCGGTGCGTTCAACAAATTGTGAATGCAAAAGACCCAGTTAGCATGACTATAGCCCAGTGCAGAGAAGACGGTTTGACAATCATCCCCAAGCACTCAACGTATGCTCATACCAATACCCTGATAGGATTTAGATTGAAACCTTTCAGCCAATCTAACCGAATCTCAAGAGATTGGCATAGGGGGAACGCTGTTAACTTTGCTAAACCTTTATTTTAAGCTTAGTAGAGTTTTGTAAAGTTTCTGAAGATTGTGGGTCGGCGCTGAGAGAAGGCGGGACAACTGAACGAAAAAGACTGCTGTGTATAGGGCAGAATGGGCAAGACATGGTAGCTAAAGACATCAAGGCAAGTGGGGGAGCGAGAGGACGATCGCGATGGTGGCAACCC
>JBGTJW010000110.1:0-5641 GCA_041744955.1 Stenomitos sp. | reverse complement strand
GCCCGAGCCGCAAGTGTGAGATCTGGCATAGTGATTTTGGATAGCGCTTTGCGCGGCTAGACTAGAGGACTTTGAATTTTTGATTAGCTATAGAAGTTCTAGCCAACGTTCGACGGTTTCTCGGTTGAAGTCGGCGGCAAGAGTTTGACTGATGTGGCGATCTCGGAGAATATTTTTGACGGTGGCTTGGGGGTATGCACAGTAGAACACCTGGGAGGGCACTTGGTGGTCGCGGACATATTTGCGGAAGGAAACAATGTCTTGGGCACCGCCAGGGGGATAGTTGACAGAGTTATTCCAGATGGCGTTCAATCCAAAGTTACCTTTATCAACGAAATCACCAATGTAGTTCTCCCACGAGCCGTCATAGTTGCTGATGAACAACATCCGTTTTCCGCCGTCGATAATTACCCATCGGGCAAAATGAATCGTGCGAATATCTAGCAGTTCGCCAAGAGGAAATAAGTGTTTGCCCGCCAGATCGATCAGCAGCAGAATCAGTTGCAATCGCAGCAAGCGACTGGGCTGAATGTCGGTGACGATGTTCATTTGGTTTTGAACAATCCGGTCTTCGACGGCTTCCAGTTCCTGGGTTTTGTCGGTGTCGAGTCCACTATAGCTACCGAGGGTCTGGGGCTGGGTCGGCTGTCCCAAGGGTTTAACGGAGAATACGGCGATCGCGATCAGAGCATTGCGGATAGCATCGACGATCGCTTCGACTCCAGCACCCATCGCCGCCATTACTTGCATCCCCAATTGCCCGATCGCTTTCCACCAAGGGAGCATTTTGGGCACCTGGGCAAGCTGATCTAAAAGGGGAACAATGCTGGGATAGTCCAACCACTGAGCTACGGCTGGCAAATCGAGGAAGTTCTGAATCTGCTCTCGTAGGGCAATGGCATTGTGGATGGTCTGAACGGTCGCAGTCCGAACGGCGATGAAAAATGCCTGAGGTTTGTAGGTGTGTTCTTGTATGAAGGCGAGAAGGTTAGGCTGCCCGGTATAGCCTTCACAGCGACCCCAAATTTGATCGAGTCCAGGAGAGATCGCGACCAGTTCCTCTAAGAACGCTTCCAACCCGCCATCATAATTACAGGCAAACAATAAGCGACTGCCACCGCGATCGGGATCCGGCAAAATCGCCCAGCGAGCGAAATGAACGAGCCGACTCTCCGGCCAACGCACAAAGGAATTAGTCCGAATATGACGACCAATATCCTCTAGAAAGCTCTTCAGAGATGCCTCTTCCCCAGATCTAATTTTGACAATCACAGTTAGTGCTTTAGGTGCCATTAATGCTCCACATTGACCCTAGAAAACCCATCATAAAAATCGCCTCCTAGGGTGGATTGAAGATAGGTTTTGTTGAAAATAGTTACTTTTTATTGACAGTCTATAATCGCACAGAGAAAAGTTAGGAAGCTTACCTTGGATTGAATCCTGCTGCTTCATTCATCCTGTCTGATTCAAGGATTGAACAGTTAATTGGACTGACCCGATTTAACTTAACATTCTCTAGGAAAGATCCCATGAAAAGTCAAGTAAAGAATTTAGAACTCGGTCAAGAATATCCCACTCCAGATGAAGCCGATGCGATTCAGAACATCATCAAGATTCACGTAGAGTCTTTTCTGAAACGGAACACCCAGCCCGTCCAGCGCACCGAGCATCCCAAGCACCACGGCTGTGTCAGAGCTGAATTTACCATTCCGGCAGATTTGCCAGCGCCTTTGAAGGTCGGCATTTTCAGCCAACCGCGCGTTTTTCCGGCTTGGATTCGGTTTTCTAACAGCCAAGAACAGGACGACCAGAAACTCGATGGTCGGGGAATGGCAATTAAATTAATGGACGTGCCCGGTCAAAAGGTACTCGACGATGAACAGGGAACCCAGGATTTTGTGATGATTAACTATCCCCTGTTCTTTATTCGCGATCTGACCGACTACGTGGAATTTTTTAGCGCGTTACAAAAAGCGTCTTTCCCCATTCGATTTTTTATTCCTAGTCTGAATCCCCTCACCTGGCGACTGCGAGAATTGTGGATTGCTGGGTCTACCATCAGTCAGAATGTTAGAAATCCATTATTGATTCAGTACTGGAGTACAACTCCCTACAAATTAGGCGATCGAGCGATTAAGTTCTCGGCTAAACCTGTGACTACTGCGACGGGTGGTTTACCGTGGGGTCGCACGGAGAACTATCTGCGGCAGGCCATGATTGAGTCTTTGCACGGAGACTCTGAGATGATGTTTGATTTTCTGGTGCAGGTGCAAACTGACCCGGTACAGATGCCGATCGAAGATCCCACTCGCCGATGGGCTTCCCCCTGGATCAAGGTCGCCACCATCCGCATTCCGCCCCAGACCTTTGATTCTGAGGAACAGATGACCTTTTGTGAAAATCTGTCCTATACGCCGTGGCATACGCTGCCCGAACATCAACCCCTAGGAGCTATTAACCGTGCCCGCCGACAGACCTATCACACGCTGTCCGATTTGCGGCATGAGTTGAACCATCGCCCTCCCCAAGAACCTTTACCAGAAAAATCTTGAAGGAGGATTGAGGGATTACGATGCAATCTCTACTCTTACAAGAAGGCTGTACAGTGCCAAATCACATGACGTTAATTTGGCACTGCGACAAATAAAAAGGCACTGTACAACGATCGAGTTACCCATACTCAAGGCTGTGTAGCTGTTAGAACGATGCACCAAAAAGTCTTGAATTTCGTGCCATGCCCTCCGAACACGGCATCAGTCAGCATCAGTGACAAGGGTTTTCAATTCTGCAAGCAACTTCTCCAATCGGCGCTGCTTTTTAGGGTCAGACCATGCTTGCGATCGCCTTGCTAACCGCAAAACATCATCAATTTGGTTCTTTAACAATGAGTCTCCAGCATCAGCATCACCCTTCATCGCTTTGAGACTCGCAATCTTCGCTTTGATTTGAGCTAGCGAAAGGTCTTGCGAAATTACCTCTGCCAAAAGCTGGCGGCGCTGTTGGTCATCTTTAATTCGAGCAATTGCTTGTGCTTTCGTATAGGCGATTTTCCCACTCCGAAGAGCTTCTAAAATTTCAGGTGGCAAGCGAAGCAAGGGGAGTCGTGCTGTAGCAAAAGACTCCCAGGAGATTGTCCCTAATTCAGCAAACACTCCCTCTACAGCTTGTGCTTTCGGGTTAATCAAAACGTTTTGATTAGTATTTCCGATCGCTCCATTTCGCATTCGGTAGAGAAGAGGTGGAACATCGATTGGGGGAATATTGAGCCTAAGTCCCAGTAGCTGCAAGATTCCTTCAGTCTCCTCCACAGGGTTCAAGTCTTCTCGCTGCAAGTTCTCAACTAGAGCGAGATGAAGGGACTCCTCGTCGCTCAACTCCCGTATAGTCACTGGAACAGCCGTTAGTCCGACTTCTTTAGCCGCCCTAAACCTCCGTTCGCCAGCTACTAGTTCAAACAGACCAGCTTTACCCGCAGGACGCACCAGCAACGGTTCCAGAATGCCGTGCTGACGCACAGATTCCGTCAACTGCTGTAGCTTTTGTGTGTCGAAGTAGCGACGAGGTTGGCTATCCGGTAAGGTAATTGCATCAATCGCAATGCTTTGGCTACCAGACACCAGCTCAGACTCAAACTTCCATTCATCCTTTAGACTATTTCGCCTTGCCATACTGGATCGCCTCTTCAAATAGACGGTCATAGTCTTTCGCGATCGAATTTGCAGGTTCCCCAGTCATAGTGAACACGGTTGCTGCTTGACCAGGAGCATCAGCGATCGCCTGCCGCTGATAGATTACAGAGTTTAGTAGCATAAACCCTTGCGTTTTTCTCAACGCCTCCTGAGCTTCCCTCATTAACACCGTTCCTCGCGATGCCCGACTAAGAAACATTGCTGCTTTCGGCAACCCTTTACGAATCTTCTGCGCTTGATGAACTAAACGAACAATGTCTTTCGCTGCAAGCAAATCCAAATTGGAAGGCTGGATGGGTACAAGTGCCAGATCGACACTTAATAAGATCGACTTAGCTGGTTCTCCCAATACTGAAGGAGAATCCACCACAACTGAATCATACTCTTCTGCAAGTTTGCCAATTTGATCAAACAAATCATCGGGATCATCAATCACTACAGAGGGCATTCCTAGCTTTGTGAGCCATTGGCTGGAACTCATCTGCCCATCTGAGTCAATCAAAATTACCCGCTGTTTCTTTTGGGATAACCAGTATGCTAGGTGAACGGCAGTGGTTGATTTTCCGCATCCACCTTTCCGATTTAAGACTCCAATTAGCATCTTCGCTATTTAGTAATGCCCAGCTATTTTGAGCCAGATGTATCGAGATTATGTCACGATCAGGAGTGCAATAACTACCTTTCAGAGCACATTAACTTGTGAAAGATCGTCTGCTTTCGATACCTCAAGACTATGACGATTGGCTGCGCCGCCTGAAAGAGCACATTAGAACCGCTCAAGTCAGAGCTGCACTTGCCGTTAATCAAGAACTGCTTCTCCTCTATTGGCAAATTGGGCGCTCGATCGTAGAGCAACAGCATCAGGAAGGCTGGGGTTCAAAGGTCATTGAACGGCTAGCTAAAGATTTGAGAAAAGAGTTTCCCACCATCAAAGGCTTTTCCCGTTCAAACTTGGGATATATGAGGTCATTTGCTGAAGCCTACCCAGACGAAGCAATTGTCCAGCGCAGCGTTGGTAAATTACCTTGGCGGCATAATCTAGCTCTAATCGATAAACTTAAAACCCAGGAGCAGCGACTTTGGTACGCCGAGAAAACAGTCGAGAATGGTTGGAGCCGAGACGTTCTTGTCTACCAAATCGAAAGCAATTTGTTCCAACGGCAAGGGGGTGCCGTCACTAACTTTGATCGCACTCTACCCCAGGCGCAATCTGACTTAGCAAACTATGTAATCAAAGATCCTTACAGCTTTGAGTTTCTTCCGGTACAAGAAAACGTACAAGAAAGACAACTTGAGCAGGCGCTAGTTACACATATTCGCGACTTTCTAATGGAGTTAGGAGTTGGGTTTTCCTTCGTTGGGAGCCAGTATCACCTTGAGGTCGATGGGGAAGATTACTACCTGGACTTGCTCTTCTACCACCTTAAATTGCGCTGTTTCATCGTAATTGATCTAAAAATGGGTGAGTTTCAACCTGAGTACTCCGGCAAGATGAATTTTTATGTTTCAGCAGTGGACGATCTGCTACGTCACTCCACTGATAATCCAAGCATTGGGCTGATCCTCTGCAAGTCCAAGAGCAAGACAAAAGCAGAGTATGCTTTACGAAACCTGAACACTCCAATAGCAGTGACAACCCATCGATTACCGAAATCACTCAAGGAGAATCTACCAACAGTGGAGCAGCTAGAGATGGAGATGAATACTGCGATCGCGGAGCTGGTAGAGCAAGCAGAGCAAACATTGGACTAAAGCGACAAGTAGAACGCAATCGGTTCCCAATGGCGGACACAGTCAGAGGCAAATAGTGTGCCAGTTTTGACTGTAAACTAAACGCTCCTTTGTTTTACAGTTGAATGCGCTTTGCTAAAACTAGGCTTTCAGGCTCACAACCCTGTAAATTAACTTGTCAATGAATCTATGTCTCAAAATGTGGCAGGCTTAACGAGTTC
>JBGTJW010000109.1:0-3320 GCA_041744955.1 Stenomitos sp. | reverse complement strand
CAGAAAACCTGGATGAAGTGCCGATCATGGCGACAACATTTGAGTCAGTAGCGTCAGTGGCACCTATCTCAGAAGCAGCAAGCGAAGCGACCATTCCCGCCATAGAAGAAGTCATTCCCTATGAGCAGGAAATTCTTGCTTATCTCAAGCAAGTCAATGGGGCGCGGCTGTCTCAGATTGAGCAAGCCTTGGCGCTGGATCGCTTCCGCACCGTGGATGTTTTACGCTTGCTTGCAGAAAAGGGTAGCGTCCTGCTACGCGATCGACTCTATCTTCCTTCAGAGGCTTAAGCTATGACTGCTGCGATACCGACAAGAAGCTATCCCAACACACTATCGTCCACCAAAGACTCAGCCCGATCGATTTCGACCTCGACCTCAGGCTCAACGCTGGCAGATGTACTGGAACGGGTGTTAGATAAAGGTATTGTCATTGCTGGCGATATCTCCGTTTCCGTTGCTACAACAGAGCTGCTGACCATTCGCATTCGGCTGCTGATTGCCTCGGTTGATAAAGCAAGAGAAATGGGCATCAACTGGTGGGAAAATAACCCTCACTTTAGCGCCCAATCTCAAAATTTGATTGAGGCGAACCAGCAATTGATGCAACGAGTAGAGAGCCTGGAAACCGAATTACGATCGCTCCGACCAGCGCCCGCCAGTCAGTCAGTACCAACAGCCCAAGCCTAGCTCCATCCGATCTGCACATTAGAAGCTGGGATTCTTTAATAGCAAGTGGTTGTTTGAACGTGATCGACTGGCTTAGAACCCCGATTTTTTGGTTGTCGATCGCAAAATCAAGCAAGATAGAAGCAGGCAACTCTATCTGGAAACAGCGTGACCGCTTCTGATCTTCCTATTCAGGCTATTGCCGCTTCGCCTAAAGCTAGTAAGGATGCTGGCTTGGCTCCGCTTCTGCTCACCGTTGTGGAACTGGTGCGCCAACTGATGGAGGCACAGGTCATCCGGCGCATGGAAACAGGCGACCTAAGTGATGAAGACTTGGAACGTGCTGCCGAAAGCCTCCGCAAACTAGAAGAGCAAGTCATCGAAATTTGCGGCATTTTTGAGATTGATCCCGCCGATCTGAACATTGATCTGGGTGAAGTTGGCACTCTTTTACCAAAAGCAGGTGGCTATTATCCCGGTGAAAGAACTGCCCACCCAACCATTTTAGAACTCCTCGATCGCCTCCTGAACACAGGCGTTGTTTTGCAAGGGAACGTCGATCTGGGATTGGCAAACATTGACTTGATTCATGCCAAATTGCAATTAGTTTTGACGGCAAAACCAATTTAGAGCGCAGGCGTTAGGGGGCGTGGTTGGAAAGGGAACTATAGAGATGAACGTCGATCGCACGTATGGCGATCGCACAAAACATTCCCCCAACCCTCGTATACCTGCCCCCGTTATGACCAGACTCTATCTTTACGGCATTTTTCCTACCCCCGGACCACAAAATTTGCAGCTTGAAGGTCTCGATAAGCAACCTGTGCAGACGCAGGTTGTGGATGATTTCACCTTTTTATATTCCGAAGCGCAGCAAGACCGCTACCTGGCAAGCCGACGCAATTTGTTAGGGCATGAAAAAGTGCTGGAACAAGCAATGGAAGTTGGTTATCGGACGCTCTTACCGCTTCAGTTTGGGTTAGTGATTGACGATTGGGCAACCGTAACGCAGCAGTTAACCGCGCCTTACAGTCAGGGCTTAGAGAAATTGTTTGCCAAGCTCGACGGACAGCGCGAAGTTGGAGTGAAAGTGTTTTGGGAAGCCGATCGCGAATTGCAAATGCTGCTGGCAGAGAATGAGTCGCTGAGAGAAAAGCGAGACGGCATGGAAGGGCGAACATTGGGCATGGATGAGGTTGTAGCGATCGGACAAGCGATCGAACGTGCCATGACAGACCGCAAACAGAGCATTATCACCACTTTTCAGGAGACGCTCAACCCACTAGCGGGCGATCGGGTTGAGAACGACACGCTTACCGAAGCCATGATTTATAACGCCGCTTACCTGATTCCGTGGGACGCAGAACCCAATTTCAGCACCCAGGTTGAGACGCTAGACAGCCACTTCGACGGTCGCCTCAAAATTCGCTACAACAACTTCACGGCACCATTTAACTTTGCCCAACTCGATCGGCTGGAGTAGGTGTAGTTGTTAGGAATAACAGAAGCTAGAAGCCAAGACTTGAAAGGCTGAAAGCTAAAGGCTAAACCAACTAAAAACTCAGACTTTCATCTTTTATCCTTCATTCTTTTCCCTGCCCCTATGCTCTTCAAACTCCTCTTTGCCCCCGTTACAGGTATCGGTTGGATCGCTGAACAAATTCAACAGCGTGCCGATGCCGAATTCGATGCTACAGAAAATCTTGGTAAACGACTTTTGGCATTGCAACTTGCCTTTGATATGGGTGACATCCCTGAAGACGAGTTTGAAGTTCAAGAAGAAGAATTACTGTTAGCAATTCAGGCGCTCGAAGATAACCTGCGTGCCGAGGCAGAAATGGAAGCGGCAGAAGCAGCAGAAATAGAAGCAGCGGAAATAGAAGCAGCAGAAGCAATAGAAGTGGCAGCACAACAACTGATTGAAGGTGTTTAAACGAAAGCCTTAAATGACTGATGAGCAAGACTCAATCATTTAGCTGTCAGTAGTTAACGGTGGTCAGCCATTTAGCCTTACAAAAAGTTTGGGTGAAGAAGGAGCAAGCGATCGTGCACCTGCCTATACTTGACCTAAAGTAGCATTCGGTTTAGACCGCTGCTTCGACTTAAACTAAAGCACGAAAGCAATGGGAAAAGCGACGCTAGCCCTGATGGTTCTTACGCTGTCTGCGGGAATATTGTTCCTTTGGAGCAACACAGAGAGCGTGTTTGTTCTCCATCCGTTAATTGATACCCGTCTGCCGCAAGGCTTTACACAAGCAGGGTTCGATCGCATTCAGCCTGGAATGACTAAAGCGGAAGTTTTACAGTTGGTTCCACTACCAGAGCACAAAAACTTAGAGGCGACTTCTTGGGGCTATGGGAGTGATGGAGCTTGCGTTTTTTGGGATTTTGCCTGGTTTCAGTTGACGATTCAGTTTGACCAAAACGGCAGAGTGATCAAAAAGACTCAAAGAGCCTTTTACGATTAGATTATATAACGCAACGTTAATCGACTAAGTTTGTGCTTACTGCTTACTTGTCGCTCTTCAATACTCAAGCACCAGAGTATTTAAATCATTTGAAGCAGGTGCTTTGGTGTTGACGATCGCCCTTGGTTCTACAGGAGCCACGTCACGCAATTGATGAGCACTTTTTTCAAGAGCGTCAATTTCG
>JBGTJW010000108.1:0-11346 GCA_041744955.1 Stenomitos sp. | reverse complement strand
TCACCTCTTTCAGCGGTCTACTCAGTCAAACCGTCCAGAAGAAGTGTCCGAGGTTCACGGTAATCGTATGGCTGAGTTGGTTGAAACTATTCGTCAGTTAAGCCAGCAAGAGCGAACCCAGTTGATGAAGCAATTGAGTATGGTTTAAGGGTAGAAGATTGCCGCATTGGTTGGCGTGGTAGGAAGACTACAGTAGCTGGTGAGAACCATTCGTGGTGTGCAGAAAGAGCTTTGTCTCTAGAGATGAGGCTTCTTCTGCACACCACAGCAATTCTCTAGCTTCAAAACAACCTAACGAAAAAGTTTTAGCCAAAAGTAAATGATTTGTAACTTTCTCCCATTTGTTGCTGAGTAGAGCTAGGCTACTGAGGCTAGCTTTACGAGCAGAATGAAAAGCTACTAGGTATTTCGGCAACCTGGGTTTATTGGATGAGCAGCGCAACAAGAAAGAAAAAGACCATTCTGTTTTTGGCAGCAAATCCCAAAAATTCGACCCCATTAGATTTGACCAGGGAAGTCAAAGAGATTGATGAAGGGTTGCAGCGATCGAAGAAGCGTGACAAGTTTCAGCTTGAGCAGGTATGGGCGGTCACTCCTGGGGATGTGCAGCGGGCAATGCTGGATCACAGACCTCAAATTGTCCACTTCTCTGGACATGGCATGGGAGAAAGCGGGCTGGTTTTAGAAACAGCGGCTGGACAGGCACAACTCGTTAAGTCTGGAGCCTTGGCAGGCTTGTTTGAACTCTTTGCTGACAAGCTAGAGTGTGTCGTCCTCAATGCCTGTTACTCGGAAGTCCAGGCGATCGCGATCGCTCATCACATTCCCTATGTTGTGGGTATGAACCAGGCAGTGGGAGACCGGGCAGCCAGGGTCTTTGCGGTTGGTTTTTACGATGCACTGGGGGCTGGGGAGTCGGTTGAGTTTGCCTACAAATTGGGGCGCAACCGTATTGCTCTGGAGGGCATACCAGAAGACTTGATTCCAGTCATGCAAAAGCAAAGTGATGTGGCATCCCTGCCCCTAGCAAATGTTCCAGAAGTGACCAGCCCTGTGAAAGAGCCGGCACCAGTGCAGACTAGCCCGACGCGCTCAGGGATCAACATTCCTTCCGTTCAACCTGTTGCGTTGGATGAACCAGAAGGGCAGGTTCCCCTCGAATCCACTCTGTATGTCGAGCGTCCGCCCATTGAAGCCCGCTGTTACGAAGCGATTGTCAAGCCAGGAGCACTGATTCGGATTAAGGCACCCCGGCAAATGGGCAAGTCTTCCCTGATGCTACGCATTCTCAACCACGCCAACGAGCAGGGTTGTCAGACCGCGACACTCAATTTTCTCATGGTTGGTCGCGATGCACTCAGCAATCTTGACGAGTTTTTGCAATGGTTCTGTAACAGTATCACTAGTGAATTGAACCTGGAAGATAAGCTGGCGGCTTCCTGGAAGGGATCGTTCAGTCCCAAAAATAAATGTACGAACTACTTTCAGCGCTACTTGCTGCCGGAGCTTCAGCGTCCGGTGACGTTGTGCCTCGACGAAGTCGATCAGGTGTTTGAGTATCCGGCGATCGCCACGGACTTTTTTGGCATGCTGCGGGCATGGCATGAGGATGCCAAGATCAAGCCGATCTGGAAGAATTTACGCTTGGTGATCGTACATTCCAAGGAAGTCTATATTCCTCTCAATATCAACCAATCGCCTTTCAATGTGGGCGTTCCAGTCGAGTTGCCTCAGTTAACCCAGCCCCAGGTAACGGACTTGGTGCAGCGGCATGGGTTGCACTGGGCAGAAACAGAAGTAGTCCGACTGATGGGCATGGTTGGGGGACATCCCTACCTAATAAGGGCGGCGCTGTATCAAATTGCGCGGAGTGAAGTATCGTTAGAACACTTTCTGCAAATTGCCCCAACGGAAGGTGGGCTGTATGGGGAACATCTACGACGGCATCTGTTGAACTTGGAGGGAGATGAGAAGTTACTGGCAGCGATGAAGCAGGTCATTGCAGTAAACCAGCCTGTTTCCATTAACACCAGCGAGGCCTTTAAGCTAACGAGTATGGGCTTAGTGCTGTTTAAGGGCAGTGAGGTATTGCCGTCCTGTGATCTCTATCGACAGTACTTTCGGGAGCGGCTGAGGGTGGGTAGATGAATTCTACGTCAGGTGCTGGCTATGACTATCAGGTGGGTGGTAGTTTACCAGCCGACGCACCCACCTATGTTCAACGACAGGCAGATGAAACCTTTTACCAGGCATTGAAAGCAGGAGAATTTTGCTATGTCCTCAATTCTCGGCAGATGGGCAAGTCGAGCCTCAAGGTGCAGACGATGCAACGGTTGCAGGCAGAAGGGGTCGCGTGTGCCGCGATCGACCTGACGCGCATTGGCACCGCCGATATGACCCCGGAGCAGTGGTACAGCAGCGTCATCGATAGCATTGTCAGCAGTCTGGATTTGTACGAGACGTTTGACCTTTATACCTGGTGGGAGGAGCATCGTCTACTGTCGTTTGTGCGACGGTTTGACAAGTTTTTGGAAGAGATCCTGCTGGTAGCAATGCCTCAGCCGATCGTCATCTTCATAGACGAGATTGATAGTGTCCTCAGCCTGCCATTTAAGCTGGATGACTTTTTTGCCTTGATTCGGGAGTGCTATAACCGCCGTGCCGAAAAGCCAGCGTATCAGCGCCTCACGTTTACGCTTTTGGGCGTGATGACACCCTCAGATTTGATGCAAGACAAGCAGCGGACACCGTTCAACATGGGTCGCGAAATCGAATTAGCCGGGTTCCAACTGGCGGAGACAGAGCCGTTATGGCAGGGTTTAGCCCATGTTGCGCCGTACCCTTCCGCGATTCTCGGCTCGATCCTTTTTTGGACAGGCGGTCAACCCTTTTTGACCCAAAAGCTTTGCCGTTTAGTGGTGAGTAATGCCGGTAAAATTCCTACGGGTCGCGCCAGTCAGTGGATCGCTCAATTGGTACAGACTCATGTGATTAGTAACTGGCTGCAACAAGATGTGCCAGAGCATTTGCTGACGATTCAAAATCGGATTACCAGCAGCAAAAAATTCGCACGGCTTTTGGAACTTTATCGTGACGTGCTGCGCCTGAAGGGGGTGGCTGTTAACGATAGTGCAGAACAGACAGAACTGCGACTGTCGGGACTCGTTATGCGGGAAAATCAACAGCTTCAGGTAGCGAATCAAATTTATGCAGCCGTCTTCAATCAACGCTGGATTGAAAAGTACATTTCTAGTATTTGCCCTCATCGATCAGCGATGGAAGCATGGGTAGAGGCTGGCTATGACGACTCCTTGCTCTTGCACGGTCAGGCACTTGCAGAGGCAAAAGCTTGGGCAGCCGAGCGATCGCTCCCACAGCAAGACCATCAGTTTTTATTCGCAAGCCAGGAGCATGAGCGGCAAAAGCTACTCAAGGCGTTGGAGCTAGAAAAGCAGGACAAGCGGGCGCTAGCTGCCGAGAAAACCGTAGTCACGGCAAAATTGCGGCAGTCACAGCGGTTGTTTAAGGCGAGTTTAGTCGCATTAATTTTGTTGGGCATCGTTTTGATCGTGGCAGTATTGGTGCTAACCGTCTTTTGGGTGCGGCGGTAGAGGGTAATAAAGGTTTGGTCATTTTGGGGCAGTAAGGAGTCTTAGCCTGTGAACGTAAAACGCTTGTGCTTAGAAAAAGTTGAGCGATCGCTATGACTGATCAATCCCCTATTGCTCCCCTACCCTCTGTCGCTTATGACTATCAGGTGGGTGGCAGCCTGCCAGTTGATGCACCGACCTATGTGCAGCGACAGTCCGATGACGAACTCTATACTGCTTTGAAAGCGGGAGAGTTTTGCTATGTCCTCAATTCTCGGCAGATGGGCAAGTCTAGCCTCAAGGTGCAGACCATGCAACGGTTGCAGTCAGAAGGGGTGGCGTGTGCTGCGATCGACCTGACCCGGATCGGCACATCGGATATGACCCCGGAGCAGTGGTATAGCAGCGTTATCGATAGCATTGTCAGCAGTCTAGACTTGTATGAGACGTTTGATCTGTATACCTGGTGGGAGGAGCATCAACTGCTGTCGTTTGTGCGGCGCTTTGACAAGTTTCTGGAGGAGGTGTTGCTGGCAACGCTTCCCCAGCCGATCGTCATCTTCATTGATGAGATTGATAGTGTCCTCAGCTTGCCGTTTAAGCTGGATGACTTTTTTGCGCTACTACGCGAATGCTACAACCGTCGTGCTGAAAATGCAGCATATGGTCGGCTGACGTTTACCCTGCTGGGAGTAACCACGCCATCGGATTTGATGCAGGATAAGCAGCGAACGCCGTTTAATGTGGGTCGCCCGATCGAGCTGATGGGTTTTCAAAATCACGAGTCTCAGTCGTTGGCGCAGGGTTTGGCAGCGAAGGCAGATGATCCGCAGGCGTTAATGCAGGCAGTACTGCACTGGACAGGCGGGCAGCCATTTTTGACCCAGAGAGTCTGCAAACTGGTGTTAGGTGCAGAGGATAGAGCACCTGCGGGGCAAGAAACAGCTTGGGTTGAGGCGTTGGTACGCACCAGAGTGACTGAAAACTGGGAAGCACAGGATACACCGGAGCACTTGAAGACGATTCGCGATCGCCTCCTCCTGAGTGGCGAACAACGCACGGGACGCTTGCTGGGGCTATATCAACAGATTGTGCAGCAGGGAGAGCTTGCAACCGATGATAGCCCGGAGCAGGTAGAGTTACGGCTGACGGGTTTGGTGGTGAAGCGGGATGGCAAACTGCGAGTTTACAACCGCATTTATCAGCAGGTATTTAATCGCGCTTGGCTAGAGCGATCGCTAGCTCAATTGCGACCTTATGGGGGGGCGATCGCCGCTTGGCTGGAATCGGGTTGTCATGATGAATCGCGGTTACTGCGGGGACAGGCGTTGCAGGATGCCCGCACCTGGGCAGAAGGGAAAAGTTTAGGGGATGACGATCGTCGCTTTTTGGATGCAAGTCAGGAATTAGGGAAACGTGATATCCAGAAGAAGTTAGTGGCTGAGGAAGAAGCCAAAGAGGTTTTAGCAGCGGCAAATCACAAAGCTAATCAGCGAATTCGGATTGGAGCAGTGGCGTTGGGCTTAATGCTGGCAGGAGCGATCGCATCAGGAATTGTTGCTCAGCAAAGAATTGTTATAGCAAATCGTACAGTTGATGATTCAAGCAAGAAGGTTGAGACGTTGCAGCAAGAGGCTGAAAACGCTTCTCAAAAGCTGAGCGCTACAGAAAAACAGCGGCAACTTGCACAAGCAGGACAAAGAGCAGCAAAAGCTGAAACTCAACAAGCACAGGCTGCTCTAAACACCACGAACGATTCTCTAAAGAGTGCTCAAGCAGAGAAAGAAAAAGCTCTGGAAGAAGCTAAACAGAAAACTCAGGCGGCGAACCAGCAGATCAACATAGCAAATGCTGAGGTAAACAAAGCAAAGAAGGACCGACAAAAGTCCCTTTCCGACTTGACTAAATCTGAACAAGAAGTCAAGCGCACAGAGCAAGAACTAGCTCAAAGAAGACAGTCTTTAGACAAGGTAAATGCGGATTTAGTAATTGCACAGAACGAAACCAATCTCTCACGGCAAGCGCTGGCTGATAGTATTGGAGACACGCCTGCTAGAATTGCTGAACAAACTGGGCAAAAGCCTGCCATTGTCTATGTTAGCTTTGTTCGAGCTAAACCAGATGGAACTCCTTCGGATCAAGACAAACTAGTATTATTGTTGGTAACGGCGGGAGGGGAATTCCGCCCATCTATGAAATTTAGGGTTGCGATAACACGTTCGTTAGTTTTAGAATCTGCACGAGCATTCAGGCAAAAAATAACGCAACCCTATTCTTCTAAAGAAACATATTTAGCATCGGCTCAAAAACTTCACAGTTTTCTAATTGCACCATTAGAAGCAGAGCTTCAAAAGCAAAAAATTAACAACCTTGTGTTTCTTATAGAAGACCCTCAATTAAGGTCGTTACCATTGTCAGCTATTTTTGACGGTCAAAGATATCTAATAGAAAAATATAGCATTGGACTCATGCCTGGCTTGGCTTTAACAGGAGATCGTCACACAAATCTCAAGGATGCCCGTGTTTTAGCAGTTGGAATATCAACCCCCTCGAAGAACGTAAGCTTTGGAGTCTCTAATTTTGAAGATTTACCCTATGTTGAGTCGGAGATGACTAACATTATGAAGTTATGGCAGGGAAAAATACTGTTGAACAATGCTGCAACCTTAGCCAATTTGAAATCTCAGTATCAGCAGTCACTTTTTAAAATTATTCATTTAGCTACTCATTCGGCTTTCAACTCAAAGGCATTTAACGATAGTTATGTTCTCTTGTGGGATGGTCAAATCAAACCAAATAAGCTTCAGGATTTAGGTTGGGATAGTCCTTCAGTAGAGTTGCTAGTTTTAAGTGCCTGCGATTCTGTAGTAGGGGATAAAGCATCTAAATTTGGTTTGGCAGGAGTAGCCATGCAAGCAGGAGTTAAGTCTGTTTTAGGCAGTCTATGGGCTGTTTCTGATGAAGGGAGCGCGATATTCATGTCGGAGTTTTATAAACATTTACGAACTGCACCAACCAAGTCAGAGGCTGTGAGGCAAGCGCAAATAGCAATGCTTAGAAATCAATTTCAACCTGTATCACGTATTTCACGGAGCAATATTTCCATACAAAAGGTAAGACCAGTTGGTGATGAAAAGTTCTCAAGCCCATACTACTGGGCAGGTTATACGATTGTTGGTAATCCTTGGTAGAGCAAATGATTGTATGCATCACCTAAGGCAGCACTGCATGAACAAGCGATCGCCAAATGTGCGGCATCACCAGCAAAAAGTAAGAGTACCTCTCGTGTTTTTAGAAGAAAAACCAATGGAAGTAACCCACGATGGCAAAATTGCGATTCCGCAAGAGATTCAAGAACAGTTAGGGTTTTTACCAGGCACTGAAATTGAATTAAAGGTCATTGGAAACGCACTCCAGCTTCAAAAAAAGCATCCTCCTGGTCGCGGACAAGCATTAGTTGATTTGATGCGGGGAAAAGCGACAGCCAGCCTTAATACCGACGCAATCATGCAACTCACTCGCCACACGGATGACTAATGTTCTAGTTGATAGCAACGTCATTCTCGACATCGTGACCGAAGACCCCAACTGGTTCGAGTGGTCGTCCACACAACTCATGCGATCGGCGGATCGTGGAAACCTCATTATCAATGCTGAAGTCTCCATCGGCTTTGCCGGAGTCGAAGAGTTGGAGTCGGCACTTCCACCAGACTTTTTCCAGTACGAACCCCTACCCTGGAACGCTGCCTTTCTTGCAGGTAAAGCCTTTCTACAATACCGACAGCGCGGCGGCGATCGCCGTTCACCCCTGCCAGATTTTTACATTGGTGCCCACGCTACTGTCCTGGAAATTCCCTTGCTAACAAGAGATGTGAGTCGCTACCGAACGTATTTCCCAACCTTAGAGTTAATCGCTCCTTGAATCACATCAGCCGTTACAGCCGTGATCGCGTTTTTCGTGAAGTTTCATTACCCATTAGTGCAATATAGTCAAGACGGTAGTGCGTCAGTCTAGCGTGGGATTGATAGAGTAGAAGTGATCTCCTACTGAAAGCCAGACTATGGAATGCCCTCTGTGCGGTCACGCTAAAGCCCATAGACATGGCAAGATGCCCAACGGTCATCAACGTTATCGCTGCCCCACTTGCCATCAAACCTTTTCCGAATCCTTTGACAGTCTCTACTACCGTCGCCACATTAGTCCTGAACAAATTCGCCAAGTGCTACAAGCTCACGGTGAAGGCAGTAGTCTACGCGGCATCAGTCGCACCCTTGAACTTGCTGATCATACCGTTGTGAGCGTTGTTCGCGCTGCCAGTCAAAAAGCACAACTGGTACACAACGAGGAAGTCCAAGCGGTACAAACGGCGGAAGTGAGTGCCGATGAACTGTGGTCATTCGTCTTAAAAAACAAAAGCAATGTTGTACCCAAGAACAAGAGCGGGGAGACTGTTGGATTGGTTTCAGTCTTGCCTGTTCGAGTGGGTTAATTCTGACTGCCCGCGTGGGCAAACACACTGACGCATTCATTGAGCAGTTGGTCGTCAACACCGAAGGTAAGACAGCGTGTAAGCAGTTCAACACAGACGACTGGGGCGGGTATGAACGAGTTTTGCCGCCTGAAATTCAGCATCATATCGGCAAAGACAGAACGCAGCGATTAGAGCGCACCAACGGGATTGTGCGACAACAAACCGGAAGATGGCATCGACGACAGAACAAGTTTGGCAAGGTGTGGGAACAAACGAAAGTGACGACTCGGTTAGTGGTGAGTTACTTCAACTGGATTTGGCAGCATAGCCGAGACAAAACTACAGCCGCACAACGAGCAGGCTTAACAACTCAACCGTGGAGTTGGCACGATATCGCTGCCTATCCCACATTAATTTGATGCACTACCGTCAAGACAGAGCGCTAAGGAGCACAGGTAATGACCGTTAGTAAAAGCCATGCCTACTTCACCCCTGAAGACTATTTGGCGATCGAGCGCATCAGTCCTATTAAACACGAATACCTCCAGGGGCAAATGGTGGCAATGGCAGGAGCCAGTAAAGCTCACGTCATTATCACTGGCAACCTCTCTGCCCTACTCGTTAATCACTTACGCGGCACAGGCTGTCTTCCCTACACCTCCGATATGAAAGTGCGGCTGCCTGCTCTGAATCTCTTTTACTATCCTGATTTGGCAGTCACTTGCGACGATCGTGACCGTCGCTCTGACGAAGACTTTATTCTGCATCCTAAGCTGATCATTGAAGTGTTGTCCGACTCAACGGAAGCCTTCGACCGGGGTGATAAGTTTGCGGCTTACAAAGCAATCCCAGAATTGACAGAGTACGTTCTCATCCATCAAAAACAAGTTCTGGTCGAGCGGTTTCAGCGTCAAGCCGATAACTTGTGGATGCCCCAGATTGCTCGAGCCGGAAACACCGTTGAATTTACTAGCATTAGCTTTAGCTTCGCTTTCGCGATCGAAACCCTTTACGAAAACGTTGCCCAGCTAGTGTAAAAGACAGCGGCTCAAGCGTTGGAACGATGGCGATCAAGGCTAAACTGTAGCGATCAAACTGTAGCGGTAAAACAGCAATGGGACAACTGACCCCAATTAGCCTTGAAGACGGCACCACAATTTACATCGAAGCAATCGAAAACACCAGTCCTGCGTCCGATGTAGTGATCCCAAAAAGTCCGATCGAAACCAACGATCCTAAGCGTGGAAGCATATTCCCTGATCCGCAAAATCGACTGCCACAGACCTTTCAAGCGATTGAAGGCACGATCCGAGCCTATACCACCTACACGTTGAGAGCATTCAAGAACGTGGCGATCGCGGAAGTCAGCGAAGTGACCCTCAAATTTGGAGTCAACATCAGCAGCGAAGCAGGCATCCCCTACATCGCCAACGCTAAAGGTGGCTGCAACATGGAAATTACCGTCAAATGCGAGTTCCCCAAAAAAGCAGAGTAAGCCCCTTGGCTCCATCCAGGCTTGCCAAGCCCTGAAACTACTGCTCCCTTCTACGTCTCTTCATCGCTAGTCGGAAAGCCCTTCTTCACCAACCAATCCCTAATCGCCTCTTCTAAAGCGGTCGCCTGTGTCAGCTCCATCCGCACGCAGGCAATCTCAAACGCAATCTTCAAATCTTTGGGAAGCCGACCCCGCACTTCTCTTGTTTCCTTTGCCATGCGTCCTACTGCTCAGGTTTGGAACAATTGTGGCATGGCAATTAAGCAGAAACACTTTTTGACGCTATAGCGCTTGCGTCTTGACGCTGTAGCGGCTAAGATGGGCATACCTTCGTACTTAAACTGCGGCTGCACATATGCCTTTTAAGCGTTTGATGGCTCTGCCAAAGGGGTTTCCCAACAATGCTCCCTCACCGAAATTTCGGCTGGGCACTCGTGTCTTGCTTACGCCGGATTTTGGCACGGTTACAGGGATGGAATATGCATCTGCCAAGCACCTGAAGGGTTGGGGGTGGCGCTACATCATTTTGTTCGATCGTCAGTCTCCCAGTCAGGGATGGATTGCCTCAGACCTAGCATGGGAAGATGACCTACAAATCCTTGCTCCTGCACTGGTTACTTGTGACGTGGAGCAGCAGCCAACATGACACCTCAGGAGCTAGGCAGACGCGAACTTGCGCTGCTTGAACGTTACTGCAACTGCCAATTTGGTATGACACCACAAGCCTTCTATGCTCGCTGGGGTGTTAACCAGGCAACGATCGCGCGTATCGCCGGAACGAGCATTTCGACTGTCTCCAAATGGTTCTCTCAGGGGAAAAGCCGTCGTCGTCCTGAACCCATCCATTGCAGACGCTTGGCAGAAATGCATTTTCTGTGGGAGGAGTACGAACGGATACCACCACAATTGCAACAGCACCTGTGCCCAACGCCTCGCAACGGTAAAGTTCCCTCACCGTGACGGGATCTATTTGTCCTGTTGCTGCTGCTGCCAGTAGGGTGAGTGAGTCCCCTCTGCTGACGGGTTACTGCCCTTGAGGACAGAGCCGCTCAGTGCCCTACTGACCATGACCATCCGCATTGACATTGAACGTCGCACCTTACAACTCACCACCCATCTAGCGGCGATCGCGACGATGACCAGTGCGCGTCCCAACTTGCAGCGACAGTTTCTCAAGGAAGCCGCACCCTACTTAACGGCGTATACGCCCCTCACGCCTGAAGTCATCCATCCCAACACCCTCAAGTGGATGATTACCCGCGCCAGTGAGCAGGTTGTGTATCGTCCGCTGGAGGAATTGCACCACTTCTATTTCAACTACACCAACGGCTACTGGTTGCTTCCCGGCTACCCTCGCTTACTGTACAATCGCCCCCAAAAAAAAGCCCTTTGCGCCAGCACCAGTGTCATCGGAGCCATTGGGGAGGGTGTTTCAGCCCTATTAGCGCAGCGGCTCTACCAGGGCACTAGACGGCTAGCCCGTCCCTTGCATGATTTTCCAGATTTGGTAACAACTGATACAAAAACGACCTTCATGGTGGAAGCAAAAGCAACCACTGGCTCAGTTAGTCAGATTAAACAGGTGATCGAGGACGAACTATTCCGCATGGCACAACACGTCGGTGCCTGCACACCCCTCGATATTCGCCCAGCAATTCTAAATTCAAATTTTGACAGCAGGAACGAGTAAGGAGAGGATGGAGGTGTGTGCACGAGAGCAGCTAAATGGAAACCCTCCCCCTCAGTTTTGCAGTGTTGCTGGGCTATCTTTATCAAGCAATTGAACCGA
>JBGTJW010000107.1:0-3872 GCA_041744955.1 Stenomitos sp. | reverse complement strand
TGATTGTTGAGGATGAGCCCAAAATTGCCGCCTTTATGCAAAAAGGGCTTGACCGGGCGGGCTACTGCGCCGATGTAGTTGGCGATGGCCCGACTGCTTTAGTTGAGGCCACCGCCGACGACTATCAGCTCATTTTGCTCGATCTGGGGTTGCCAGGGTTAGATGGTCAAGAGGTGCTACAGACGCTGCGATCGCAGGGCAACACCTGCCCCGTTCTCATCGTCACCGCTCGCCTGCCTGCCACCTTAGAAACTGCAAAGCTACAGCAGCTCGCCAACGGCTGGGTTCAAAAGCCCTTCAGAATGAAAGAGTTACTCAGCCGCATTCAGCAACTCCTACCAGCTCAGTAACGCTATATGTTTATAGTCAGTACTGGACTGTTACCTGAGGATCAACTCCCGGTTCGCTCATTTTTCCTATTTTGGATAGCTGCTCAGGCTAGTTGCCCGCGCCGCAAAGCAGCATCACAATCTCTCGGCGCTCTTTCGTGAAAAGTTCCAAAAATTGTCCACCGCAGCGATGGACAATTTCCACTCAGCTACATCAAGGCATCCAAGGCAGTTCTAAGGGACATGCAATTAACTCTCCTATGCGATTAATAAGTAGGATTGAGGAGTGCTAAGCTGTTAGTCATTCAAACTGCACTAGTACAATCGCCATAAAAGCCTTGCAGCAAGGGCTTCACAGGAACCAACATGCAATTTAGATGCTCAACAGCTTATCCTTCTTAACCCAGTAATGATTAGTTGCAGACGAAGCAATTAATGACCCACCTATTGAGGCATCCAACCCGCAAACTGGTTTTCAACGGCCTTCAAAGGAGTCTTAAGCTCAGAAAAAATATTCTGAGAGACTGGATCGGGGTAGACATCATCAATTCCTTGCTCAACCGCTTGTAAAGCTGCATTAGCCACGTCGAGTGGTGCGATCTTATCCATCGGGATGCCTTCAGACATTGCTGTATCCACTGGACCAGGATATACACCAATCACTTGGGTTCCTTGCTGGGCCAATTCGGCGCGAATACCTTGAGTTAATGAGTGAAGTGCCGCTTTGGAAGCACTGTAGGAACTAAATATGGGTGCATTCGCAACCGATACCACCGACATCATGTTGACAATTGCTCCGCCACCATTACTCTTTAGAATGGGTGCAAAAGCACGCACCATGGAGAGAGTGCCGAAGTAATTAGTGTTCATTTCCCACTGGGCCGTCTCTACACTTTTAGGGGTAAATAAACCACCAGAGCCTAATACACCAGCGTTGTTGATTAACAAGGTGACATCCTGAGCCGCTTGGGCCGCCGCATTCACTTGATCGGGATTGGTCACATCTAAAGCGATGGCAATAATGCGGTCAGGGGCGATCGCGACCACATTGCTCAACGTGTCTGCATTGCGAGCAGCAACATAGACGCGACGAACACCCGCTTGTATCAACGCTTCGACATAGGCTTTGCCGATGCCCCGATTTGCACCTGTAACCAAAGCAACGGATTCTTGAATGTTCATACTAATCTCCTGGCTAATTATGAAACCTTTTGTAGGAGAGCCTTTGCGTTGTGTTAAGTTGCTCTGCTCTCCATAGGTTTATCTTGATTGATGCCAATCTATTTGAGAAGACGGCAGAATGGAATATAATTTATTCAAATTTAGAATAAGTAGAGTATGGATCGCCTCGACTGCATTCAGAGTTTTGTGCGGGTTGTCGAAACAGGTAGCTTTTCTGCCGTCGCTCGTGAACTCAACACAACCCAGCCCACCATTAGCAAGCAAATCGCCGCTCTAGAAGACTATTTAGATGTGCAACTGTTGACCCGCTCCACCCGTAAGCTCCAGTTGACGCAGGAGGGGGAACGTTTCTTTGAGCATTGCCAGGGGTTATTGGATGCCGCTGCTGAAGCCGAAGCCAGTGTAGGGCAACGCCAAAAACCCATCGGCATCTTGCGGGTAAGCTGCCCTGTAGCGTTTGGGCAGCATCAGGTGATGCCTTATGTAAAGGGGTTTCTAGACCGTTACCCGCATATCAAGTTAGATCTAAGCCTGAGCGATCGCTTCATTGACCTACTTGAAGACGGCACAGCTCTTGCCATTCGAATTGGGCAAGTAAATGAGCCAAGCCTGGTCGCCCATCGTATTGGCTTCACTCGTCGAGTCACTGTTGGTTCAACCACCTATTTCCATAAACATCAGGAACCCCAGACCCCTGAAGAGTTAGTGAACCATAACTGTGTCGTTTATACTCGCCTTGCTACGGGGAACGAGTGGCACTTCCAACAGCCAGCTGGAGGTACTACTAAAGTTACGGTTACAGGAAATCTACAAGTAGATAACTCTACAGCCGTTCGAGAAGCCGTTTTATCAGGCTTGGGAATTGCTGTTGCCCCAGTTTGGCTGTTTGGTGATTTGCTTCAGTCTGATCACCTTAGGATTGTGCTAAAAGACTACCAACCTGTACCTTTGCCAATTCATGCCGTTTACCGGCGTGGGCGATTTGTTCCTGCAAAGGTGCGCTGTTTTATCGAATATCTCTCAACCGAATTCAAACTGAATCCATGGGTTTCAGAAGACTATGTAGTTCAGCAGTCAGCCTAACAGAAAAGTCAGCGGCGGTAGAAAACTTAGAACTCAGCACCAACGACTTTCACCCATCACACATTTGAATTGTTTGACTGCGCGGCTACAGCTTAGAGATTGTCGGCCTTAATGGTGCAGAAAACTCCTGAAACTCTTATGAATCAGAGATTGTCACCGAGACAAAATTTTCTGCACCATTAAGAATTGTCGGCAACAATCTATAAATTCAAGCAAGTCTCTGGTCATAGTGATCTTCTACTATCTTGATTAGCAGGCATCTTTGGACTGTATATCACGTCTCTTAAGTAAACAGTCAAATCATTCGCTGGAGGTACAGCAGGAACTTGATACATCATGTCACTGACCAAACCCCGATGATAAGTCCCATGATTCACAACATGAAGAATTATTTCACTGCGTGACATTGCGCCTGCACCACCATCAATAAATTGAAAGTTAACGATGTCCAGCAACTCTTGTTCAGAAATCGAATGAACATAGTCAATATACCACTGGTCAACAAGCTTGACTGACTGCCACAGTTCTTCTAATGGTGGAGAAATCTCAGTATTCCTCGCAGTATACGGGTGCGTCGTTTTCTCCAAATGGGCTTTGAAAATGCAGTCGATAACATAGACATGGTTGAGCGTATGAACCATGTTTCCAAATCGCGTTTCGCGTTCTTTGGTTGCCTCACCTTTTGGTAGGGAGGTTACGGCTGAAAATGTAATCTCGTTTGCCCATGCTTTATATCCAGTCAACCTCTTTATCGTTTCAGAAAAACTCATTAAGCGCTCTACTCTAAGCTTAGTTTTCTCAGATTATGATCTCATGCAGTGATTGTCACTGCCTAGCCCAAGTTGAAATTATCAAGGCTTATCCTCGGTGAGGATAAACCCAAAGCAAATTGTCAGAAGCTATCTATCAGAGGCTTCAGATAACTGTGTGAAGGGATAGAACGGATAATTGCCCACGCCACGGAGTAGCATCACAGTCTCTCTTGGCAACTCTTTCGTGCAAGGTTCCAGAATTTGTCCAACACTGTGCTGGACAATTACTGACTCAGCTATGTCAGGGCCTCCTGTAGGTAAAGGGGTGGGGTAAGCCCGGCTACTTGCGCGTGCAGGCAACTACTCAACCCACAAGCCTTCAGCAGGTTAAGGCCACTGAGCACTCAGCTTGCTCGATATCACCTCAGCTACCTTCCAGCAGTGTCATTATGTGCAACTAATTTTTCAGGGGTGCTTGTCCTAGACCATATAGCTAAGGTCGGAAGCCGCAGTTGGGTAAGCAAAG
>JBGTJW010000106.1:0-8156 GCA_041744955.1 Stenomitos sp. | reverse complement strand
AAAGACGTTTACAGCAACTTCCGGCTCTTCCACCTCTACTGTCACCAACAGCACCATGCGACAACCTCTAAAGCGGTGGAGTAAGTGATTTGCTTAAGCCGGATGTATTGAAAGGTACAAGTCCGGTTTTGAGGGGGCGGGGCTATAGCAATGTAGTCCTGCTACCCGACTATTATGCTTATTGAGGTAGATAGGCAGAATCTTTCCGCACATGTTTAGGTTTGGCGCAGCGATCGAAGCATGGCTTAGGCGGATGAATTCTCAAAAAAGTAGGGATGTTACATATAACGTCCCTACAGAAGGAATGCTTGGTAATACTAGAGAGCGGCGAAGGCTTGTTCTACAGCACTTAACGCCTGGTTGACTTCAGCTTCCGTCACAATCAGCGGTGGCACAAAGCGAACCACTTTGGGTCCCGCAGGTACTAGCAGCAGCCCGTTCGCCATTGCGATTTTGACGATCGCTGGTGAGGTGAGCGGCGAGTCAGCTTTGATTTCAAGACCGTTGATGAGTCCCCAACCGCGTACTTCAGCAATGTGATCGGGAAACGTTTGCGCGATCGCCCTCAGCCCTTCTCTCAACTGCTCACCGCGATCGTGTACATTTGCCAGCAGGTTTTCCCGCTCGATCGTTTGGCAAACGGCTAATGCCACACCACAGGCAAAAGGATTGCCGCCAAAGGTGCTGGCGTGGTCGCCGGGTTGGAAGACATTGCAGAAGGATTTGCAGAGCATGGCACCGATCGGAATGCCGCCTCCCAAGCCTTTTGCCGAGGTAAAGATATCTGGCTCAATGCCCAGATTTTCGTAGCCCCAAAGTTTACCAGAGCGACCCATACCAACTTGCACTTCGTCCAGAATGAGCAGGATGCCGCGATCGTCGCAAAGTTGACGTACCCGTTGGAAGTAAGCGCGATCGCCGGGTCGTACGCCACCTTCACCTTGTAAGGCTTCCAGCAGAATGGCAGCCACTCGCGGTTCACCACTGTCCAGTTCATCCAGTGCTGTTTCTAGCGCGGCAATATCGTTATAGGTGACGTAATGAAAACCGGGCACCAGCGGGCTGAAGCCTTTCTGATATTTTGGCTGTCCGGTTGCGGTTACGGTTGCCAGCGTGCGTCCGTGGAAGCTTGCGTGTGCTGTGATGATGACCGGATCAGCAATGTGTCGGACTTCGTGAGCGTACTTCCGCGCCAGCTTAATCGCACCTTCGTTCGCTTCGGCTCCAGAGTTGCAGAAGAACACGCGATCGGCGCAGGAATGCTCAACTAACCACTTTGCCAATGCGCCTTGCTGAGGCACGTAATACAGGTTAGAAACGTGATGCAGCGTTTGAATTTGCTCTGTCACCGCTTGCACCATGGCTGGATGGGCATGACCGAGTGTGCAGGTAGCAATGCCAGCGACAAAATCCAGATACTCGCGTCCGTCCGTATCCCACACACGGCAGCCTGTGCCTCGCTCAAGGGCGATCGCGTAGCGTGCGTAGGTCGTCATCACATACTCATCAAAGTCCGCTGCGTCGAAGGGACTGTTGGCATGAGATAGCGGTGGTGCGATCGGGGGTAGGGTTTGGACTAGCGCTTCTGGACTCACCGAAATAGCTCCTCAAACTGACACGACAAAGAGAGAGTGCATTCTAGACTTTGGACTTTGGACGTTAGACTCTAGACTGCTTAAAGGTTTTCATAGCACGTCAGTAAGTTCGGGTTAACGTCAAGTGTTTAGCACCTCAGTCTATTCACTGAACCTGACTATAGCTTATCCATTTGCCGCTACTATCGGCTGGCTCACAGGTCAAGTTCTCATGACATTCTTCCTTGCAGCCATCAGTGGCGAACAATCGAACGCCTCTCAGTTAGTCACGGTGCTGATTATTCTGCTTTTAGTGGCAACGGGGGTTGCGCTGGTTTCGCGTCGGCTTCGCATTCCCTACGTGACAGGGCTAGTCGTCGCAGGACTGTTAATGGCAGAGTTACTGCCGCGCCGAATTGGACTCGATTCAGCGTTGATTCTTAATCTTTTCTTGCCCATTCTGCTCTTTGAAGCCGCAATTAATACAGACATCAGCCGCCTCCGCAGCACCATAAAACCAGTCGCTTTACTGTCAGGTCCGGGAGTCATCATTGCCTCTGGGGTGACTTCAGTGATTCTCAAGTTTGGCTTGGGCTTGCCCTGGATTTCGGCGCTGCTGGTGGGCGTGATTTTGGCGATTACCGACACCGTTTCCGTCATTGCTGTTTTTAAGGAGGTGACGGTGCCGTCGCGGCTGACCACCATTGTAGAGGGCGAAAGCCTTTTTAATGATGGGATTGCGCTGGTGCTGTTTAGCCTGATTTTGAAGGTGAATACAACGGGATCACTCACCGTTGCAGACAGCATTCGAGAACTGCTGGTGGTGATTCTGGGCGGTGGTCTGGTCGGTCTGGCGCTGGGCTATCTGGGGGTGGGGCTTTACACCCGATCGGACGATTCACTCAGCAATATCCTGTTAACTGTGGCGATCGCCCTGGGCACGTTTCAACTCAGCCAGTTCTTTGGGATGTCGGGCGTGGTGGCAGTGGTGGTAGCAGGGCTGGTAGTGGGCAATCTGGAGCGATCGCAGACGGTTTCTGCCTCCAGTCGCATTACGGTTCTGAGCTTCTGGGAATACGCAGGCTTTGGGGTGAATACCTTTATCTTTCTGTTGATTGGTATTGAGATCAATCTAGAAACCCTGATTAGAACGTTGCCTGCGGTGCTGCTGGCAGTGTTTGCGTATCAAGCTGGACGCTTTCTGTCGGTGTATCCACTGCTGGCGATCGTCAAACGGGTCGATCGCCCCCTACCGTTGCGCTGGCAGCACGTACTTTTTTTGGGCAATATCAAAGGCTCCTTGTCGATGGCACTGGCACTCAGCCTGCCGCCCACCTTACCGAATCGGGAAGCGTTGATTGCCTTAGTCTTTGGTTCGGTTTTGCTGTCGTTGGTTGGGCAAGGCGTGAGTCTCCCGTTGCTGGTGCGCCGCCTTAACCTTGGGCACACCTCCGAATCGCAGCAGTGGATAGAGGCGCTTCAGTCTCATCTCATTACTGCCAAAGCCGCTCAAGATGAACTGTAGACGCTGCTTAAAACGGGCGTGTTGCCCAAATCGGTTTATGAAGAGATGCGTGCCAGCTACCAGGTACGGCTCGTTGCTGCCGAACGATCTTTGCGCGATTTTTACAACCGCCGACCGGATAAGCTGACGGCTGCCAGCGGCAGAATCACTCGTCTGGATGCCATTCGCCGCCGTCTGTTGTTAGCAGAAAAAGATGCCCTCAACGATTCACTCCGCAAGCGCATTTTGTCAGACGATGTCGTTCGATCGCGCATTCAAACGCTCGATCAACAACTTTTAGATCTGGATGATGATTAGCAGTGAGCTATCAGCTATCAGCTATCAGTAAACAGCTTTTCGTAGGATGGGTTAGCAATAGCGTAACCCATGCTGCTAAAGGATTTGATGCGTTACGGCTACGCCTAACACATCCTACGTTTAATTAGGGCGACCTACTTATCAGCTATCAGCTTTTAACCGTCAGCTTTTAACCATCAGCCGAAGCTTCGGGAAGGAAACTACAGCTTTAAAGGTCTTCATGCTGACCGCTGACCGCTAACCCCTCACTTCAGCAGCAAGTAATAGAGTTGCCCCGTCGCGTTGATGAGTCCAGCCCGATCGCCTGCAACCTTCCCCGTGCCCATAAACAGATCGACTCGTCCCGCACCTTTGATCGCGCCGCCTGTATCTTGATCCAGCACATAGCGCCTGACGGCACGATTTTCTAATTGCCCTGCTGCATTGACGTAGGGGATCTGGGTCTGGATGAGGGCGATCGCGCCGGGTGGAAACTTGGTTTTGTCAGTGGCGATCGATCGTTCTGCCGTCACAGGTACGCCAATACTGCCTGTGGCAGCAGCACCGCCTGTGGGTCGAAAAAAGACGAAGCGATTGTTACGAGGCAAATACACATCGCGATCGGCAGGATTGTCTGCCAGGTATTGCAACAACAGCGGCAACGTCAGATCTTCGAGCTTGAATTTGCCTGCCTTCACCAGTTCGCGACCGATCCCCGTATAGGGATAGTCGGTTGTGCCAGCGTGTCCTACCGTCATGACGCTGCCATCGGTTAGTTGCAGTCGCGCCGAGCCTTGCACCTGAATCAGAAACGCTTCCAGACGATCGCGCAACCACACAAGTTCCAGCCCCCTCAGCAGGCTGTTGTGCTGCAAACCATCGGCTCCCTCTAGCTGGAGGCGAGTCGGATGTGGCTTTGACCAGCTTGCCAGGTTTGGCGGCACACGAAACAACGGGTAGCGAAACTCTGCGGTCGGCAGTCGGCTGGCGGTGTAGACCGGTTCAAAATAGCCTGTAAACGCCACAGTGCCCTGCCCATCATTGCCCGACGCTTGATAAACCACAAATTCTCGTTCGATCGCTGCCTGTAACGCTGCTGCCGACGATTTAGTTAGCAACAACTGTCGAAAGCGTTTGAGGCTTTGGTAGACCCGTTCGCGGGAAATGCCAGAGAGAGACTGATGATAGCCTGCGATCGCCCGTTCTGTTTGCAGGTAGCGCAAGCTGTGGTCAACTGCCGTTAGCAGCGTTCGACGATCGCCTCCTGTGCTGAAGTCACCCAGACGTTGTGATCCCTTAGGGAACAGCGCACTTGGCAGCAGCGGTTTCGCAGGGTTTAGCGGCGTAGGCAATGCAGGCGACGGGCGATCGAGCGGCGCTTTTGATGGCACGGGTGCGGGTTGCGATCGTGCAGACGGCAGCCCACCCAGCAGCAACCATCCAGCACAGGCGATCGCCCACTGACTAGCCGTTAGCGCCCTCATCATGCCGTGGCTCAAAACCGCTCGACGCTGGAGCTAAAGACTGGCTCCACTCGAACGCCCAGGACACGTGAGGGACGCAGCACCATGTACTCTCCCTGCACATTCTTAATCGGCACGGTAATGAAGTCGTTGGAACTCGCTTTGGGCACCAGTTCGCCGCTGTACCATTTCTGAAATTCTTGAATTGTGGCAAACCGCACTTCTTCGCGGTGCCCACCATCAATTAAGAGGTGAACCGCGTACTCGGTAGGCGTACGGGCAAATTTACTCCGTCGCTCGCCCGGAGCCGTTCCCTGGTTGGGCGCATCTGTAGCACCGGCTCCAGCATCGCCTGGTCGTGATTGATTGAAGTTACCTGTCATAGTCCGTTCCCTATAAATGCGTGAGAACCTTCCCAATTATCGGTGTAGTGAGGCTCGATTACACTAACATTGCCCAGAAATAGCGGTTTGCTATCAGCAGTCAGCTATCAGCGGTCAGAATCTTGGAAGTGAAGAAGTGGAAGAGTGAAGAAGTGGAAGAGTGAAAGGGTGGAAGAGTGAAGAAGTAGCTATTGCAGTCCCCTTCTGCCTTTCGCCTTTTACCTTTTACCTTTTACCTTTTGCCTTCTGCCCCCTGCCTTCTGCCTCCTCTCCCCTCTCCCTATTACGGCAACAAATTAAACCGCTGAAGCTGGGTCTGCACTAGAGTAGGCAAGCTTTTATGGAGTTGGGTTCTGTCTTTGAAAACGAGGCGATTTTGGCTGGGGAGATCGAAGGGGAACTGTCCAGGCAGATCGGAGCGCTCCATTTGAGTGAGGATGATTTGCTCGGTGCGTTTGCACTGCAAGGCGTAACCCACCTCGACGCAGACTTTGGGGCTGGGGATGAGCTGGGGCGGCGTGCTGTCAATGGCGGCGATCGACGTACCATCGGCAATAAATAGCAAGCTTTGGCGAATTGATCGCATGAGTTTGCTGCTCAGGCGGGTGGGTCCATCCGTCAGACGATGGGACTCGACCAACGTTAAGGGCAGGCGCGATCGTGGGTTGAGCTTCTCCAAAAGGGACTGCAACTCTTCGCGCAGCAAATCGCTGGACTCGGCATATTCGGTCTGGTAGCAGAGAAAAATGGTTGGCTCCAGATGCGTTAGGGCATCTTGCTTGGAGAAGTAGATCTCATGGCTTTGGAGGTCAATATTGGCGATCGCATAGCCACCGCTGCCCTCAATGTAAAACTCGACGGCTTCGCCTTCTAGATAGCGCTGAAACCAAACGGCTTGCTTCACGTCCGCACTGTCTTCTAAAAAGTCAGCCCGTAATCCCGACTTTAGCAAGCTATTTTTGCTCAAGCGCAGATCATGGGGACGCTTTTCTAATTCTTTGATCGGCTCATATTCCTGGAGATACCAGGCTTTTAGGGCAATAATAGCCATTCTGCGCTCTGCCTCATGGGGTTTAAAACAGCGTCTCTAAAGCCGCTACGTTCTGACTGACCGCCCTTTGTTGGCACATTGTAGCCAGAGATGAACGGCTTGCATACCCCTTTTAGACGGCTTCCAGCAGGGTGAAGTACAGCTTTGTAGGACAGAGACTTTCTGTAAATTTTTGTTGCAAGCAGGTACGCAAGCTTACCCTTCTCGCCTGTGCAAAAAGCTCGATCGCGCTTGCTGAGTCTGCTCTAGCAATGCTGCCAGCGATCGCCAGTCAGCGTGTTCAACATGGGTGATGACCTCGTTAAGCTGATCCCGGTAGGCATGGAGCGATCGGGTCAGGGCAGCTTGATTATATTGCGCCATCATGACACCGAGTTCGGGGTTGCCGCCGCCCACACGGCTGGTATCCCGAAAGCCAGAACTGGCAAGCCTTTGCGCCAACGCCAGAACGGCTGGATCGGTTTCTTTGCAGCAAGCAGCGATGAGGCTGGCGCTAGTCATAACGGGCAGGTGAGAAATCCAGGCAACGGCGCGATCGTGATCCTCTGGAGTGCAATGATACAGTCGTGTTTGCAACGGACGCACCAGGTCTTCAACCCGCTGTACTGCTGCTGTTGGAGTTGCTTCAGTCGGAGTGAGCACATAGGCTGCATTGACAAACAAATCCGGCTGTGCCGCTTCAATGCCGCTGTCGGCAGTCCCCGCCATTGGGTGTCCGCCCACAAAGTTAGACCACAGTGGCGCGATCGTCTCCACGACCCAGCCCTTCACTGACCCAACATCCGTCAGCACTGTCTCGGGTGCCAGGTGCGGCTTGAGCGCAATAACCGTTGCCTGCATTGCTGCCAGCGGCGTACACAGAAAGACGACATCGACTGTTGCCATCAGCGTGAGGCTAAGGCTGGCATCTTCAACGGCTCCACGGTCGATCGCACGCTGACACGTTTGCGCCTGACGACTCACACCCAAAACCGTATGACCGTGCGATCGCAACGCCAAACCCAGCGAACCACCAATCAATCCCAACCCAACTATGCCAATTTCCATACTGTTCTAACTTGTTTAACCTTTAGACAACAGTATGGTAAAGACCCACCGCTAAAACAGCGTTGTTTGGCGTTGCTGTATGACAGTATGAATTGACACCTGCAAGATCAACTCAAAGGGCGAACAGTCGTTCGCCCCACTCAAATTCATCCGTTCAATCAGCCACACCCGTTGTTTTTGGGACGATTGCTACGGGAACGCTTATCTACTTAACCTGCTTGCGATAGAGAGTGAAACGGGCAAATACTTGAAATTCAAGGTCATATTCCTCTACCATCCCTCGACGTTGCAACGCATTCTCGATCGCTCGTTTACCGTAAAAAATCTGCTCAATCCGCTTCTCACAAGAAATGCTTTGAGTGTGGTGGCGGTAGTAGTAAAGCGGTTGGTTAAGTTGAGCAATCTCCGTTACTTCTGAAACCCGCAGGCATAGGTCATAATCCTGACAGTACATGAAGGCTGGGTCAAAACCGCCGATCTGTTGATAGATACTAGTTCGCATCAAACGGAAATGGAAAATAATAAATTCAGTCAACAATCGATCTTTGTCGTAGGGAATTTTGCCGTGTTCACCATAACCTTTGATTGAGTTATCAACGGCAATGACAACATAATCGGTATAGACCAAGCCGATCTCAGGATGCTTTTCTAAATAACTCACAGTTTCGGTCAAGGCAGTTTGCGCTAGTAGGTCATCGGGTAGTGGCTCAGATCTGTGGAAGTAAAGGATAATTAAAGGGTTGTTCGCCCTGGAGCTTTTGACATGGTGCTCGAACCGATTCTTTGTCCAACCTGTGGCAGTAGCGATGTCGTCAAGCATGGTCAATCGGGCGAAGG
>JBGTJW010000105.1:0-8353 GCA_041744955.1 Stenomitos sp. | reverse complement strand
CTCACTCCTCACTCCTCACTTCCTACACCAGCGCTTTCAGCCGCTGAATTAACTGTTCCGCAGGCACTACACCTTCAATGCGTTCTACAGGTTGCCCCTGCTTGAACAGCACCAGCGTTGGCAGTGCATGAATTTGGTGCTCTGATGCTAATTGAGGGTATTTTTCTGTGTCAATTTTGATGACCTTTACCTGATGCTTCATTTGGGCATTTACCTGCTCTAAAATGCCCGCCATCATTTGGCAAGGACCGCACCACGTCGCGTAAAAATCAACCAGAACAGGCAATTCTGAGCCAGAAAGCAACTCTTCAAAGCTATCAAACTGCTTTTTTACCGCCATTCTTCAAATTCTCCAAGTGTCACTCTCCTATCCTAGTCCTGCCAACACCGATCGCCCCTCATAACCCTTCTACTGCCGAAACCCAACACTTTCTCAATCCTTGCGATCGCAGTCTTTCTACTTTTGTTTCCTTATGCAAAGCCGAGTTAGCGGTCAGCGGTCAGCTTGTTGGTTGTTGGTTGTTGGTTGTAAAGCCTTCGGCATGGCTTCGCTAAAGTTGTTAGTGCATGAGTCGTTCCTGACTCCTTCTAAAAACTAAAAGCCAACAACTCCCTTGCCTTCTGCCCTCTGCCTTCTGCCCGCTGCCTCCTGCCTTCTGTCCAGCCTTCATCCCTCATCCCTCCCTACTCCCCACTCCCCCTTTCCTTTATGATCATTGAGCGACATTTGGAGAAATGACTATGGAAGCACTACCAACCAGCCAGCAACGACTACAGGGCAAAGTGGCGATCGTCACCGGAGCCTCACGCGGCATTGGTCGTGCTACGGCTCTGGCGTTGGCGGCAGAAGGGGCAGCGGTTGTGGTTAACTATGCCAGTTCTCAGGAGGCTGCCGATCTCGTGGTGGCAGAAGTTGAGGCACTGGGCAGTCGTGCGATCGCCCTTCCCGCCGATGTGTCTAAAGCTGATCAGGTCGATGGCTTGATCAACGCTGTGATGGAGAAGTGGGGGCAGGTGGATGTGTTGGTCAACAATGCGGGGATCACCCGCGATACGCTGCTGCTGCGGATGAAGCCAGAGGATTGGCAGGCAGTCATTGACCTGAACCTGACCGGCGTGTTTTTGTGTACCCGTGCCGTGAGCAAAATTATGCTGAAGCAGCGATCGGGGCGCATCATCAACATCACCTCTGTTGCCGGACAAATGGGCAATCCTGGGCAGGCAAACTATAGCGCCGCTAAAGCTGGGGTCATTGGCTTTACCAAAACGGTAGCAAAAGAACTGGCAACCCGTGGCATCACAGTCAATGCCGTCGCCCCTGGTTTCATCACAACCGACATGACGGCTGACGTAAAGGCAGAGGCGATTTTGCAATTTATTCCGCTTGGACGCTACGGCAAGCCCGAAGAAGTGGCGGGGCTGATTCGCTTTCTCGCCGCCGATCCGGCTGCTGCCTACATTACCGGACAGGTGATGAACGTTGATGGCGGTATGGTGATGGCATAGAGACGGCTCAATGAATCGTCAAGCAAGATAATCATTTAGCACTCGATCGCAGAGAGTGCTAAAGTCAATGTGAAGAACTGAGCGAGTAGTTATGGCAAAAATTGTTGTCTTCAATGACGAATCGCGGCAGGCATTAGAGCGAGGCGTGAATGCGCTGGCAGATGCCGTTCGCGTGACCTTGGGACCAAAGGGTCGAAACGTCCTTCTGGAAAAGAAATATGGTGCGCCTCAGATTGTGAACGATGGCGTGACGATCGCTAGAGAAATTGAGCTAGAAGATCCGCTGGAAAATACAGGCGCTGCTCTCATCCGTGAAGTTGCGTCTAAAACGAAGGATCTGGCAGGCGATGGCACCACAACTGCTACCGTGCTGGCACAAGCCATGATCCGCGAAGGCATGAAAAATGTCGCTGCTGGCACCAATCCAGTTGCCCTACGGCGCGGCATTGAAAAAACCGTGATCAAACTGGTGGAAGAAATTAAGGCAGTTGCCAAGCCTGTAGAAGGCAACGCGATCGCTCAGGTTGCTACTGTTTCATCAGGTAACGATGAAGAAGTCGGCTCCATGATCGCCGAAGCGATGGATAAAGTCGGCAAAGATGGCGTGATCACCGTCGAAGAATCCAAATCCCTCAACACTGAGTTGGACTTGGTCGAAGGGATGCAGATCGATCGTGGTTACATCTCCCCCTACTTCGTCACGGATGGCGAACGGATGATTGCCGAACTGGACAATCCCCTGATTCTGCTTGCTGACAAAAAAATTAGCTCCATCCAGGATTTGATTCCTGTGCTGGAGAAAATCGCGCGATCGGGGCAACCCCTGCTCATCATCGCCGAAGATGTAGAAGGCGAAGCGCTGGCAACCCTCGTGGTCAACCGTCTGCGTGGTGTGCTCAACGCGACCGCCATCAAGGCACCGGGCTTTGGCGAACGTCGTAAAGCGCTGCTGCAAGACATTGCTGTGCTGACGGGGGGGCAAGTTGTTTCTGAAGACATCGGACTCAGCCTTGATACGGTCACCCTCGAAATGCTGGGTAAGGCACAGAAAATCACGATCACCAAAGACTCCACCACGATCGTCTCTGGCGAAGAAAACAAAAAGGACATCGACCAGCGCGTTGAGCAAATCCGCAAGGAACTCGATCGCAGCGATTCTGAATACGACAAAGAAAAACTGCAAGAACGCATTGCTAAACTAGCGGGCGGCGTAGCGGTCATCAAAGTCGGTGCCGCAACTGAAACCGAACTCAAAAACCGCAAACTCCGTATCGAAGATGCCCTCAACGCGACTAAAGCAGCCGTTGAAGAAGGCATCGTTCCCGGTGGCGGCACGACGCTGATTCACCTCATCCCCAAACTGGCTGAGTTTAGAAACAGCTTGAGCGCCGAAGAGCAAATCGGAGCCGATATTGTCATCAAGGCACTGGAAGCCCCTCTGCGTCAAATTGCAGACAACGCTGGAGTTGAAGGCACCGTTGTAGTCGAAAAAGTCCGTCATTCTGACTTCAACATTGGCTATAACGCTCTCACCGATGTCTACGAAGACCTGATTGCAGCAGGGATCGTTGATCCTGCCAAGGTCGTACGGTCTGCTATTCAAGATGCAGCATCGATCGCAGGCATGGTACTCACCACCGAAGCACTGGTCGTCGAAAAGCCTGAACCGAAAGGTGCTGGTGGCGGCGGCGCTCCCGATATGGGCGGCATGGGTGGCATGGGTGGCATGGGTGGCATGGGCGGCATGGGCGGCATGGGCGGCATGGGCATGATGTAGTCCAAACACGCTAGATCCATCCCTTTAGGATTTTTTAGAGCAGCTTGTTAATAACAGGCTGCTTTTTTGCTGGCGATCGCTTGTCCCGCTTATACCAAATCCAAAAATAGGCGCTACAGATCAAGCAGCTAAGCCGCCCTCACCCTTAATCCTTCTCCCTAAGGGCGAGGGAGATTGCCTTTTGCTCCCTTCTCCTGTGGTAGAAGGGTTGGGGATGAGGGCAAGAGATCTGTAGCCTTTGCAATTTGACTTGGCATAACAGACGATTTCATTTGTATTTACCAGGGCTTCTATTCCTCCCTCATCCCTTATCCTTCATCCCTCACATCCTTTTGCCATAACCCCTAAACTCCTAAAGCTTTGACTGAGTAACCTGACAAATGCTGTAAGACCATCATTTATTGAACAAAGTTGATTAAATAGGGAAGACACTCACCCAAATCGTTACGAGGAACCACTAGATGGTCGAGCATCGCTTTTCTACTACCCTGCCATCAGTGCATACGTCATCTGATGATGATGACTCCCATTTCGACTATTTCTACGACATTCCAGGCAGTATGCCGGGAACGCTCAACATCGAAGCAGATGCGTCTCCGCCCGTCATAGTACTGATTGACTACAATGAAGCGCAAGCTGTTCGGCAGGACGTTGAAACGCCCGAAGAGTGCATTCCCTTTCTAGATACCGAATCTGTCTCCGGGGGGGATGTAAAAGGTCTGGGTAGCGAAGATGTGCTGCGCCGTTTGGGGCACGTGTTTAACCTTCATCCCCTCGTGCTTGAAGATATTGTCAACGTCCCACAGCGCCCCAAAATTGAGGATTATGACGATCAACTGCTGATTATTGCGCGCATGGTGACGCTGAAGTCGTCTGGCAATGGCTTTATCAGTGAACAGGTCAGCCTCATTTTAGGGCAGCACTACCTGTTAACGGTGCAGGAAGAACCCGAATACGACTGCTTTGGTCCCATTCGTGAGCGTATTCGTACTGGCAAAGGCACCATTCGCAAGCAAGGCGCAGACTACCTGGCTTATAGCCTGCTGGACTCGATTATTGATGGCTTTTTTCCGGTTTTGGAAGAATATGGCGAACAAATTGAAGCACTGGAAAACGAAGTGGTCGAGAATCCGTCGCGTCAAACTTTAGAAAAAATTCACACCATTAAACGTGAATTGTTAGGCTTACGACGTGCCATCTGGCCCCAGCGTGATGCTATTAACGCACTTATTCGTGATGGCAGTGATTTAATTAGTCCTGATGTCCATATCTATCTTCGCGATTGTTACGACCATGCCATTCAGGTGCTTGATATGGTAGAAACCTATCGTGAGTTGGCAGCCAGTTTGATGGATGTGTATCTCTCGTCAGTGAGCAATAAGATGAACGAAATTATGAAGCTGCTAACCGTAATTTCGTCCATCTTCATTCCGCTGACGTTTATTGCCGGGATTTACGGCATGAATTTTAACACCGAAAAATCACCATTAAATATGCCTGAACTCGATTGGTATTGGGGTTACCCGCTCGTCATGGTCTTAATGGCACTGATTGGCGTGGGTATGCTCTTCCTCTTCTGGCGACGAGGATGGTTTGAAAACTTCTCGACGGTTAGCGCTAAAAGCAGCACTGCTGAGCAAAAACAGCTTCATTCTTCAATGCGCCGATGAACTCTGTTGATCCGATTATTCTGACAGCCTATTTGCTGTGTATTGCCTATTTTCTGTACCTGATTGTTGATGCTTTCAACGATGAGTTTACGATTCATTTAGATGCGGATTTTCTCAAGCAACAGTTAAAGAATCAGAACCTGGAAAGCTTGATTGAAATCAGCTTCAAGTTTGATAGCCGTTATGAGTTTGACAAGCTGAAGCAAATGGCGATCAGCATCAAAAATCAAGCAACCTATGAACCCGTTGATGATAAACCGCACGGCATTTCGCTCTATGTCGATTGGGATTACTGTGCCTTCACCGATCTAGATGGTCGATCGCGCCGTGTCACTCGTTTAATGCCTGGTACGACAGTGGATCTCTTTCAAGAACAAGTGTTCAGCACAATCACGCCTAACAGCACACTCAAGGAAACTATCACGGCTGAAGATTTGCTCCAGCGAAAAGGCGAACGCAAGGAAGACAAGCTCGATGGTACGTCTCCAGTAAACCTGGAAATTGAAGTAACCAAGCCCCTGATCGACTTATCAAAGCCAGGTCCCAAGGCATCGGCGACGGCAAAAGAACGATACGCACGGTTTATGCAACGTTATAACGACCTGACTTTTTTCCTCGAACTGTCGTTTCGGATTGTGGGTCCACATCGAACGGCTGGCGGCGATCGTGTCTATATCCTCTGCAAATTCGTCATGCACAAGCTCCACTGGACAGCAGGGCTACCGTGGAATCCAAAGTCTTGAACAGAGGCGTAGTATGCCAGGTATGGCACGGCAGCGCTCCTCCATCAAAAGACTCCATCAAAAGAAGCAAGGTATGAACAAGCTTTGTGCCTGTTTTAAGCCCTCTAGCGAGTCCGTTACCGCTCGTCTCTCCATAGAAATACAGACATCCAAAAAAATGATGGAGGAAGATCCGCAATCTTCCCAGGGGGTTTTGAGCGTAAGTTTGGCATGGTTGTAGTGGCAAATCACCAAGCAGCGCCTTGCTTGCCTGTTGTGGGTGTTGCCCGCCCTTGCTACCTGGAATTTTCCTTATGTTTTTTTTACAATACGCAAAGCTTTACTTCCCGTCTCGACAATTTCTAACCCAGCCAGTCTTTGACCCCAGGTTTAAGCTTGTGCTTAACCCCCGTCACTTTCACCGCTTGCATCAAATTGCACTGTTCGAGCGTTGTCTGGTACAAGAATGTTCCTCAAAGGATAGCCGCTACTAAAGCGGTAATGTTTAGATTTAGATGTTGACGGCAGGGCGATCGCCCTGCCGTTTTGTTTTGAGTTTTGTTTGGAAAAGTGTCCTATCCATCCGGAGAATGGATGAAGCCCCCGAATGAAGATATGAAGATAGTTTCGCCAACTAAATGTAAACGCAGGTTAGGCGCTGGTGCGATCGCCGCCGCCGCCACAGTTGCTTTGGGGTGCGCTATTGAGTGCTTAACGTTTTAACTAGGGGAGGCGATTGATGCTAGCACACGAGTCTACTTACTGTGTAGGTATTCCTGGAGGCAATGCCGAGATGTCTTTAAATGGACTACGAGCCATTTTGGGGCAGGTAGAGACGGAGCTTTATCAAAGTGAAATTTATGGACAGATGCTCTCAAGCATCAAGGCGCTGCCAGAGGATCTAACGAGGCAAGTGCAGTGCATGGTGCGGGCAGTCGGTAGAGAAGCGATTCGACTGGCGCTACGTAAGCTGGTGCGAAAGAAGCCATCGGGACTCATGCCATCAGGCGGTCAAGGCTTTAGTAGCTCAACGTTATCAGTGGCTGCGCCCAAGCTTCAACAACCACCGGCACCGCCACCACCGAACGCTAGCCTGAACGAGGTAGTTATGACCGTGCCCGATCGCAATCCCCCGCCAACCACTGCACTGGCTGCACCTCCAGATAGCCCTCCAACTCACCTTTTGAATGGGCATATCACCGTTTATCCACCGCCAGCAATGCCGACCACAAAGCAGCTCAGAGCCAATGTATCTAAAAAGCGTAGCAAAAAAGAGTTGGCAGCACAGTCAGCGCTACAAGCTCGCGAGGCTTGCCTGCGAGAATTAGGTCAAACGATTCGGCAGGCGCGGCAAGAAAAAGCCTGGTCTCCGTACCATCTGCATATGAAGACCCAAATTCCCGTTCATCAATTAGAAGCGTTGGAAATGGGGCGGATCGATCGGCTACCAGAGGACATTTACCTACGTGGCTTTATTCGACAGGTTGGTAATACTCTGGGTTTGGATGGCAACCACTTAGCAGCATCGTTACCGACGATCGAGACTGCAACGGCTGTTATACCCTCATGGCAACAGCCAAAAACGCACGTTGGTTTACGCCTGGACTCGATGCACGTCTACATCGGGTATGCAGCCCTCATGGCTAGCGGCATCGCCTGGGTTTCGCAGCAGGCTGCCCCCCCGCAGGTAAATTCAGCACCCATGCCACCACCCGTAACAGTGGAGCCGCCAACGGCTCCTGATCCATCGGCAACTGCCAAGACTAGCCAGAAAGATGTTTCAGCGCTCAGTGGTAAGCAGAGTACGTCCATGCCGAGCAATATGTCACCACCCGAACGTAGCCATTTGCGGTGAAAGCTGCGTCGCAGCCGATAGAGCTACTGCCTTCTAGCGTTTGCCTGATAGGATGGACAATAGGTTGTTTCACTAACGGCATCAAACGTGGTTGTTAAGCCAGAGTGGTTACGGGTCAAAGCGCCGCAGTGGGAGCGGGTCGGTAACGTTAAGGAAATCTTGCGTGATTTGGGGCTGAACACAGTTTGTGAAGAGGCATCCTGTCCCAATATTGGCGAGTGCTTTAACAACGGCACTGCCACCTTCCTGATCATGGGACCTGCCTGCACCCGTGCTTGCCCCTACTGCGATATTGACTTTGAGAAAAAGCCAAAACCACTTGACCCGGCAGAACCAGAGCAATTGGCAGAAGCCGTGCGCCGAATGCGGTTGAACCATGTGGTGGTCACGTCGGTTAATCGAGATGATTTGCCCGATGGTGGCGCGGCTCAGTTCGATCGCTGTATCCGTGCTATCCGTGCAGCGTCACCCGGAACGACGATCGAAGTGCTGATCCCTGACCTCTGCGGCAACTGGGATGCGTTAGCAACCATCTTGCAGGCAAACCCAGATGTGTTAAACCATAACACTGAGACGATCGCACGCTTGTATCGTCGGGTGCGTCCCCAAGGTAGCTATGCGCGATCGCTCGAACTCTTGCAGCAGACTCGTGCTCTTGCTCCCTGGGTTTACACCAAAACGGGCATTATGGTGGGTTTGGGTGAAACCGATGCGGAAGTGCGGCAGGTGATGGCTGATCTGCGATCGGTCGATTGTGACATTCTGACGATCGGGCAATATCTCCAGCCTACTCAAAAGCATTTAGGCGTGCAGTCGTTTGTGA
>JBGTJW010000104.1:0-3575 GCA_041744955.1 Stenomitos sp. | reverse complement strand
GCGAGGATCTTCACGAGTAGGGATACGATAAGCTTCAGCAAAGATTTCTGAAAGGCATCGCTTGCCTCGTAATGCCTCTCTCATTAGTCTTAGGCTTTGATAAGTCCATTGTTGCTGCTGCTGGCGGACAGGTTCAACAATCGTTTCCCAGGTCTCTGCCTCTAAGTGGTGTTCGTTTTGAATCTGAAGAATGCGTAGATTTCGATGTGTTTGAAACGCTTGCCGATAATCTGTTTCGGACTCAAAGCTAATTTGTTTTGGAGGCGGCTGAGAATCGAGGGCAATCAATCCTGAACGGCTCATTAACGTCAATGTTCGTATATTCCAGGCACGGTTGCGATCGCTTATCAAGTCAGGGCTATAAGAGGGTGCTGCGTCAATCGGTACACAGTAATACGCATCGGAGTAGTGAGTTTTCTTTTTAAACATCGCAGCCCATCGCTGGCGACCTAGCTCAGTTGTGATAAAAGACTTTTCATTCAGTTTGGCAGCAATATCTAAGTCAGCAGTAGTGTGCAGGGTCAGAGAAATCGTCGCTTTTCCATCTCGACCGCCACGACCTACTTCCTGGTAGAAACGATCAATTGTTTCCGGCACACACCCGTGTATAACAGCCCTGATATCTGGCAAATCTACTCCCAGTCCAAAGGCAGACGTGGCAACAACGATATCTACTCGACAATTTTGCCAGTCTTCCAATAGCTTTAGGCGTTCTGCAAGTGATGAGTCGCCCGTCATCATAGCAGAACGCTTGAAACCACTGTTCTGCAAAGTTTTGAACCAAGCTTCAACATCCTGTTTCTTGCTGCCATAGATAATAGCGGGTCGTGGTAAGTTGTCTAAGGCTTCGAGCAGGCGTTGCTGCCGTTCTTCCTCGCTACGGCACCATGCAAACCAGTAGGAAGGCTCTGGACGTAACTGAACGGCTGAAAGTGTTGCAAACGGACCCGGTTCTGCAAACAGAGTTTCTAAGGTATCCAGACAAGATGAAGTCAGTGTTGCAGTTAATAGAATCGTTGGGAACGAGGTAAGCCTGAGAAGAGAACGCCGAAATCCAGGCAATTCCTGAAAACTGGGGCGGAACTCATCCCCCCACTGCTCAACCATGTGAGCCTCATCGATCATAAAGTAACGTAAGAACCCTCGTTCTGCCGCTTCATACACACTACCTGCCAAAGAATCTAAAAGTCCCTCCGGGGAAGTAAAAACAATTCGTTGAGTACCGTTACGAATTCGATTGCGAATTTCTTCACGCCGTTCCTGCCCAGGTAAAGAATCATCCTGGTAATAAGCAACCGCATCATTAGTCTTTGTCCGGGATTGAAAAGCTCGTTCTTGGTCGATGGCTAGAGCTGTCGTTGGCACAACTACGATAGTTACACCAACTGAGTCAGACTGTAGCCACGCCGGTAAGTGAGCACAAAGACTTTTCCCTGATCCAGTGGGTAGATTGATGACCAGCGTTGAAGTAGAAGGGGCAGTTAAAATTGATCGAATTGCCTGACGCTGCCCTGAGCTTTGATACGTTTTCAATCCTACTTGAGATAAGAATGGATCTCCTGATACAGCTTCTTCTGTACGTCGTTTGATTTCTTGAAAAGCTGCTACTTCAAGCGGTTCCCAGTCCTTCTCATTCAACCAACTAGGTTGCCAAGGATGAGCATCAACCAAGAAATATTCTGGTTCCTCTCTTAAAACCTTGAAACCAGATGATTCCCAGTAACTTTGGCTTTCGGGTTTCCCAAAACATGAGATTGCTCTGCGCGAAATCTTTTGAGTAATAGAGTGACTACCTTGTTGTGTTGCTCCATGCCGTAGAAAATGGCGAATCAACGTTACGATATCTCTCGATCCTGGTCTGTATGCTCCAGTTTCTCTTAAGGCTCGAACCAAACGGCGTTGACAGGATTCGGAACAGTTCTCAGGATTAGGTAACTCAATTGCGTCGCCACTCAGGTAATCCCGAATTTGTTGAAAAACATCTTGCATTACGCAATGACCTCCTTTTCTTGCCAAGGCGATCGCCCGGAGACAATGTAAAACCCAACAGAATCAAGTCGGATGTGAGGTTGCCGAATGCCATCAACTAAAATCTGCTTCAACGCTCGTTCAATCTCAACTTCCTGAGCCAGAGATGTCTCGTCGCCTGTTTGGAACAGCCGTTCTAAGCGAAGTTGAAGTTGCTCCAATCGATCGCCCAACTGCTGCTCTGCTTGTGCCGCATGGTGTTGGCAGCGATCGTAAAAATCAGGGCGCTGTCGCAGCAGCAATGCAGACTGTTCACGCGACTTTCGGCAGAGATTCGCCCAATCATCCCGACTCACAAACTCATCGAGTACCTGCAACTTGCCCTTACTCAAACTATAGTCATGGGTTGGTTTTCGCTTTTTGGAGTATGGTCGTTGCAGAATCTCTAGAAGATGCGGGTTGTTCACACCATTCATACGAGTATCGAGGAAAATGGTTTCTACCAGGGGTGGAAAGATCGCGTCCATGCGCCGTTGTAAAGCCAAGCGGTTTGCGCGCTGCCATCCGTGACGCTCAAACACTTCACCAACAAGAGTTAAATCAGTTTCAATGACATAATCAAAGCGGAAGCCCACCCATTCCGTACCTTCCACTGGTGAACAGGTTTCATCGTGCCGCCACAATGCAAATGCTTGCCCTCGATCATCCCAGTGAATGTACTCGTTTAGCGTTTCAATCAAACCTTCGCCAATTCGGTAAAGAGTAGCTCCTGGGTGCTGTAATGCTTTACGGCGCTGGTAAGTTCCAGGTTGATTGATATAACCTTTGAAGTACTTAATCAGGTCATTTGCTGGCACCAGCGTTTCAGGCGATCGTTTGTAGCGGACAATTTCTGGTACATCATCATCCTGATGGCTTCTGAACTTCAAGGTCTGACAAAGCCATCCCTCTACAGTTCGCTGAATGTCCTGATGACGCGCATCGTAATCATCCAAGGCTCTAAAGTATTGAAATGCATTCTCTTCCAAGGCATCAATTTCATCGAGTGCATTTTGCTCATCAATACTGACTTTTTCGGCTGTAATTTCAGTGCCAATCAATTGAGTTGCTTGGGTTAGTCCGTATGCTCCTAGCTGAAATAAGGCGGCTTCCAACTCAGGTAGCTTCCTATCTACAAAAAACTGGAGACTGGCGATCGATTCCTGGAAAACCTTGAAGCTGCCACTGAGGACTTCATACCAGGCACCGTGGATGCTATCGCTCGTATCTGCCCCGGTGAAAACGACAAACTGGAGTAAACGGTTACGCCCAATTCGGTTCAACCGACCATTCCGCTGTTCTAGGCGATTAGGTGATAAAGGCAAATCAAAATGGATGATCCAATCGGCAAATTGCAGGTTGTGCCCTTCTTCACCTGAAGCATCACATACCAAGACGCAACAATTGGGATCATCCCTAAACTGATTCGTGTTCTCTTCCACTACATCAACCGATTGACCAATCTGATAAGTAGCGATCGCCTGTTTACCAAATACGTTGGATAACTGCTGCACCAACTCCTGGCAAGTGTGGGTAAAACTTGTGAAAACTACAATTTTGGAAGGCTT
>JBGTJW010000103.1:0-16811 GCA_041744955.1 Stenomitos sp. | reverse complement strand
TTGCCAGGGCTGTCGGGGGTGGAGTTGTGTAGACGGCTATGAGCCCAAAATAGCCCGCTACCTATTTTGATGTTGACGGCTAAAGACCGCATGGAGGAAAAGATTCAAGGGCTGGATAGTGGCGCAGATGACTATTTGGTGAAGCCCTTTCAGATGGCAGAACTGCTAGCAAGATTGCGAGCCTTGCGGCGACGATCGCCCCAGCTTCAGCCACCGCAACTCCAGGCGGGCAATTTAACACTCAATTACGGGACTCACGCCGTCGTGCGACAGGATGCTAAGGGCGATCGCCAGGTCATTCCCCTAACCATCAAAGAGTTTCAGCTTTTGGAGTACTTCATGAAGCACCCCAACCAAATTGTGAATCGGGATCAAATCATGAACCAGCTTTGGGAAGTGGGCGTTGAACCCGTGAGTAATGTCGTTGCTGCCCAGGTGCGTCTACTCCGACGCAAATTGGAAGCTGAGGAGTCTGTGATTGAAACCATCTATGGTGTGGGCTATCGCTTCAACCTGGATGGCTGAACATGAAAGCCAAGCAACTTTTTGGTTCCACTCGTCTGCGTTTGGCGCTCTGGTATGCCGGAGTCATGGCTTGCATTATGGGGCTAAGCGGTCTAGGCGTTTACCAGGTGGTTGCCCATGCCTATCACCGAACCATTGATCAAGGCTTGCAGGCAGTTGCAGGAGTGGTAGCTAAACGCATTGAGCCTGTCATCCAGCGACCCGAGCAGTTACGTCAGGTGGCTAAAAATTTCTCCTTGCGTCTATGTCTGACGAAAACAGATTGTATCCCTGCGGCTGAGGCGACTAAAGCCGCTCAGTTGCCTGAAATCATGCGTCCACCCCTGGTCAAAGTGCCTGATCCCATCAATTACTACATTCGCTTATTGGATACGAGTGGCAGACCGATCGTGGTGATGGGCTTACAAATTGATGAACTCCCCAGCACGTCGGGAAAAGCAAAGTGGCAGACGGTGAAAGATCGTCAAGGGATTCGCTATCGCCAAGTCTCCTTACCCCTACAGAGACAAGACCAGCCAGGTGGCTATGTGCAGGTGGGGCGATCTCTACAAGACTTGGACCAAAATCTGGCTGCCTTACGCTGGACGTTGCTGCTAGGATGCGCGATCGCGCTGCTGCTGGTGGCTGTGTCAAGCTGGTGGCTAGCGGGACTAGCGATGCAGCCGCTCTACCACTCTTATCGAAAAATGCAGCAGTTTACTGCCGATGCGGCTCACGAATTTCGCACGCCCCTTGCTGCCATGCAAGCCACGATGGAAGCGACGCTGCGCTTTCCAAGTAAGTCTGAAAGCTTCACCATCGAGATGACGGAGGGCATTTTAGCCGTCCTGCAACGCCAAATGCTGCGGCTCTCAGAATTGGTCAAGGATCTGCTGCTGCTCACCCACATTGACCAGCGTCAATTGACCGGCAAGCATCGCCGTTGCGGTCTCAATGATTTAATCAGCGACCTCGTGGAAGAACTCGCTTTTTTGGCAGTGCAAGAGGAGGTAGAACTTTCAATGCAGTTACAAGTGCCTGACTCAGTTGATGTTTTAGGCGACGAAGAACAGCTTTATCGGTTGGTTTGCAACTTAATTAACAATGCGATTCAAGCAACGCCAGCGGGAGAACAAGTGAGAGTTTCACTCAACAAGAATGAACAATACGCCATTGTTCAAGTGCAGGATACAGGGCTAGGCATTGCCCCAGCCGAGCAAGGTCGAATTTTCGATCGCTTTTATCGAGTCGAACAAGATCGATCGCGGCACACCGGTGGTTCTGGGCTAGGTTTACCTATTGCTTTAGCCATTGCTCAGGCTCATCACGGCACCATTCAAGTACGCAGTGAATTAGGCAAAGGCAGCACCTTTACTCTGCGCTTACCTCTAGAGTGAGTGGCTCAATCATGATATTTTTTTGTGTCCCGCATTCATCAACTTCCCGCAAAACCTGCTCCATCCGGCAAAGGCTTATAGAGTAGGAACAGGATTAAGACTAAAGTTTCAGTTGGCTGAAGCCCCTAGCAAGCATCAAGATCATACGTCAGGAGCCGAAGTGCCATGCGTCAACTACTTGTGCAAGTCCCACGAGGCTGTGGAAAAGAGGTCTTAGAGACCGCCAAAGCTCATGATGGAGCAAATCTGGCACTCTTTGAGGCAACGGGGACGGATGAACTGCTGGATGTAGTGATTATTCACATCTCTAACCGCAAGGTGGAAGCGCTGCTGCAGGCGCTAGAAGGGTTGCCCAAGCTTCAAATTACACTCAATCCGCGTGGAGTGATGGGATTAAAGCCACCTGCGGATGAGGCGGCACAGCAAGTGATCGATGTGGCACCGCGTAGCCCCATTGAAGTGTTTCTCTCTGGGTTGCAAAGTGTTGGCTCCTGGAAAGGCTTTTTGGGCTATGCGGCGGCGGCTGGAGTCGTCGTGTGGATTGGGTTATTTACCAATACCACTTATCTCTTAGTCGCAGCTATGTTAATCGCTCCCTTTGCGGGACCTGCGATGAACGTAGCACTGGCAACCGCACGCGGCGATCGCCATCTTTTGGGTCGGAGTCTGGTGCGGTATTTTGCTGCTTTAGCCGTCACGATCGCGGTAACGGGACTACTCACCCTGGTGCTGCGCCAGGAAGTGGTGACAGAGCAGATGGCGGCAACGAGTACCATTTCTGCTGTGTCTGTGCTGCTGCCCATTGTCGCGGGTGCAGCAGGCGCGTTGAATCTAGTGCAGTCTGAACGCAGTAGCCTGGTCTCTGGGGCGGCAACGGGAATGCTGGTTGCCGCGTCCCTGGCACCTCCGGCTGGTCTAGTGGGGATGGCAGGAGCAATGGGTCGCTGGGACTTGACAGTCAATGGCGCTTTTGTGCTGTTGCTGCAACTGGCTGGCATTAATCTATCGGCGGCGATCGTGTTTCGGCTCTATGGCATCTCTGCTCAGGGCGCACGGTATCAACGCGGTCAAGCCTGGGTCTTCCCAGCCATTTTAGTGGTGACAACGGCAGCCCTGGCTGGACTGCTTACCTGGCAATTTTCCAACTCGCCCAACCTACAACGTTCCAGCCGTTCGCAACGAGCCACGGCTGAAATTCAGAAGGTGGTTGATGAAAGTGGTTTGGCAAGCCTGGTAGAAGCCAATGTTCGCTTCACCCGCTCCGATCTTAAAGGGCAAAATACCCTGTTGGGCACAGTGTATGTGCAGCGACAACAAGGGATAGAACAGTCTACTGAAACCATCCGCACTCAATTAACTCAAGACATCCAAACCCATCTGCTCAATCAAGGCTTTAACGTGACTCCTCTCATTGATGTCAGCGTTTTAGAACGACCCGATCGCTCTTAAGGCAGGTGAAGAGAACATTAGAACAGACATAAACCTCGAAACGTCCTTTGAGCAAGGGCTTCAATTTATCCCTCATCCTTCATCCTTCATCCTTTTGGCATAACTACTGTTGCCTGTTTCATCGCTTTCCCAATGGCTCATGACATCTTCAACCAGCACATTTTTGAGACATACTTGTGCCACAACCAGCAAAGGAAGCGCTAGCAGCAGACCCATAAAACCAAAGAAGATGGAGAAAGCGACCTGGGACAAGAGGGTAATCGCTGGCAGTAAAGAAACCTGATGCTTCATCACCAGGGGAGTTAAAACATTGCTCTCAAGTTGCTGAATGACAACATATAAGCCTACGACTGCTCCCACCTTCCAGGGTGCGTCTAGTAGAGCAAGAGCCGCAGGCGGAATAACGCTGAGGGTGGGTCCGAGATTAGGAATAAACGTGAGTAAACCTGCTAACGAAGCGTTGGCTAAGGGCAAAGGCACACCTAAAAACCACAGACCCAGTCCACTAAAAACCGTAATCACGGTCATGTTAAACAGAATGCCTACTAGCCAAGCACTTAAAGCGATTTCACATTCTGAAAGAATTGTATCGATTCGCTGTTGATAAAACTTGGGGAAAAGCAGTAAGAAAACTCGTTGATAGGATCTGGGGTTTGCCAGCAACATGATGGTGACAACTAGAACCAGCAGTAGGTTCAGGATGATTTCAATCGAGTAAGTAAAGAGTCCGTAAAAACTGCCAAACACTCGGCTAATGAAATCGGGTAGTTGTTGAGTCAGTCGGGTAAAGATACCAACCTCATCATCGGTCTGCCCTGGAATCTGGCTGCGTAACGCCTCAAACCAGACCCGCAGGCGGTCTAAGCCTCTAGGCACTGCCTCGATCAAGGCGGGTAACTGCTTAAAGAAGGGAGGGACAATGAGCGCTATTAGAAGTGCTAGAACAATCAGAACACCAGTAACCGTTAGAGCAATACCAATACCTCGATGAACGCCCTGGCGCTCCAAGCGCTTTACGAGTTGATTCAGCGCGGTAGCCAAAACAACAGCCGTAAACGCCAGCAACAGCACTTGCCGAATCTTCCAGAGGATATAAAGTGAGATCAGGAGGGCAAGAAAACCAATCCACTGCCCTAAACGCACAGGTCTACCTCTCGATCAGGACTATTGAGCGATCGCCAGTGAAATCTTGCTGTAGTTCCATCTCGATAATTTTAGCTCTAGTTTTTTATTCTATAAAGAAGTAGAGCTAAGGCACACTCCTTAAAGTAGCTCTAGCCCTACAAGGATACAACCGGAGCTATCTAGGGTTTCAACGTTAACGACGGTTATCGACGACTGGGCGACCTTGTGTATCGAGATCCAGTTCTTCCCGACGAATTTGCTCTTCAGCGTTCACAGTATCCTTTTCTACAACCTTACTGACGTTAACTTGCTCACGCACAAACGCTTCTTTGTGGATGTCAGCGGTTTCTTCGTAAACTTCCATCCGTACTGCTTCCTGGTTGCCGAAATTGACATTGTTCGGATCAACAACGTTGCCTGCGGATGCAGTCGAGCGATCGATTACAACACGTTCCTTCTCAACAGGAACCGCGACTTGTGCTGTCTCCGTCTCGACTCGTTTGCCAATCGAAACTTCTCCAACTTTCTGTTTATGCTTATCGGCAATGAGGCGCTCTTGATAGAGCTTCAAGCTTTGATGATCGCGATCGTTTAAGTCGTACAACGAGGGATCTTGCTGATAGTTATAGCTATCACGATCGTAGGTGGCGGCACTCGCAGCAGGGCGATACGTCCCGCGCACCTGTTCTTCATAGTCGTAGTCTACTTTCTCAAGGTCATCGAAGTTAGGCAAGTCTTCGACCTGTTGTTTTGTTAAGCCTTTTACTTCAACGCGGCGATCGCTGTACTTAAGAGCAGCACGTCCTACTGGCAACAGCACTTTTTTGCCAAAAATCCAGAAGCCTGTATCAACGACAAAGTAGCAGAATTGACCACTTTTGCCATCAACTAAGATATGTTCAATTGAACCAATCTTTTCATCGCTTTGAGTGTAAACATCAAAGTCTTTGATGTCTTCTGCGTTAGATGGCTCTTCATGGTTGGGGTAAAAGTCTTTGAGTTTTACTAAAGTCATAGTGTGTTCTCTCCAAACTTATTTGCATATGTCTATATTAGAAATGATATAAATTCAATTAATCTTGCTATCGAGGGAGATAGAGAAGATTTTATTGGTGTCGATAGTGTACAAGAGCGAAAGCCTTATGTAGCAACCATTACGCTCCTATATTTGTGTCTGTCATTACAGCAAAAAGAACCAGGGCTTGATCGCCTACATTGAAAAGTTAAAATTTCTTAAAGGTGGCATGATAAGAGAGCGATAGTATTTTGCTACAAACTAATTAAATTTAGTAGCTCCTCTCCTGCAAGTAAGGCAGCGATTACTGTTAATGCCAGTAAAGCTTCGCCAATCCAGGCTGTGGTTCTATATCCTTGCCAGTTGAAACTAAGCATTAGAGGTTGTTTGAAAAGGGTCTGGCGGTTAAAACCGCGACTACAGCAACAAAGTCCGCCGACGCGGACTACGGCAAGTCAAAGGCTTTAGAACCTGCGACGGCAGGTTATAGCCCTTCGGGCATGGCTGCGCTAGTGTCCGTGTAGCCGCGACTTCAGTCGCCAAGGCTACAAGCATCTGGACTTATAAAGCATCCTTTTAGTCTTGCTCTTGTACAGTTTCCGTATGTTTCTGGTTTGAGCGCTCAATCTGCTGGCTTTGCTGAACTAGCTTAGTCAGAACCTTGTCATATTGCTGCTTTACAGCCTGCCGATCCAGTTCTTCTGATAGACCTTCAAGGCTTCCTCGCTGAATCATTTCGGCATGACGACGCAAAACGGCTCGTTGCTTCGCATTGCCAGTAGTAGAGACAATAGTGGCGATCGCTTCGAGCAAACGCATGGTGACGGCAGCATCCAACTGGGCATAGCGTCGGATTTGGTTAAAGGCAGAATCCACCAATGCTTCAAACGTGACTCCTTCAGCAATCACGCGCAGGGTTCCCTGATGGTCATAGCGATAGGGTGATGGAAATTCTTGTTGGGCGAGGCGAGACAAGCCAGCACCGAGCCGATCGATGCAACGAATGGCTGTAAAGGGGTCATTCACCGCAGGAGAAAGCGCTCGAAGCGCCACTTCAACTAATTGATTGATCGGAAATTCTACATCCTGTTGCTCATTGCGCTCATTACCAATGATGAAAGCATCATTCAGTTGTTTCGTCAGTTTTGGGAACGTATGTTTACTGGGATAAACCAGCACCAGATCGCTACCCTGAACAATAAAGTGACCAGGGCAAAACTGAAGTCGTAACAGCAGGTTATGTTTACAGGCAAGCTTGATTAATTCCTGGTTGTCAATCGCTTGAAGATAACCAGTTTTCAAGGCTTTGACCGGATCAGCCTCTGAGTCGAAATTTGCCGGGATTTCTTCGGGCGGCAACTCTGCTTTTGGCGAGACACCATGCCCAAGCTTTTCTGGAAATAAGCGCTCGATCGCCTCATCTAAATCATGACTCACGCCAGCAATCACGTGCGATGCCTGAATAATGGTGGAAGCGTGATGGATAAAATAAATCAGGACTCCTACGCCAGCGATCGCGAGCACAATGCCCATAGTTACTGCTACCTGAGGCACAAAGAGAGCATAATCTTCTCCCCGAATGGTTCGCAGAATTAGTAAGCAATAAATAAAGGTGCCAATGAACGTACCCAGTACCAGTTGGTTTCCCGTATCTTGCATAAAGTTACGCAGCAACCGGGGACCAAAATTAGAAGCAGCAAGCTGGAGCGCAATAATTGTAATTGAAAAGGCTGTTGCAGCAACCGTGATCATCGAACTGGCAACGGCTGAAAGTAATGCCCGCGCTCCATCCGGTCCGCCTGTATAAATCCAGCTAAGCTGCTTAATGGGAACCTCAGACGCTCGATCAATCGCTAACATGGCGAATGCGAGACCGATCGCCGCCGTAGCCATCACACTTGGCAAAAACCAATAACTAGAGTGGAGCGAATCCCACAGCTTGCTCCACTTGACATTTTTCATAAAGCCTTTGCTACTGAGTGGAGTTGTCACCGTTCCTCTGTGCCCGACTTTCAGCTAGCTGCCGCAACGAGCCGCTGATGCTCCGGGGCTTGGGCACCTCGCGGTTGCCCGCAGGCCAGCCTTCGCGTTGACGAGAGCGATCGCCGTCGGTTTCTTCGGTCTGGTCGTGGAAAAGGATTTGTTGCGTTGGAAAAGGGAGATCGATGCCGTTGGCAGTCAGCGTGTTCTTAATAGCGGTCAGCACCTGATCTTGCATATCAAGCGCAGCAGCCCGACGCGGTGGGTTAATCCACCAACGGGCACGAATGTTCACAGTACTACCTGCTAATTCCATCACTAAAGCATCCGGCGCAGGGTTTTCTAAAACCCCATCCACACCAGCCATCGCTTCTAAAATCAACTGTTTAGCGCGATCGATATCATCGCCATAGCCAATGCCTATGTCATATTCCAACCGACGATGGTCAAAAGCGGTGTTAACTGTCACTGCATTGGTGAATAACTCAGCATTCGGAATCACAATGCGACGACCGTCATAGGTTCTGATGGTAGTGGCACGGGTTTCAATGTTTTCAACCGTCCCTTCAAAACCTTTGAACACAATTTGGTCATCAATCTGAAACGGTTCGGTTAAGAGAATCAAGATTCCCGCTAGAAAGTTTTGCAAGATATCTCGGAACGCAAAGCCGATCGCCACCCCACTAATCCCCAGCAGTTGCACCAGGTCGCCTGCCTTAAAGGTGGGAATGACGATGGATAAGGCTATAAATAAACCCAACAGGACGGTAAGCCCCTGAGCTAAGCGTCCCAGCACCATGCCCACGTTACGTGCCTGACGACGGTTGCTCGTTAAGCGTTTGACTAACCTTTTAATCCATCTTCCTACAAACACAAAGAGAAGGAAGACAATGAGTGCTAAGGCAATGTTGGGCAACAGGGCGATCGTGCCATTAATCATCCCCTGAACTTTAGCCCAGGCTGTAGATATTTCTAAATTCATAACTTCTTTTTAAGCGGCTCGACTGATGCTCTCTAACTCAAATGTCTTTTCTAGCAATTGAAATTTCAAAAGCACAACCAGTTTGCGATTGAATTCAATGATTTAATCCTCTGAATTCAACTTTTGATCCGGTTGTTGCAGTGCTTGTGGTCATTTTAATATAAGAATTCAAAATAATCTTTTCTTCACGCTTACGGTAGACTTGAAATCTTTGTCTAAAGTCTCAAAAGCTTTCATGCTAATTTCATTTTTTTATGAAACCCCTAGTAGACTGCGATGTAAATCTAGCCACCCTTCCGTAGCGCAGTCGTCTCGATGTCGTAGGTGAAATCAGCATGAGCTAATCCCTGGATGTGAAGGAATCCAGGCTCAAGAGCAGCTACTTGATTTTAATCGTTGGCTCTGGTGCGATCGTCACCTTCGGGCGGCTGACGCACCGTACTGTCGTCATCATTGGTGCCTTCTCGGCGGATTTCTTCAACCTGTCCTACCAAAAAGATCAGTGTAAACGGTTGCCCCATTTCACGTTCCACAAACTCTTCTAAGAGAGTCACCTGCTTGGGTGTAATCGGTTCTCTAGCGCGTACATTCAACCGAACTTCGGGGGGATCGACTAACCAGTTTGTGGTACTGCTGATCAGACCCAACCGTTGAAAGGTAACGGTGCGATTTAAGAGTGCTTGCCGTAAGCTGGCTTCTAACTGTGCCTGTCTCACCAGTTGAGCGAAGCTAAACCCTAGCGGAATCAGCAGGATGGCGGTAAAAGTCAGTATCCCGGCAAGTACCTTACGGGCATAGTGAAAAGAAGCGTAGCCTGCCAACAGAAACGTGACCATGCAGGAGAGGGTAATGCCCAGCAGGTTTGTGAGATAGAGCAACATCGCTCCCTGGCTCAGGCTCCAATTTGCCTGAGATAGCCCTAAGCCAATCACGCAAATAGGGGGCATCAGGGCAACGGCGATCGCGGTGCCTGCAAGACTGGCTGAGATTTTGGGTTGCACTTTTGCGTAGCCGCTAATGCCTCCAGCCGCAACGGCAATGCCTAAATCGAGCAGCGTCGGCTCCGATCTTGCTAACACTTCACTGCTAAAGTTGGCGATGCCAACCAATCTGCCCAACACCCAGGCAAGTCCGATTGCCAGTGCAGTCCCGACAACAACTGCGACCAGTCCACGTCGAAAGAGCACGACATTGCCTGCCAGCGCCCCAAATGCGAGTCCCCGGATTGGCAGCATCAGCGGTGCAATAATCATCGCGCCAATAATTACTGCTGCGCTGTTTGACAATAAACCAAAGGTGGCGATCGCGCAGGAACTGACGATCAAGACGAGATAGGACGAATCGGGCGTTGATTCCAACAGTAGCTCTGTTTGAAGCTGCTGCAACTGAATCAGGCTCTTTCCCCTATTTCTGAACGATTTGAAGCGCTTACGGATATTTGTTAGCACATCTCGATTCCTTTCACAGGTCTAAACTTCTGACTTCTGCCCAGCATCTTACCTGTGATTCTAGCGGTCGTGCTCCAATAGGCTGAAGATAGTAACGGTTCGATCGTTTGGAGAGTAGTGATCAATGGATGCGACGTTAGGTGAAATGACGATCGAGACAAACCTGAAACAATTTTTGCTGGTGCTGGCGATTTCCTTAAGTGTGGCAACCTTGCCCCGCGTTTTTAGCTGGTTTCGTCAAATTCCCTACACCCTCTTGCTGGTAATTGTGGGGTTGGGGCTGGCTTTTGTGGATGTGCGCCTGGTGGATTTATCGCCAGAGCTAATCCTGTCCATCTTTTTGCCCCCGCTGCTGTTTGAAGCGGCATGGAATTTGAAATGGTCAGAACTAAAGCAGGAACTCTTGCCCATTGGTCTCTATGCCATTTTTGGGGTCATGATTGCGATCGCAGGCATTGCTCTGGGGCTGAATCAACTAGCAGGAGTGCCGCTCACAACAGCATTGCTAATCGGAGCGAGTCTGTCTGCTACTGATCCGGTTTCAGTGATAGCGCTCTTTCGAGAACTAGGCGTTGGCAATCGACTCAGCATTTTAATGGAAGGGGAAAGCCTCTTTAACGATGGCATGGCAGTCGTTGCCTTCAGTTTTTTAGTTGCTCTGCCGATGGGTACAGCGGATTTATCCGTTCAGTCGGCGGTGCTTGAGTTGGTGCGCGTGGTCGGCATCGGCATTGCGGTGGCGACCCTGATTGGTTTTGGGATTTCTTACCTGACCCAACGGTTTGACTTGCCGCTGGTGGAGCAATCGCTCACGTTAGTCTCTGCCTATGGCACCTATTTAATCATTGAGGATTTAGGTGGTTCTGGGGTAATTGGTGTCGTGACGATGGGCTTGATCTTAGGAAACTTTGGCTCTCGCATTGGCATGAACCCCAGGACACGGATTATTGTGAGCGAGTTTTGGGAGTTTCTAGCGTTTTTCGTTAACTCGATCGTCTTTCTGCTGATTGGCGATCAAATCCGCTTCCATATTCTGGGACAAAATCTTGGCATTGTCGCCATTACGCTGTTGACGATGGTGGCGACACGGGCGATCGCTATTTATGGCTTGAGTGCCTTTAGTAACCGCTTTAGTGAATCTAAGGTTCCACTCACAGAACAAAGCGTGCTGCTGTGGGGTGGGCTGAGAGGCTCGGTGTCGATCGCTCTGGCGCTGAGTGTGCCTGTCATCCTGCCCGATCGCGAAGAAATCATTGCCACCGTGTTTGGAGTGGTCTTGTTCACCTTGCTGGTGCAGGGCTTGACGATTAAACCCTTACTGGAATGGCTCAACCTGCTAGGCGATCAACCATTGCAACAGCAACTTACAGAAGCGAACGCTCGCTTAGCGGCGCTAAAACGAGTGTTACAGCATCTTAGTCAAGCCATGGAGAGACCGATTATTGAGCCAGAGTTCTACCGTTATCAGGAGACGCTGATTCAAGGAGAAATTGGGCGTTTGGAGGAAGAAATCAATACCTTGCAAGACGAGCATCCGGACTTACGCACGTTTGCCGCTGAACAATTCAGGCTAGAACTGCTGGCAATTGAGGCAGACACATATGCCGAACTTGTCCGAGCCGGACAACTGAACCGGGAACTGGCTCCCTTCCTACAAGACTTCTCAGAAGAGGTTTAACGATTACCAACATTGACTGTTACAGCAGCCATTGATACCCATTCCTTGTTGACGCGCTACAAAGCAAGATCTCCCTGCCTGCGGCTTCTGCCTGATCAAGGGGGATTGAGGGAAATCAATGGGGAAATCTGTAGCCAGCACTTTTTGAATGGGTATTAAATCGATCTTCATAGGTGAAGTAGAGAATTCTATTACACAGGCAATAATCGTACGAAGGCGTTAGCGGTCAGTCGTACCCTTGCAAATTAACCTGCTTGCGATGGAATGGTTGTCTTAGCCTTGAGGCGGCTGCTTCATAGTGCCAGCAACAGTGCAGTATAGCCGACTGCCCCGGCTGCAAAGGACCTAGAAGTGGCTTTCTCGATCGTCTGGCAGTTCTTCTTTCAGTACATTGAGCACTATACCGCCTGCCAGAAAGGCAAACAGAACCGCGATCGCGGCTTGAGAAAGCTCTGTACCAGCACTGATTGCCCATCCTGCAATCACAGCCGCCGCCAAAATCCAGCGTCCACTATGGTCGTACCGCTTCTTGTGATGTTCTCGTAAGCCGTAGTCGTTGACCACAAAATGGAGTGCCATGGCGATCGCAAACAATAGCACGCTTAGGAAGCCGGGTACTTCCCGATGCAAAAGTAGATAGCCAATCAGAACGTTATAAGCAGCAAACGAAGCGATATGTAGCCAAAAGACATCAAGGCTAGTGACATCGCCGTTTCCATTATCCTGATTGCGTTGCCGCGATACTTTTGCAGCACGCTCCAGTCCATAAAATACTGCCAACCCAAGCAATGCGATGAGATAGACATGGTGTTCCAGAAAGGATATTTTGGCATCGAAGTGTTCTTGAATCGTCGTTTGAGCCTTACTCAGGTCAGGCAAAATATGCACAAACACATAAGCAACTGAAACACCACTGCCGATTGAAAGCCAATGATGGCGGGGAGTCGATCGAATAAAGCGTAAGCGACCAGCGAATACATGAATGAGCGCCAGTCCTACTGCCAGTAGACCAGTTAGCACAACAAGTTGAGTTGAAGGAGCAGTCGCTTCTGAGATTGCAGCAAGCATATTCATCGGTTGGCTTCACTATCGTTAGCTTGCTGTAAATCCTATCGAAGCGAGTCTTTCAAGGAGTTGATCTTTCTCCTTAACCAAACTGACTTTTATCAGTTGCTCTGAAGCACTATACATCATGCTCCAACAAAGAATTCAGTTCAGCGCGATCGACTGTAAAACGCTAGTAGCCAAAGCGCACAACGTTCTAAGACAATCAGCAACGCAATCACACCAACCGCCAACCCAAACAGCGCTAAATTAGTTTCGTTCCCTGCTCGCAGGGCAAAACTGAGGGATGTTGCTACTGCGGGGGGATGCACGGTATCCAGCAGGATCATTAAGGTGATTGTCAAAACCATTGCTATGCCTGCTCCCAGATAACTGGAACCAAACAGGAGGTAAGTTACTAAGCCGATCGTTGCTGCCATCAGTTGAGAAACTGTGAGTGTCCGCACTGTATTGGTGCCATGCTGCGGATCCAGGTAGATGAGAAACGCACTAGAGGCTAAGGACGCAAACAACAGGCGTTGACGGCTGAGGGCTTCGACAAAAGCCAGAACGACCAGGATTACTACGGTTGGAGCCAGTGCCAAAGCGAATTCACCCTGTAAACTCAAGCGGCTTCGCAGCGATCGATCGGCACCTTCAATGGGTTTCAAACTGGCTTTATCAGGGTGATGGCTAGATTGATCGGAGGATCGCTTACTCAAAATGGGTTCTTACTCTTGATTTAATCCACTTCAGCCCATATTTTTAGCGAAGCCACCCGCAAAACACAACATTCTCTAGAGAATAACTGGATAACGTCAGGAGATTAGCAAGGATAAATCACTAGTTCTTTGTATGCACCTGTGTTTAACTAATTAACCTGCGGATGAACTTACCAAAGCTTTCCGAAAAACAAGCCCTCGAACACGAACGCTCTGAGCTGTTGCAGCAGCTTGAAGACTGGCTTGACATACCGCTGTTGGTACTCAGCTTTGTCTGGTTAGCGCTGTTTGTGCTTGAACTTACCGATGGCTTAAATCCCTTTCTAGATGGTTTAAGCGTCACCATTTGGTTGATTTTCCTTGTTGAGTTTGGCGTGAAGCTGCTCCTGGCTCCTCGCAAAATAGCGTATCTCAAAGCGCAATGGCTCACTGCAATCTCACTGCTACTCCCTGCCCTCAGGACGTTGCGGATCGTTAAAGTCCTCCGGGTGCTGCAAACAACACGGGCAATGCGGGGTTTACAGTTGGTGCGGGTGCTGACGCGCACCAATCGCAGTATGCGATCGCTAGCCGCAAACTTTACCCGACGCGGGTTTGGCTACGTCGTGCTGCTCACCGCGATCGTTACATTTGCAGGCGCGGCTGGGCTATACACCTTTGAGAAAGAAACGACCAGTGTGGCTGGCTTTGACAACTTCGGCACCGTTCTATGGTTGACAGCGATGCTGATGACCACAATGGGATCAGACCACAGCCCGCAGACGGTAGAAGGTCGCATCTTGTTTTTTCTGCTGGCGCTCTATGCCTTTGCCATGTTCGGTTACGTGACCGCAACGCTAGCAACCTTTTTTGTCGGGCAAGATGCCGATGACGACGACGCTGAGCTAGCCGGAGCGAAATCGATCGAGTCCTTGCGAACCGAAATTATTGCCTTGCGAACCGAAATCCAGAACTTGCAGCAAAGCGATCGCTAAACTTTAGATAGAAAATGCAGCAATAGCGAATGACTTTTGCTTTGCTGCCCGATCTTGTGCTGGCATTGATCGTTTTTGCGCACTTCTTCATCGCCAGAATGATTAAACGAACGGTGAGAAAGCTAACTCGCGATCGCTGCCAAGCTCGTAATTTAGGCTTAGTGCTGGGGCAATGGGCACAAGGTATAGCGATGCTGGTGGAATTATTTATTCCGCCGATCGGCATTCTATCGCTTAAACCAACAATCTCGTTCAATGATTGGGTCTTAGTGGCGTTGCGATCGGGTTTACGTTTCGAGATTGCAGCTTACTTGCACCCCTTTGAAGGAGAACCGCCCCAGGCTTGAGGCATCACTTTGACAAGTTGATCTTTTTCAAAGCGATCGAGACTCAATAAGTCTGCTGACTGGTTAGCAAAGCGCTCTGTTGGCACAGCATAAGCAAGCGCGGCAAGATAATGAGCCTTCGCCACGGCTTGCTTCACTCTGGCATCATGAAAGCCATACGGATAAGTGAAGTACTTCACCGGGCGATCGAGTCTCGCTTCCAGAATCTTCTTTGAATCCACAACTTCTTGTGTCAGCTTTTGGTTAGAGAGCCTGGTCAGCGCTGGATGCGTTTTGCTATGAGAGGCAATGGTCACGAGTGGATCATGTGCCATCGTTTTCAGCTCTTGCCAGCTCACATGAGTCCGACCGACATTCACACCCACCCAACTGGTGTGAATCGAGAATACTGCCGGGTATCCATATTCCTTCAGGAGCGGATAGGCATAGCGATAGTGTCCTCCATAACCATCATCAAACGTCAGTAAAATTGGTTTTTCAGGTAAAAGGCTACCAGTACGAAGATGAGCGATCAATTGATCAAGGCTAATTGGGGTCATCTGGCTCGACTTCATCTGCTCAAAGTGCTGTCTCAATTCTGTCGGTGTTAAGTCATAAGGGACTTGCTTGACTGGCAGAATGTCGTGATACATCATGATTGGCACTCTTGCGTTCAAAGCCCCAGGATGCACCGTCGGGAAGGGTACAGGAGACAAGGCTAGAGCGTTAGCACGACAAGCTGGCAATGTGCGTGGCAGTTGTGCGATCGAAGAAGAGTGAGCAGTCGGGTGTGCCACACTTGCGCAGGTTGCAAGCAAAAGTATTGTAGTGAGAAACAGGGTGAAAAAGCGGTTCATCGTTTCGTGCTTTAAGGCTCGTTTCTTAGAATTACAAGACAACAGCGACGTTAACCGCAAAAACAGTAGTCACAAAAAATTAAAGCTTGCTCGCGAGGTGGTGAAATGATATGCCACTATTCATCAATGCCAATAAAAAATGTGCTTTTAGTCTGTGAGTTTGCTTTCCCCCCTTTGAGCGCTGGATGATGCTTTGCAATGATGCATCGAAATATTGAGGAGTGCTTTCGGTTAAAGCAATTCAGGTACGATCGCACTCACGCTTTCAAGCCTAGAGGCAGTGACTAAACGCCAGAGGTAAACGGGATGAACCAAGCAGAAAAAGTCGTGTGGTTGCGTGAGCAGACAAGCTTAAGTGCGCTTTCGGATGGCGTTTTGGATGCGATCGCAGCCGTTATACAGGAAGAGTCGGTGCAGGAAAATCGGCGACTGGTGCTGGAAGACACCGTTCCAGAGGCGCTGTACATTCTTAAAGCGGGACGAATGGAAAGCTATCGCACCAGCCAAACAGGCGTTGCGAATGCAGTGAGCCTGCTGCCCGGAAGCGTACTGCACCTGAAAGAACTGACTCTGGAGCAGGCTGCTGAACAAACGGTCATTACCCTCACTGATTGCGTGGTCTGGACGATCGCCAAAGCCGACTTTTTGGCGATCGTCCAGCAGTATCCCGAACTCACCCAGACCCTCTCGCGTCAGCTAGCAACTGCATTGGATCAGGTTTCGGCACAACTGATCTATGAGCGAGAGCGGCAAACAGCGCTGCGTCCTTACTTAGTACCCAAAGTGCGACGGGGGATTGTTGGTTCCAGCCGTTATGCTACACGCTTGCGCCAGGAGATTAAGAAAGCCGCGAACGATCGGCGATCGGTGCTGGTCTTTGGCGAACCCGGCTTAGGCAAAGACAACACTACAGCGCTGATTCACTTTGGCTCCCGCTACCGTCAGGAACCAATGATCAAAATTAACTGCGACACCTTGCAAACGAATGGTTCAGAGCTTTTTGGGCGCGTGGGTGGCAAACCCGGACTGCTGGAATGGCTCGGTGAAGGCACGCAGTTGCTCAACAATGTGCAGGAGTTAGCACCAGCCTTGCAGACCAAGCTCGTGCGGCTGCTAGAAACAGGAGAGTATGAACCCGTTGGACGCGAGGGCGAACCCCCTCCAGCGCTGCGTGAGAGTCAGGCTCGTCTTGTCATGACCTCAGAGAAAGTGTTGCCAGACCTGGAGCGCAAAAAACTCGTTGGGCACATCATTCGAGTGCCGCCGCTGCGTGTGCGAAAAGCCGATATCCTGTCGCAGGTCGAGTATTA
>JBGTJW010000102.1:0-6685 GCA_041744955.1 Stenomitos sp. | reverse complement strand
ACTGGGATTCGTTTGGCAGCGCAGGGCTATCGTCTGGTCTACCTCAACGAAAAGCTGAGTGCGGGTCTGGCGGCTGAAAGTATGGCAGATCAAGCATTACAGCGCGTTCGCTGGGCACAGGGCACGTTACAGGCATTTTTTGTGAAAGCCAATCCCCTGACGATTCGCGGGTTGCGTCCGATCCAACGGCTTGCCTACCTGGAGGGTTTGCTGCATTGGTTTACCAGCCTTTCCCGTGTTGGTTTTCTGTTAATGCCGATCGCGTACGCCTTTCTGGGTGTAATTCCACTGCGGGCGACGGGAGCCGATCTGCTCTACTTTTTTGTACCGTATTATTTGGTGAACTTGAGTGTGTTCTCCTGGCTCAACAACCATTCTCGATCGGCGTTGCTGGCAGATATTTATTCGCTAGTGCTGTGCTTTCCACTGGCATTAACGGTCGTCAAAACGATGTTGAATCCCTTTGGTAAAGGATTTAAAGTGACTCCCAAAGGCACATCCAGCGATCGCTTCTTTTTCAATTGGCAGTTGGCATTTCCGTTAATCATTGTCTTTATAGCAAGTGCCTTTAGCCTCTGGACAAGCCTGGGGATTACTTTGGCGATCGGGATGTGGCAGCCAGGTATGTCACCCGTCATGGCTGAAAAGATGAAAGGCTTCGATTTGGGATTGATCTGGAGCGTCTATAATCTCTTGACTTTGGGGATCGCGCTGCTGGTATTGCTGGATGTGCCTCGCCTTAGCCTCTACGAATGGTTTGACCTGCGGCGGACAGTGCAATTGCGGGTAGGTGAGCAATTGTTCTGGGGTTCCACAACGGCTCTCTCAGAAGTTGGCGCGGTCGTCGTTTTAACTCAAATGGTTCCTCTACCAGTAAGCTCTTTAAATAATCAGGGGGAGGCGGCTGCAACCGTACCAGTGTCATTGGCAATTTTGGAAACAGGGCTAACCCTTCAAGGACGCGCAACTTTTACGAGCGCTGATGATGGTTATCCCACAGTACGCGTCAGCTTTGAAGCTCTTATGCTCCAACAACAAAGACAGTTGGTGGAAATGTTGTTTTGCCGCCCAGGGCAGTGGAAAAGCCGCTGTGCCCCAGGAGAATTACGATCGCTTTGGCTACTCTTTAGAATCCTGCTTAAACCACGAGTGCTGTTCGATCGCAATACCGACAACAGTGTTGTGGCAGTCTCTAAGGGGTAACGCACCTCTTCACCCCTCCACCTCTTCACCTCTTCACTCCTTCACTAAGCATCGATCGCCACCGATCCATCAGGGTAAGCAACACAGGCGAGAGCATATCCTGCTTGCTGATCGGCGGCTGTAAGCGCCATCGGTGGAGCTTCGTACCGCACTTGCCCTTTCTGAACGCGGATTTTACAGGCACCGCAGGCACCTACGCGGCACGCATGGCGGATTTGAATGCCTTCTTGTTCTGCAAGTTCCAGAATAGAGGCGCTATCATCTGCTTCCACCTGCCGTTCCGATTGGGTGAAGTGAACCATGGGAGTCGCTTGAGCAGCCGTTGACGGGGCATGGTGCCGCTTGTCTTGATGGATCACAGTTTCCGGTTCTGCTATCAAGCCTTTAGTAGCTGTTAGCTCCCGTGCCGTTGGTCGGGCTTTTTTGCCACCAAAGCTCTCTTCTTGATAGTTCTGCATGGGAAATTTCATGGATTCCAGCAAGGCGCGAATGCTGTCCATAAAGCTAGTGGGTCCACAAACATAGACCGCACGATCGAGTAAATCAGGCACCACCATCTGCAACAGCGAGTCAGAAATGCGTCCGGTCAAACCCATCCAGGCGCTACCCTGTGGCTGCTGCGTCAGAGTGACGGCTAGCTGGAAATTTGGCAGTTGGGCAGTGATGGTTTCTAATTCTGTACGAAAAATGAGATCTGCGGGTGTGCGCGAACTATGGAGAAAGATAACATCGCAATCGGTGAGCGTATCTTGCACCCACCGCGACATCGACATCATGGGTGTAATGCCACTACCAGCCGAGAGCAGCAACAATTTGGGGGGCAAATGGGGTAAACAGGTAAAATGCCCCATCGGTCCGCCAATCAACGTGACGCGATCGCCCACGTTGAGATGATCATGCAGCCAGTTAGAAACAATACCAGCAGGCAGATCTGGCTGATCTGGGGGAGACGGTACGCGCTTAATCGTCAAGCTGAGATGATAGGGACGGGTCGGCGATGATGAAATGGAGTACGATCGCATCACAGGCTGCCCATCAATTTCGATCGCCAGATTCACAAACTGTCCTGGCAGGTAGTTGAACAGCACAGGCGGCTCTGCAACAAAGCAGAAGGTTTTTACATCCGGTGTTTCGTCCACAATGCGGCAGCAACGGCATTGCAAATCTTCGCCAGCCCATTGCTGGTCAGGCAATGAAACAGGAGGATAGGTCTTTAAGCCATCCGCACCCCCACTATAAGAAGGAGCCGTTAACGCTTCAAGATGCAGAAATGTTTCGCCCAATTGAAGAATGTCACCTGTGTGGAGTGGGCACATTTCGTTTGCGGGCACGCTTTTGCCATTGAGCAAGGAGCCAGAACTGCTGCCTACATCAATGTAGTGGTAAGCGTCATCAACATAGACAATTTGCCCATGTATGCGGCTGACCTCTGGATTAGGCAACACTAAATCGCAGGCAGCGCTGCGTCCCAGCAACCATTCCATCTTTTCGGGATGCGCTTGCTGTAACTGATGGCTTTGAAATTGCTGTTGCTCAAAATTAATTGACTTTAAGGTCAACATAGCGTGTAGACTCCTTTGCAAAGCGTGTGCATTGATTCAGTAGTGGCAAGTTCTGGAGGCTGATGGCAATTGCTAGCGATCGATCCGATGCGCGTTTGATGGTTTTGCGTGTCTTGGCTTTGCCTGTCTGGCGATCGTTTTTGCTAGCGTCACAGCATCATGTATCTGGACAGAAGATTGCGTGCGAGACGCTAAGAGCGATGGATGCGTTGTGGCAATCATTTCAAGTGCGGTGAAGTGGTCAGCATCTTTGAGCTTCAGGTCTTGTCGGAGCTTTTTGCAGAACTCAAAACTACCAGAACCATTTGTTGCTTTCTGTTCCAACAAATCTAGCACTACGCCGATGTAGGTATGCAGCCGCAACTGCTGAGAGAAACCCTGCAATACTTTGACCAATGTGTAGGTTTCGTCTGGCGTTAGTTCGTCGATCGATCGTCCATCTAACAAAGATGGATCTAGCTCAAGCTTGTGCAGTTGTTTGCGGAGGCTGATTGCCATATGTTCACGTTCGTACTGAGTATACGTACGCTTGATGGTGCGGTATAACCACATGGAGCCGACGACGACAATCAACGCATTGAACGCTAGCAGGGGATACAACGGCAAACGATTTAGCGATGGACGCGCACCATAGGAAAAAAATGTCCAGAACGAGATCACTGTAAACAGCGTAAACACAAGATGTTGGGCGTGTTCTGCGGAGACTGGACGACCACCCCAGGTCATGTAAGTGCGGCAAAGCTTCTCTAAAACCACTCCCCAAATGAATGTGATGGCAATCAAAATGCCGAAGGTGATAAACACTGCCAGCGCTTTGGGGATGGGAATGGCATAGCCGTAGAGATAGAAACCGGTGTCAAAAGCCTTGGCAATTTGATCTGCTTCGTGTGTCCATGCGCCTGTAAAGTAATAATCCCAGTTGCCAGCGTAGAGAAAGTAATACAAATAGAACGCGATCACCATGCCTAAATAGCCATATTGCACCAAACGCCGACCGGGTTTACGCAACTCTGCCCAATATGTTTTCTCAGCATCAATGTCAAAACAGGACGTTTTGCAACTGACACACGCGCTACGTTCGGTGCCCGTTTGTGGATCAACGATGCGACACATGGATTGGGTAATAGCTGGCTTTGGTGCGTGATGGGTTTGGCTGCCCAAGAGCGATCGCGGTCCTGTGTAAACCAGTTGCACCGGAGCCATAGGGCAGAAGTAATGGCACCAGCTTTTGCCAGCATAGAGATAGCCAACCAGGATGGCACAGCAAATACTAGCAATGAGAAACCCTGCCAGAGCCACGCGATCGGAATTGACATATAAAATGCGGAGTCCCAAACCCAGAACAAACAGCCCAAATTGCACATAGAGATGGTTTCGCCCGAGCCACGAGTTTTCGTCGATTGTCACCAGCTCTCGACGTACCTCTCCCGTTAATGGATCGCGCACGTTGCGTCGCCGTTGGATACCCAAGGCGCGGGGAATTTGAGACAGGAAGGAGAGTGGGCAGATCCGCCGCCAAAACTCATGCCCAAGCACCAGTAAGATAAAAATTCCAGTGGGTACAATCATTGCCCACCAAATGAGTGCGCCCATTGCAAAGGGTTCTTGCGGCATACAGGCATCGCGGATTTTGATGCAGCGATCGGGATCGATCCGAAAGGGGCTTGCCAGATTATCTGGCTGTGTCCACAGAGGTGTCAGGGGATCGTAGAGAAGCGAGGCAATGAGCACCAGCCAGCCAAGGGTCAGCAGCCAACGGACACGGTGCATGGTTTTCTCTGAAACGTTATGCAGCATCGATTCTTACCTCATGTGGAAATTGTCAGTCTTTAGCGATGGAGTTGCCAACTGTGAACGTTGTCATACCCCGTCAAAACGTGCTGGCTACAGATTCCTCTGATTGATCCCCTTTGTAAGGAGGATGGAGGGGGATCTTGGTTTGTAGCGTGTCAGAAGGGAATTAGGTCGTTGCTTTTTCAGCGAACATGGTTGGCGTGAAGTTGCCAGACGCGCAACCGTCGATCGGCTCTCCAACTCACGAGATAGCGATGGTCAGGACTGAGTGCTACGCCCAAATTTCGCCCTAAGGCACTCGACTCGCCTTGCACTAGCTGCCCTGCCTTCCGCATCCAAACTCTGAGGCTGCCGTTATCATGCACAGTCACAATGTTTTGAGCATTGAACGAAGCTGTAATCGCATTCGCTGAGTTTTTGGGAAACACGGTGGCTAATTCTTCGCGCTTTAAATCCCACAGCAATGCCTGATCTTTGCCAACGCTAAAAAGCATCTGGTCATCGACAACCTTTAAGCTATCAATTGCAGCCGTATGTCCGGCAAACGTCCGTGTCAGGGTGCCAGTGTTGAGATCCCAAATTTGAATTTGGCTGAGCGATCGCGCACGATCGCTACTGGCACTGATCAGGCGATCGGAGGTCGCACCGTATGCCAGTGCAGTCACTTCACCATCAGCCAGCTTCAATGACTGCATCCGAATACCGGTCTGGGCATCCCAGCGGCGGATTCTGCCTTCTTTGCAACCACTGACAATGGTGCTGCCATCGGGGCTAACGGCAACCGCTGTCACTGGCTGACGATGCCCTTCAAAGGATCGTAGAAACTGTCCAGAGAGAGCATCCCAAAGATAGACCGTGCCATCTTGACCCCCACTGACTAATAGTTTGCTGTCCTGGCTAATGCTTAGAGCGGTGACGGTAGCTGTATGCCGGGACAGCGTTTTGAGCATGGATCCAGTCGTTAGTGACCACATACGCAGAACGTGATCTGACCCGGCGGTGACAAAAAGACGGTTATTGGGCGCAATGGTCAACCGATCGATCCCAGGCTGTACCAAAACATCACGCACCATTGTTAAATGCACGTTGGATGGATGGAAATGCTGCCTGAGTTGGCTAAACCATAATTCGGTTTGTTGACCTTGAGCCTGAGCATACTGAATGCCAACGACACCCAGTAGCACCCCTGCCACGGCTGGCACCAAACGCTTGGCTACAAAACCTTGCCAATTGGTGATATCTGGCTGCCGAAAATATTTTTTGAGGGGCAAGGCTTGCAGATCTGCCAACACGTCTTCTGCTTGCTGGTAACGATCGCGAAAATCAATCTGCACCATCCGATTGAGCAGCACGACCAAACCTGGATCGATCGCCGATTCAGGTAAATAACGCTGCCAATCCAGTTGTCCTGAAACAAGGTCGCGTTGAAACTGACGTGGGTGCGCTCCAGTCAACAAATGAATGACCAAAACACCCAGCGCATACAAATCACTATTGAGCTGCGCTTCGCCAGCATACTGCTCATCTGGCATATAGTCTGGCGTACCGATCGCCAATGGACGCTCATCACTATCAGAAGTCCCTGGTGTTTCTGGGATCTGACAAGCTGCACCAAAGTCAATCAGCACCAGCTTTCCATCTCGCTGACGACGAATGACATTACTCGGCGTAAGATCACGATGGATCACGCGATGGGCATGAAGATAAGTCAGGATCGAAAGCAGCTCCGACAGCATCTTAACTGCTGCCTGTGCTGTCAAGTGCTTACCACGGGCAAGCCACTTGCTTAAGCTTTCTCCCTCAATATATTCCTGAATTAAGTAGGATTGATCCTGTTCATGGCTGTAAGCCAACAGAGTTGGAATTTGAGTGTGATGTTGCCCTAGCGACTCTAAGAGCCGTGCTTCGGTCTCAAACAACTGCTGTGCTGTCTCTAGTGACAGTGTGTTGCTAGATGCCAGGTGCAGTGCTTTGACAACACATAAAGGATGGTGGGGAAGGTATTTGTCGCGAGCTAGATATGTTTCGCTGAATCCGCCTGCCCCCAATTTTTCCAGGATGAGATAGCGTCCCGTCAAGAGTTGACCAATCATACAAATTCAACCTTTTGTGAGATGAGGTCTACA
>JBGTJW010000101.1:0-4546 GCA_041744955.1 Stenomitos sp. | reverse complement strand
GATCATTGAATCGTTCGTATCGCTGCTTTCAGCTTAGCTAACTCGCCTCAAAAACTCCAGTTCTCAAGATGGACGAGGTTTATTTCTAGAAACATCAGCTTCTAGAAACATCAGCGCGTAGAAGGAATGCAATGCCTCCGCAAGGAAGCCATCATGCCGCTACAGCATGAAATATTCATCGATTGAATATCCATCTAAGGTGCCCAAAGCGATCGCGCTAAATAGCTAGGAACAGCCTCGTTCCTCAGGACTTAAGTTTTTCTAAAGCTTTGCACCAACGGTTCGCATCGTTTCACACGCAGTTTTTAGTGCTCTCACTTACCTACGGATGCGATCGGGCAACTACCGGGTGCGGGTGGCTGTGTCGTTACCATGACGTTTTTGTAGCCAGTGGTGGTAAGCAGTTGCGTCACGACTAGCTTGGCGCGATCGTTGGCTTTTTCTAGCACACCATCGGCGCAAGCGGTCTCAACAATTTTTTGGAGCGCTTCCTGCTGTGCCAGTACCTGTAGTGTGGGTGCAGCATCGGGTCCCAGCCCAAACGTGCCACGGTTGTAGTCGTAGACGCTAGAACGATTCACATCAATTTTGCGATCGAGCAGTTGCGGGGGAGGAAGCTGAATTTGCAGACCGTTTTCTGTCACCTGCACATTAGCAGCCGTCAAACGTTGCAGATCAACGCCCGCTCTCACCTCGCCATAAGCAATGTAAAGGAGTTTCGTTGTACCGAGTACAAAGCCATTCAGGGTTGCATCCTGGCTAGTCGGCACCACTGCCTGCATCGTAAAAACAGCGGTAGTGAGTTCACTCACACCCCTCACCTGCTGAATGACAACGGATTGAACATCTACTTTGGGTGCAGGCTGCGTCTGGTTAAAAAGGTTTTGCACGCTTGCCAGGAGACGATCGCCGAGTTGCCATCCCCCCAGCCCAACGCTCAACGCGGTTACTGCAATGCCTCCTGCCAGCATCCAACCAAAGCTCTGGAGTAAAGAGCTGCCCTTATAGCGCTCGTTGCGATCGTCGTAGCTCATAAGCCCCCCAGGCAAACGCTATCTTAGTTCGATTGTACTACTAGCCACGAACCTCGCTGCCAGTGCAGGCAGTTTTTCTGGCTTTCCTTTAGCTAGGCTCTTAGCCAGATTATGATGCAAGTATTGTCGATCGCGCCACTGACAGGAGAAACTGACTAAAAAGAGCTTCGCTGCCCTGGTGTTAGCACTGAGGAGCCAGCGAACAGATGCATCGAGGCAAGCACTTAGTAAAAAGAGAGAACTAAACGATGATGCAATTTCGTTGGCTGGTCAGTTTTGCGATCGCGGCGGCACTGGCTACCAGCCTTAATCAACCCGTTGCCGCTCAGACCAGAACTCGTGGTGGAGTACTTTTGCTGAATCAGGTCAGAGAATTGGCGACACGGTCAACGACGCTTTCAGGCGGCACGTTAGCAAATTTGCAAACAGATCCCAACTTTGCCAGCGGTTCGTTCCCAACCATCGTTAACGATGCAGCCACGATTCTGGCTGACTACACCGTTGTGAACCGGGGCGGCTATTTCCCTGAAAATCGTGGCATCCCGCGTGAACGCCAGTTGACCACTATTGAAGCGGTCTATCGTATTTATAGCCTGCCAAATGGGAATGAACTTTTCCTCTACCGCACGCCCACTGAAAACACGTCTGAATACTTCATCCGTACGAAAAGCTGAGAGCGTTTTTAACTATTATGTCTGAATCATTTTCACCGCAAATTAGCGATCGCATCTGTCGCCACATGAACGAAGACCATGCCGAGGCTGTGCTGATGTATGCCAAAGTGTTTGGCAAGACAACCACTGCAACGGCTGCCGAAATGGTCGCGATCGACGCACATGGCATGGATTTGCTGGCGCAAGTAGATGGCACAGCCACACCGACCCGAATTTTGTTTGATCACACCCTGCAAGATTCAGAGGATGCACATCACACGCTGATTGATCTAGTGAAGCAAGCAAGACAGACAGGCAAATAAGAGGAACGGCACTCATGCGTCAAGCGGCATTTTATCGGTGGCGATCGCTCTGGCTGGTCGTGGCGTTTGTTTGCGCGATCGCTCTGACTAATTGCACCAGGAACCAGCAGCGTACCGTCACGCCAACGGGTTCATCGGCTCCGGGCAGCGCACTGATCTATGGCTCGGAAGGGCAGCCGATCAATTTAGAGGCTGGCAACATTACTGATGGCAACTCCATCATTGTGCAAGATCAAATTTACGATCGCCTCATCACGTTTAAACCTGGTACTACTGACCTGAAACCGTCTCTGGTAACCGAATGGGGCACGACTGATCCGACCACCTGGACGTTCAAACTGCGGCAAGGCGTAACCTTCCATGACGGTACTGCCTTTGATGCAGACGCTGTGAAATTCAACATAGAGCGCTGGTGGGACCCGCAGCATCCCCATGGCTACCGCAATGCTGGCAAGCGCTACGAGATTTGGGCAGGCTTATTTGGCGGGTTTAAGGGTAGCCCTGACTCACTGTTGCAGAGTGTCACTGTGCTTGATCCAGCAACCGTCCAGTTCAAGCTAAAGCAGCCGTTTGCAGGCTTTCCAAATGCGCTTGCCTCTGGTTATTTTGGCATTGCCAGTCCGGCTGCGATTAAAAAAGCAGGTGCCAGCTACGGTACACCAGGTTCGCTGGCGATCGGCACTGGACCCTTTGTGTTTAAAGCATGGCGCACGGGCGATCGTATCGTGCTGGAGAAGAATCCAAACTACTGGCAGAAGGGCTTACCAAAAGTCAGTCAGTTGGTCATGCGTTTTGTGACTGACCCTGCGGCGCGGTTAGCACAACTGCGGGCAGGACAAAGCGACTTCACGGTAGACCTTGCCCCCGACCAGAAAAACGAGGTATCCAGCGATCCCAATCTGGATACCGTTTTACGTCCTTCTTTCAACGTTGGCTTTTTGGCGTTGAATCCCAGCTACAAGCCGCTGTCAGATGTGCGCGTACGTCGAGCGATCGCCCTTGCCATCAACCGCCCCGCGATCGTCAAAGCCTTTTGGGGCGATCTGGGTGTGCATGATGCCCACTTTACGCCTCCCATACTGGACTGGTCACACGATAAAACGCTGACTGCCTACCCCTTCGACCCGGCTCAAGCCAAACAGTTACTGGCTGCGGCTGGCTACCCCAACGGCTTCGACCTGGATCTGTGGTATATGCCTGTTTCGCGCCCCTACTACCCAACACCCAAACCGATCGCCGAGGCATTTGCCGCCGATCTGAGCGCTGTGGGTATTCGGGTTTCCTTACAAACCAAAGATTGGGCTGCCTACCAGGCGGATCGTCTAAAGCCACCGGGCTACCAGTCGTTTATGCTGGGCTGGACAGGGGATTATGGCGATCCCGACAACTTTCTCTACTATCACTTTGGTCCGGGCGGCACGGCAGATTTAGGTAACTGGAAGGACGATCGCCTCTCGCAACTGCTCAATCAGGCACGAGAAGCCAGCGACCAAGCGACCAGAGCCAAACTGTACAGCCAGGTCGATGCTATTCTCCATCGCGAAATTTTACGCCTGCCGATCGTTCATTCTCAGCCCTTGCTAGCCAAACGAAAAGCGATCGACGGTTGGGTACCCAGCCCACTCGGCTCAGAGCCGTTCGACTCGATTAGCAAAAACCGTTAGGCATGAGGCAGCACTCCAGACATGACGGGTGAGTCTTAGTTTTGCGACTTGCCCTCATCCTCTAAACTTTCTTGCACCTAAGGAGAAGAGGATTTAGCTCGAAGTCCCTCTGATGCTCTGCTAGAGAGACTTCGAGCCTATGGTATGGAAAGAAGGTTAAGGGCTAAGGGTTACGAAGCTGGGATGTACTGACTCCTGACCGCCGGAAACCTTATTTCTCTATAAAAAGTGTTAGGTGGAGCAGGTAAGAGACTCTTTCTTTTGCCGGACAACAACCTCCTACTTGCGGTAGTCTGCTTCAAAGGCTCACTTTAAGTATCTTATTTACAGAACAAAGAGCGATCAAAACGGAGCATCAAGCTGTCTCTTAATTTAGTCATTCCTCTGCAATGCGTTGAGTAAAAATGTCTGTTCCGCCGATCGCTGCATAAAACGCTGACATTGCAATGGGATGGCTCAGTAACAAGGTTTGCTTAGTTCGGTTACGCACAAACTTACTTTGAAATGCTGGAGTTAGAAAGATGAACATTATTGCTTGGATCGTCTTGGGTTTAATTGCTGGTGCCATTGCTAAAGCTATTTATCCTGGTGTACAGGGTGGTGGCATCTTATCAACAATGGTTCTAGGTATTATTGGTGCCTTTATAGGCGGTGCCGTTGCTAGCCTGTTAACAACTGGAACGCTCTCTCTTGCAGGTGCAAGTCTCAGCATTCCTGGTATTGTGGTTGCCGTACTGGGTTCTATTATCGCCATCTTCCTGTACTACCAGCTTTCTAGACGCGCTTATTAAAAGGTTGGCGCTTGCTAGTCTTGGGACTGTACAGAATAAGAGTTGTATAAGCTGAAAGCCTTCGCACCTGCGGAGGCTTTT
>JBGTJW010000100.1:0-2099 GCA_041744955.1 Stenomitos sp. | reverse complement strand
AACCTTCCAGCGATTCCCAGTACTATTACTATTCGCACGGGGCGATCGACCACCAGCGACTCGATCGTCATTCGGATTAGAGACAATGGCACCGGAATGCCAGAAGCGGTGAGAACCCGGCTTTTTGACCCCTTCTTCACTACAAAACCAGTAGGCAAAGGCACAGGTTTGGGGTTGTCAATTAGCTACCAGATTATTGTCGATCGACACAACGGTCGCCTTACGTGTCAGTCGGAACCGGGTAAGGGCTGCGAATTTTGCATTGAAATTCCAGTGACCCAAAACGTGACTTAACGCGATGTGCCACTAATTAACCCTCATCCCTCGCTTGAATGACCGAAAGGCTATACCTTTCTCCCTAAGAAGAAGGGCTTTCGATCCTTATTAGTCAGCACAAAATTAGTCAGCACAAATATTGCCAGGTTAATCATGAACGACAATGGCAAGGGGGTGAGGATAAAGCCCTGCGTTATTGTTTAGGCACGATCGCCTGTCGCAAAGCCTCAATGCCAGCTTGAGCCACCTCTATATCTTCCTCATCGTTGCCTGATCCGACTCCGATCGCGCCAACGATTTCGCCCTCTAGCTCGATGGGTAGCCCACCGGCGATCGTAGCAAAGCGATTATCAGTTGCCAGCGCGATACCAAACGCTAGCTCGGCTGGCAGTTGTCCGGTTGGCGCTTTGGCAGAAATGGCTGTAAACGCCTTCTGAATGGCAGAAAATTGGCTGTGCAGCTTGGCTCCATCCATCCGTTCAAATACCAACAAGTTGCCGCCTGTATCAACTACAGCCACACATTGCGGTACACCCATCGCAGTGGCACAGTCGATCGCACCCTGTAAAACAACCTTTGCCCCTTGTGCAGACAGTTCTGAAACCCGACGCACATACATACTTAACGCTCCTGTGTATCAATCGATCGACGGCAAAGCATGGCGGAGCGCAACCGACGCGGGCGATCGACGAACACGCTAGCGGTCAGTTTTTTCTTCCCCACGCTTTCGTTATGGATTACCGCGCACTCCTTCTACCAACCAATTCATACTTTGTAATTTGGGTTCTTGGAGCGTGTAGGTGGTGCCGCTTGGAATCACCACGTTGCCTTTGTTGTCTTTGAGTTCGCCTTTGAAAATCGCCAAACTCCCGTCTAAGAGTTTCGCTTTTGCTGCTTCAGCCGCTTTTTGCGCCTCACTGCTGACGGCTGCACCATAGGGAGACAGCCGACAGAAATCTTCCTTTAGCCCACCGGCAACGATCGGTGGAATCCCCCCATTCATCAACGTTTTGCCTGCACGAATCAGTTCGGCATACTGGGCATAAATTTTACCCCAGTGCCACTCTACTCCGGTCAAGTAGCCTTTTGGCGCTAAACTAGCCTGATTAATGTGATAGCCAGACGAAAAGACTCCACGTTTTTCAGCAGTTGTGATGATGACCTTCAAGTTATCCACTCGTCCAGTAATCACGTCGGCATTCTGGTCAATCAAGCTATTGGCTGCTTCGGCTTCTTTGACGGGCAACGACCAATCGCCTGTGAAAATAGCCTGTACGACGATCGACGGCTTGACGCTGCGTGCCCCTAAGGTAAAGCTGTTGACCTCTCGCAAGACCACTGGAATGGGTTTTGGTACGACGAATCCCAGCTTGTTTGTTTTGGACGCATAGGCAGCGATGATCCCTGCCAGATATGCGGGTTCTGCCAGTTCACTAAAGTAGAAACCGACATTTTTAGGCTGCTTGTCCCTATAAGGCTGCGGGTGAAAAAGCTGCACCTCTGGAAACTCGCGGGCAATCTGCAAGCTGTGAGGGTTGAAATAGCCGTAAGAGGTTGGAAACAAGACGGTTGCGCCATTGTCTTTGATCATATTACGCATCGTTTCTGCCACCTCTTTGGTCTCTGGCACGCTGGCTTCTTCGACGGTCTGTACGCCGCTCAGTTGAGCAACCGCCGCTCTGGGCACTGGTCTTTTAATGGGTGAGGCAATGAAACCCACGACTCGTCAGGAGTTTATGTATTGAGAGCGGACGCTCACAGTAGCCCATTGCCATTGCCGGAGTCGTCTTTTTGCCCAGTCCCCAGTGTGGACGCACCCAATT
>JBGTJW010000099.1:0-7223 GCA_041744955.1 Stenomitos sp. | reverse complement strand
AATTGGGTGCGTTCACACTGGGGACTGGGCAAAAAGACGACTCCGGCAATGGCAATGGGCTACTGTAAGCAGCCGCTCTCAATACATCACCTCCTTACAAGTCGTGGGTTTCATTGCCTCACCCATTAAAAGACCAGTGCCCAACGGCGTACAACGACAAGAATCTGTTAACGGTCGGATTTCTTACCTTCGACGACAAAAACCCGTTATGACGACATCAAAGAGTTAATGACGACACGAGTATGTTAACGACGACAAACAACGTGTTACTTGACATATGGGCAGTACAAGATTCGAACTTGTAACATCCTGCTTGTAAGGCAGGCGCTCTACCGTTGAGCTAACCGCCCGAAAGACGTGCGACGTGCATTGGGCACAGTTAACTATATTAGCAGATGCTTACGCATTTGTTGCTGACTGTCTCGAATTTTGGTAATCCATTTCTGATCATGCTCTGAAAACGAGCGATCGAGCAGGCAATTTATCGCTTCAGCTTTAGTCAGTGCATTTGTACCTGCTAGGATGCTGAAAGCATTGTCTGCCTGTCGCCATCATGCCTTCTGGTCGGACTCATGACAGCATTACCCTTTGGAGTCTGCCGCTACTTGCCGGGTTGACCTTTGCACGCACCCAAAGCAGCAGCCTGACGCTGTTTGTTTCGGGCAGCTACCTTTTTAGTGGGCTAATGTTTGGTCCCGATTTGGATGTGTATTCCCATCAGTACAAACGCTGGGGGCTGCTGCGCTGGATTTGGTTGCCCTATAGACGCAGTATGCGGCATCGATCGTTCTGGTCGCACGGTCCGGTTGTGGGAACAGTGGTGCGAGTCGCTTATCTATTTATTTGGGTGGGACTATTGGGCAGTGGAGGGATTATTGTCAGCGCGATCGCCCTTCAACTCTTAAGTCAAACGAATGATTGGTTTGTGTTCGCGCAACAGTGGTGGAGCAGCAGTATTGGCTTTTTAGAACGAACACCGCAGCAGTACCCAATGGAAGCGATCGCGATCGCCATTGGGCTGGAACTCGGCGCGATGAGTCATGCCCTTTCTGACTGGACGCTATCAACCTATCGACGCACGTTTAAGCGCTCTCCCAAAAAGGCTGCGATCGTCCGGCAAGCCCCCAGTCCATCGACGGCTTTGCCCTTTGAAGGTGATGGTATAAAGCCGTCTTCCGTTGTGGAGCGATCGCAGCCAGCAACACCGTCCCCGCCCACATATCGTGAACCGCAGTTGCCGACCTTTGAGCGGCGGAAGGATGAGGGGTGAAGAGGGGATGGGTGGAGGGGTGATGGAGTAATGGTGTGGAGGGGTGAAGAAGTTCACTTATGGGGCGCTGAGTCCTATCTTTATGCTCACCTAGGCTTGTAGCTCGTTAAAGTAAGACATCATTAAGGGTTGATTGCATGACTGATTCTGAGCAGTTTAAGTCGGAACCGTTAGCGCAACAGGCTAACCTGCTGGAAGCGGTACAACAGTTGGTGGCAGTGGTGGCAAAGCTACGATCGCCCGATGGCGGCTGTCCCTGGGATCTGGCTCAAACGGCAGAAAGCTTGATTCCCTACGTGATTGAAGAAGCGTACGAAACGGTAGAGGCAATTCAAAGCGGTGACTCGGCGGCAATCCGCGAAGAGCTAGGCGACCTCCTGTTGCAGGTGGTGCTGCAAGCGCAGATTGCCAGCGACGCAAATCAATTTAACCTGACAGAGGTTACACAGGGCATCAGCGAGAAATTGATTCGTCGTCATCCCCACGTGTTTGGCACTGTCACTGTAGAGACGATAGATGATGTGTACCGTAATTGGGAGCAGATTAAGGCGATCGAAAAAGGGGAAGATCCCAACATTGCGCCGCCTCTCAGCAAAAAACTGAGCCGCTATGCGCGATCGCTGCCGCCATTAATGGCAGGTATGAAAATTTCGCGTAAGGCGGCTGAGGTTGGTTTTGAGTGGGAATCGATCGACGGCGTATGGGCAAAGTTTCAAGAAGAGCTAACCGAATTCAAGGAAGCACTGGCTACCACTGACAAAGCACACCAGGAAGCAGAACTCGGCGATCTCCTCTTCACCGTGATTAACCTTGCCCGCTGGTATGAGCTTGACCCCAGTGCCGCACTGCAAGGCACCAACCAACGCTTCATCCAGCGTTTAGCACAAATGGAAGCCGTTGCCGATCGTCCCCTTTCTGACTACAGCCTGGAGCAGCTAGAACAACTTTGGCAGCAGGCGAAGGCACGGTTGAGAGGAGTGGGGAGTGAGGGGTGAAGGTAGAAGCTAGAAGGCAGAAGGCAGAAGACCGATGATCACCGCATCATAGCCAGGTCTCAGGCGATCGGGTTGCTGCAAATTTTAGTAGGCGTAACGGCATCGCTTCCTCCTACCGAAACACAACGGTTTTGTTGCCATGTACCAGCACTCGATCTTCGACGTGGTAGCGCAAGCCCCTTGCCAGCACTGTTTTCTCAATATCTTTGCCATAGCGCACCAGATCTTCCACTGCGTCGGAGTGGTCAATGCGAATCACATCCTGTTCAATAATGGGTCCTGCATCCAGGTCAGCAGTAACGTAGTGACAGGTTGCGCCCGTGAGTTTCACGCCTCGTTCATACGCCTGATGGTAGGGTTTGGCACCCACAAACGACGGCAGAAACGAATGATGGATGTTAATAATGCGTCCAGAGTAGCGATCGCACAGTTCTGGTGATAACACCTGCATATACCGCGCCAGTACCATGACATCGCCGTTCACGCTCTCAAAGAGGTGTGTAATTTTATCGAAGGCTTGCGCTTTTGTACTAGGTGTAACGGGCACGTGATAGAAGGGAATGTCGTGCCATTCCACAAATTTTCGCAGCACTTCATGGTTAGAAATGACACACGGAATTTCCACATCCAGTTCGCCGCTTTGCCACCGTGCCAGGAGGTCATACAGGCAATGCTCTAGTTTGGAGACCAGAATCACGACCCGCTTTTTTTGGGCAGAATCGGTAACATTCCATTCCATCTGAAAGGACGCAGCGATCGCTGCAAACTGCTCACGAAACGCCTCAATGCCGATGGGAAGAGACTCTGAAAGAATTTCCTGCCGCATGAAAAAGCGCTGCGCCATACGATCAGAGTGGTGCTGTGCTTCCACAATCCAACCTTGATGTTCAGCAACAAACGTACTGACGGCTGCGACAATGCCCACGCGATCGGGGCAAGAAAGGGTGAGCGTGTAGTGTCTTGCAGAGGACATTGGATTTCCGTCAGGAAACTTTAGTGACTATCATGCAGCTTTGATTCATATATGTCAACTAATTTTCCTGCTATTATGCAAAAGAGTTGCAAAAGCAATGGTTACAGACCGCGAAGCGTGAGGCGAACGATGGCAGAGACGACGAGCAACGTTGCACAAAGCGTCACCGATCATGCGTTGGAACGCTACCTTGGCAATACCATTCGCGAGTTGCGTCAGAAGCACGGGCTGACGATCGCAGAAGTCGCTGAACAAAGCGGCATTTCGCGAGGAATGCTGTCTAAAATTGAAAACGCCCAAACCGCCACAAGTCTGGAAACTTTAGCAAAACTCGCCAGTGCTCTCGGTGTGTCCCTGGCGATGCTGTTTCGCAACTACAACATTCCGTCTGGTAGTGCCCAACTGGTTAAACGGGGTGAGGGGATGGAAGTCGTGCGTCGGGGCACAAAACGTGGTCACACCTATCACCTGCTGGCATATAACCAGGAACCCACAAAACGCTTCGAGCCATTGCTGATCACGATCGATGATGCCTCGGAAGTGTTTCCGACCTTTGAGCATCCGGGTACCGAATTTATTTATATGCTGGAAGGCGCGATCGAGTATCGTCATGGGCAATCCACCTATCGGCTGGAACCAGGTGATTCCCTTACCTTTCGCGGCGACATTCCCCACGGTCCTGAAAAGCTGGTTGCTTTGCCGATTCGCTTTCTTGCGATGATCTACTATTCCGCACTGCCCACGATCGAATAAGGAGTCAGAACCAGTAGTTAAAAGTTTAAAGATATGGACAGTCAATAGTCAAAGTTATACCAACTGCATACGTAAGTAGCTGGGCGTAATTATTTATAAGCTGCATTTCGACTTCGCTCAATGCTCTCAGTCCTATGTATAGGCGGAACGCAATGCTTCAAACACTCGCCTACCCTTTATCGATCGCACTAACTTTACGGTTTAAGACTCGTACATTCGCCCCGATTGGGTGATCCAACCAGCTTGTAGCATAACTCTGAGTGCTAACGATAAGTTTTGGTGCCGTTTGCGGAATACTCAATATATTGCCCTGCAAGCTTGGTACTGATCTGGCTCAGACCAACGACTTGCCTTCCTATGAGCCTTACTGCAATGGATTCTTCTCCTGGTGCAGCTTACCAAAAAGCGATCGATATTCGTGCCTCCCGTGGACGCGATCGACACAAGCTTTTGCGCGGACGCTGGCACCGGATGATGGTACTGCTTGTGGGTGATGTGTTGGCACTAGCGATCGCGGGTCGCGTTGCATCACACCTCAATCAGTTTTACTCGCCCTTACCACCACCGCTTGTTTTGGGTAACTGGTTAGGGTTGCCAGGGCTGTTCTGGATTTTGATGGTGGTAACGCTGTTGTTGTTTGCACATAGCGGTTTGTACGGTGCGTCGAGCCAGTGGAAGAACTATGTGCGATCGGGGCAATTGGTGAGTGCAGTTTACCTGTTGGCGCTGATTTTAGGTTACTTCTACGACCCAAAGCTCGCTCCACCTCGATCGCTCTTTCTAACCGCCTGGTTTGGTAGCGTGGGTTTAGTCATTACCTTCCGGCTACTGGCAAGTCTGGCACTCAAGCAGTTTGAGCAAGCTCAGACCAATGTCTTTTTACTAGCACCCGCAGAACGGCTGCCAACGCTGGCTCAAGTCCTGAAGCGACGATCGCGCTACAACATAGTTGGGGCAGCACTGGCATCTACGACCAGTACGGCTGCGACGATTCAAGCGATCCTTAACTCTGGCGCACAGGAAGTCTTGGCAGAAAGCCTGCCGCAAACCGAACTCGCATCAGGGCTTTACTGGCAGTTGCGTCGAGCGGGTGTAACGCTGCGGCTCATTCCCTCCAGCGTCGAGATGCTGCACCGTCGTGGTGTACCAGAAGTGATTGCAGGCATTCCCACCTTGCGGATGGAAGCGACCTTGCTCGGCGGTTGGGACTATCGCTTGAAACGGTGGCTCGATTGGTTGGGTGCCTTTGTCGGTTTGATTCTACTATCGCCGCTCTTTTTGGCAGTGGCGATCGCCATCAAGCTCTCATCGCCGGGTGCCGTTTTCTTCTGTCAGGAACGGATGGGGCTTCACGGTCGCGTGTTTCAAATGTGGAAGTTTCGCACGATGATCCCTGAGGCTGAAGCGTTGCAGGCAGGGCTAGAACAGCAGAATGAAGCCGGTGATGGAGTGATGTTCAAAATCAGGCATGATCCACGTATTACGGCGATCGGGCGGTTTCTGCGGCGCACCAGCATTGATGAGCTACCCCAACTGCTGAACGTACTGCTGGGTCAAATGAGCCTGGTAGGTCCGCGCCCCTTACCCTTGCGAGATGTCGAACGGTTTGATCCCTGGCACCATACTCGCCATCAAGTGCTACCTGGCATTACCGGGCTGTGGCAGGTATCGGGGCGATCGTCGGTTGATGCCTTCAACGATGCTGCCCGACTGGATCTCTACTACATCGATAACTGGTCGCTCAACCTGGATTTAGAAATTTTGCTTGAGACTTGCCGCATTGTTTTTTGCGGGAAAGGTGCGTACTAAAACGGTTTCGTCTAACAGGCTCGTTAATAGCAGGCTCATAAAAATTGCTGCTAGGATCACCAATCTGGTTCACACTAGCAGCAATTCGTTAAGTATGGGCGGGGCGAGACTCGAACTCGCAAGCCTTTCGGCGCCGCATTTTGAGTGCGGTGCGTCTACCAATTCCGCCATCCGCCCGTGGCTTTCGTTTTACCATTATACCGGATTAGGAGACTTTGGAGTAGCGATCGCTATTCCTTATTGCTGACACTGGCGCGTATACGTGCAGCTTAAAAAACTCTCTATGCCCTTCCTTCACAAGTTCGCTATTGGAAGGAAGGGCATAGCAGCTACTCCCTAGTTGCCAAAAGCGTCTTTGATATTGTCAACGGCACTTTCAACCGCGTTCTTCGTTTTGTCGATCGCCGTTTGAGTCCGAGCCGAGTCAGCTTCTGCTCTGCGCTCAATACGAGCGGCATCGTTCTTAGCTTTGCGTGCGATCGCGCTATCGTTATCTGTGGCGCGATCGACTTTAGCAGCATTAGTTTTTGCTGTTTTCTTCAGCTTGTCGGTTGTGTCGCGAACGAAACCTTTGGTGCGTCCAGCATCTTTGCTCACTTTACCTTGAAGCTCGCTACCCGCATCAGCGGTCGCGATCAAGTTTGTAGCAGGAGCAGCCATAGCGGTGGTGTTTGAGAGGAAAGCACCTTGCCAAGCAAAGGCGATCGCCGATACACACAGCAAAGCTGTCGTTAACCAACGTCCTAGAACTGATAAGGGTTTTGCAAAGTAGTTCAGTTGCATAGAATACATATCTCCATTCGATTTAGCATCCTATTTCTACTTCACCTGATAGAGGCGGCATATCGTTCCCCGGACAGAAGTTCGTTTCAGCGCTAAATCAGCCGATATGAACAGTGTCTTTACCAATTCCGCCAGCCACCTGCAACTTTGGCATCCTTACCCTGCTGCGTTGGGCGCTCCTGAAGTAACGATTGGTACTCCTGGCTACTTGCCCAGCGATCGATTTCCCGCGCTCGTAAGACAGGCACGGGATGGGTAAGCTGCGCGGTCATTGCTTGCTTCAGCATTTCGCCCAGTTGGTCATTGCTAATGTCGTCGTAGGCACGAGCCTGGGTCAAAAACGCCTCCAGGTTCAGTTGTCCTGAGAGCGTCGGTGAGCCGCCTGCCAGCTTCATCAGTACAGAACTCACAACTTTAGGGTTTTGGATGGCAAGGAGTGCTGCCCGATCGCACGTAAACTCAGCACAGCGTACCCACTCTAAAATCTGTGCCTGCAAGGTTTGTGCGATCGCGCCACCGAGCGTTGGCAACTGTCCGGCTGCCAGCACCAGAATGTTTGCCAGCGTCAGATAAACGCCATGTTCACATTTGAGATGCCCCAATTCGTGGGCAATGACTGCCTGAATTTCCTCTTGGGTTA
>JBGTJW010000098.1:0-9670 GCA_041744955.1 Stenomitos sp. | reverse complement strand
GTGTAGGAAGTAAAGGGTGAGGAGTGAGGAGTGAGGAGTGAGGAGTGAGAGGTGGGAAGGTCGCCAACCTCTACCCACGCCCCTAACCCCTTATCCATATGCCTTTCTTATGGCTGTGGATGTTTGGAATTAGCAAAAAAGTCCCAAAAGCCACATATCTTAAAGGTTTCGGCGATCCAGAGCGAATGGATCGCTTTAGAATAAGGCATTAAAAGTTCGAGTGCGTCGGTGTTTCAGCCGTTTTATCGAAATTTAAGCAGAATCTTGAATGGCTGGATTTCGCTCAAAACTCCGATGAACAGTGCGCTATGCCCTAAAAAACCAAGGAGAAGCTATGAATAAGGGAGAGTTGGTAGATGCTGTGGCAGATAAAGCCAGCGTGACGAAAAAGCAGGCTGATGCGGTGCTAACGGCTGCATTGGAAGCGATCGTCGAAGCTGTGAGCGATGGGGATAAGGTCACGCTCGTTGGCTTTGGTTCCTTTGAGCCACGGGAGCGCAAAGCTCGCGAAGGACGTAACCCCAAAACGGGTGACAAGATGGACATTCCTGCGACGAAGGTGCCAGCCTTTTCAGCCGGAAAGCTGTTTAGGGAGAAGGTTGCTCCTGAAAAGTAATAACGATTCGGCGATCGCGCCTTTGCCTGACCGTCCGCAGCATGGGGGAAATTTAGTGTGGGCAGCAGCGCTGGCTCACTGTTCCCCCTCTGCCATTCTTGATTTTTCTGCCAGCATCAATCCGCTGGGTCCACCGGAGTCTGCGATCGCTGCTATTCAAGCGCACCTGGACGACCTGAAGGCGTATCCTGATCCTCAATACAGTGCGCTGCGATCGGCGCTCGGTGCGTTCCACCAGATGCCACCGGAGTATATTCTTCCCGGCAATGGTGCGGCTGAACTGTTGACCTGGGCGTGTCGTGATCTGGCGGCGCTGGATGTTACCTGCCTGTTTACGCCTGCCTTTAGTGACTATCAGCGGGCACTTAAAGCGTTTAACGCTCACGTCCTGGCACGTCCGTTAGCACTTCAGGACGATCGCCATTGGAATTTTGAACAGGCATTACCGCTCGAAGTAGGTAAGCAACAACTGAGTGGTCAAGCGCTTGGGCTATTGCTCAACAATCCGCACAACCCAACGGGTAGCCTTTTAACAAAGCACCGCTTGCAGCCGCATTTGCATGATTACGCGCTCGTGGTAGTGGATGAAGCGTTTATGGACTTCTTGCCACCCGACGAGCAGCAGAGCGTGATCGATCTGGTTTTGGAGCAACCAAATTTAGTGGTGTTGCGATCGCTCACCAAGTTTTACAGTCTACCAGGGCTGCGGTTAGGTTACGCGATCGCCCATCCCGATCGGCTTCAGCGTTGGCAAGAGTGGCGCGATCCCTGGTCTGTGAATGCGCTGGCAGCCGCAGCAGGCGCAGTGATGGTGCAAGATACCGCGTTTCAGCAGCAGACATGGGACTGGCTGGCAGCAGCAAAGCCCCGGTTGTTTCAAGGTTTAGCTAACTTGCTGGGTTTACAGCCGTCTCCTGGTGCAGCGAATTTTTTGCTGGTTGAGTCAGACCGATCGGTCGTGCAACTGCAAAGGGAACTTTTGCAGCGACACCAGATCCTGATTCGGGATTGTTTAAGTTTTCCATCACTGGGCGATCGTTATTTCCGTGTTGCCATTCGCACGGAGACGGAAAACCAGCGGTTACTAAATGGCTTAAATGACATCCTCTGAAAGGGAAAGTAGGGTTAGTGTTAAGTTGTGTGTTCACCGTTTTAACTCCTGCCCCCTCTCTTCTCTCCCTCTATGCCTGTTGATTACGATTTGGTTGTTATTGGTGGTAGTGCGGCTGGTATTCAGGCAGCGATCGCGGCGGCTCAGCTCAAAGCCCGTGTAGTGCTGGTGAATCAGGGCTGTGCCACTGGCAAGGTCAGTGATGCTGACGTGTTGAGTACTGTGGGGCAAACACTTAAACAGTTGCAGCAAGGAATACAGCCAGGTCTTGGGACAACAGAGGCAGCGTTTCCGTCTGAGGCAACGGTGTGGACGCAAGCAAAACGCTGGTCGGTTGCGGCAAAGGCTGCCAGCGCTGAACCACACTCTCCTGCTGTCCTCTCTGCGATGGGCATTGAGGTGATTGCTGGCTCTGGTGAGTTTCATCGCAAACCCAAACTCGGCTTACTGGTTAATGGTCGATCGCTACGATCGCGGGCTTACCTTTTGGCGATCGATGCTCTTCGTGTCAGCCTCCAAACAGAGCCAACAGGAGTTGGCACCGTGCGATCGCCCCTTGCAGCAATTGATGGGCTGACAACCGTTGGCTACTTAACGGCTGATGGGCTTTTACAAAAACTGCCTGCACTGGCATCCCGTCAACTCGTCATCATTGGCAGGGACGCGATCGGCGTTGAACTGGCGCAAAGCCTTGTGCGACTTGGGCGATCGGTCATGCTCATTGTGCCGGATGCCCAATTGCTCCCGCATGCAGATGCCGAAGCCGCCTTCTTGATTCAGGCGCAGCTAGAGGCAGAAGGCGTAGAGGTTTTAACGGGAACGAGTGTGAGCCAGGTACGAGAAATTGACGGTAAAAAATGGGTACAGGCAGGCAATCGGGCGATCGAAACTGACGAAATTATCCTGGCGATGACACCACCGTTTGATCAGACCAGCCTCAATCTGCCAGCCGCAAACGTCAAACAATCATCCTCAGGCATTCTGATCAATGCGAAACTACAAACCACCAATCCTCGCATCTATGCCTGCCGGGGACGGATGGCTGGCTGTGATACCCCCCACATTGCGATCGCTGATGCCAAAGTCGCCCTCAAAAATGCGCTGTTTCTGCCGATCGCTAAAGTCAGCGATCGCCCGGTTCCCAGCATTGTTGCTACCCACCCACCTCTAGCACGAGTGGGACAAACCGAAACCGCTGCCGTTCAACGCTATGGCGCTGACGTAATCATCCTCCGCCAACCCTTCAAAACGCTGGCTAAAGCCCAACTTCAGGATGAAACAACCGGCTTTTGCAAACTGCTGGTGCATCGCAACGGCGAACTTCTGGGCGCACACATCGTTGGTTCGCAAGCTGAAGAACTGATTAGCACGATCGCCCTTGCCATGCAGCAAAAACTCAGAATTCAGGCGATCGCCGCTCTCGTATTGCCGTCATCGTCTCTCGCCGTCATCCTTCAGCAAACTGCCGCAGAATGGCAGCACCTTCGATTGCAAAAGAACACTAAATTGCAGGACTTTTTAGAAGGTTTCTTCAACTGGCAGCGATCGATAAACTGAGGCGTAGTTGTTAGTGGTTGGTTGTTAGTTTTTAGAAGGAATCAGAAAACAGAAGCCAGGAGTCAGAAACCACGAGTCAGAAGATGAAAGGTAAAAGCTGACCGCTAACCGCTGACTACTGACCGCTATCACACCCTTGCCAGCGTCACCTTCTCCGGCTGATCTTGATACTTGCCGCGTCGAGTTTCGTAGCTTACGGCGCAGGGTGCTCCTTCCAAAAAGAGCAATTGAACAACACCTTCGCCTGCATAAATGCGGCAATCAGCGCTAGACGAGTTGGAAAATTCAAGCGTCAAATAACCGCGCCAACCCGCCTCCGCAGGCGTTAAGTTCGCAATAATGCCACAACGAGCATAGGTGCTTTTGCCAATACAAACCACCGTCACGTTTTCGGGCACTTCTAGCTTTTCTAGGGCGACCCCTAAGCCATAAGAATGGGCAGGCAAAATAAAGTGATGTCCATCCTCGCCTGCATGAAGTTGAGCAGGTTCTAGATTGGCAGGGTTAAAGTTTTTGGGGTCAACCACTGTGCCGGGGATGTGCTTAAAAATCCGAAACTCAGAGGGTGAAAGTCTCAGGTCGTAACCGTAACTGCTTAACCCGTAAGAAATAACTGGCAAGTCATCAACTTTTCTGACTAATTGTGGCTCAAAGGGACTAATCATGCCCTTTTCTGCCATTTGTGTAATCCAGGTATCGTTTTTAATCATTAGAATTTGACCGGAAAGAACAATAAACCGCCATGAAATGAGTCACCATCAAACCAATCAAAGCACGAACTATAATGGCTGCTATGAACCATAGACCTCTTCATAAATTTCTAAGAGCGTGTCATGGAAGCCCCATCCTATGCCAGATGTATCCTTGACGATTTTTTGAAACCGCTGCTGAAAAATATCTTGAAGTTCATTTTTTGAAACCCATTTGATGGCATCACCATACATACTTTCCATGCTGTTGTAAAAAGGCTCGTTTATATCACCGTAGGCGTTTGTAAATTTCACGCCCTGCTCCACATAAAACAGCATGATGTCTGCTAGGTTAACGGGATTTCTGCACACCTTCCTGTACTCAGAAACAGCCTTTCTGGCAACGGAAAGTTTCGCTTTACCATAGCCACGGGCAGGAAAAAACTCATGCTCAATCATCTGCTTATACTTTGCAATGACGTGAGTTTCATCGTCAGGATTGAGCTTAAGCTGATAATAATCCTTGACCGATGGAAATCGCTTGCAAAGCTCAATAATGTCTTTGGCAAGTTCTTCCTTGGGGCAATCTTTTAAGTACTGCTTAAGAACCGTAAGACTGAGGGTATCTTTTGCCATGCCACTGATTTCATCGATTGAGGCTAGTTGGATAGCGTTGGATTTGACCATTCCGCGATCGCGTCAAACACTCATGATTGACGGCTACGGTTGATGACTGCGGCGGAGTTCGGTGATCTGGTCAGCCACGTCAAGGAGCGATCGCGGCATTTCGGGTCCCGTAAGAATAATATCGACGTGACGCGGACGCTGTTGTAGGAGTGATAGCACCTCTGTATCGGCAATCAACCCAAAATTGACTGCCAAACTTAGTTCATCCAGCACTACCAGTTCGTATTTACCTTCCAGGACGATCGCCTGCGTGTACTCCCACAGTTCTAGCAGCGATCGCGTCTCCGCTTCATCCAACTGGGGCGTATCAATGCAGCGCGGCAAATTGCAGCGAATCCAGTCCAGATTTTGTCCCAATTGCACCGGATGCTCGTAGCCTTGACCAATGCCACCTTTAAGAAACTGCACGACCAAAACGGGTGTGCCCTGCCCTGCAATCCGCAACGCCTGCGCCATCACATTGGTAAAAAAGCTGCGATGCGAACACGTAAAAACCTGTACCAGCCCTTCAACCCGATGGGTGAGTTGATGACCGACATCGATCGAGGGGGTTTCGATCTGTGAAACCATAAGCTATGTCCAGGTAACGATTAACTAAAATCAGCGCTAGTCTTTAAATTTTTGAAGCACTCAGAATCTAGCGTGATTTATAGGATTTCTTCCACATCAAACACTATATGTAATAGTCCGTCAAGCATGAGGTGAGGAGTGAGGAGTGGGGAGTGAGGGGTGAAGGCGGCAGACTAAGAAGTTTTGAGTTTTGAGTTTTGAGTTTTAAGCAGCGCTAGAGCGTGGTGATAAGGCTGACTTCCAACTCCTGACTTCTGCTATCTTTTGAGTTTTGAGTTCGCTCTTACCCTTCTTTTGCCCTTTGCCTTTTACCTTTTACCTTTTGCCTTTTACCTTTTGCCTTTTGCCTTTTGCCCTCTGCCCTCTGCCCTCCGCCTTTTACCTTCCTCTTCCATCCTGTATCCTAGGTCAGTGGTTTTGAGGTTAAACAAATGGCTTGGCAGCGTCCAGATGGTCGGCGATCGAATCAATTACGCCCGGTGAGCTTTGAGCGCAACTTCACGCGCTTTGCGGCGGCATCGGTGTTAGCAAAATGTGGTGATACGCAGGTGCTTTGTAATGTTTCCATCCAGCCGAAAGTGCCCAGATTTTTAGAAGGGAAGGGACAGGGCTGGCTCACGGCAGAATATCGTATGCTGCCCGGTGCAACGCCAGAGCGCCAGGAACGGGAACTCATGAAGCTATCGGGTCGGACGCAGGAGATTCAACGGTTGATTGGGCGCAGTTTGCGATCGACCCTGGATATGGCGCTGCTGGGCGAACGCACGATCGTCGTGGATGCTGATGTGCTGCAAGCGGATGCGGGTACGCGCACCACGTCCATCACAGGCGGCTTTGTGGCGCTGAAGGATGCACTGGATCACCTGGTGTCAAAGGGGGAACTGGCGCGATCTCCCATCATCCATCAAGTGGCTGCGGTCTCTGTTGGGTTGATTGATGACCAACCCTTACTCGACCTCAACTATCCCGAAGATGTCGCCGCCGAGCTTGACTGCAATGTGGTGATGAATGAAAAGCTGGAATTGATCGAAATTCAGGGCACTGCCGAAACAGGAAGCTTTAGCCGTGCCCAACTCAACCGCATTCTGGACACGGCTGAAAAGGGCATTCAGGAGTTGCTAGACGCACAGCTTCGGGCATTTTAGCCGCCAGCAGGCTTGTTCATCAGGCTCTAGTGGCGGCAGTGATCACAGTGCCCACAGCGTAAGCTCAATGCGTCTGCCTCAAACCCAAACGCACCCAGCAAAAAGCGCCAACGACACGATCGCGTTTTAAGGTACTCGGTCATCTGTTTGGCAGCGTGGGTATTTGATTGAGCCGAACGATCGACGTTTCCAGGCTTCATCACGTAATGGAACGGATCAGACCATTCCAGTTGTCCGGTGCTGTTAAGCAGGGAAAGGGCGATCGCGCCATCCTTGAACTGTTTGCTAACAGTGGCGACATCTCCTTGAGTTGGCAATTTGTGGCGGAGTGCCTGCGCCGATCGCTGCTGCTTTTGTGCCTGCTCGATAAAAAACTGTCGTCGCTGTTTGTCGTCTGGGTCAAGCCAGCCTGTTGTTTCACTAATCAACGTTAGAGCAGTGGCAGGCTTCCCGTCCCGTCCGGCTCGTCCCACTTCTTGCACGTATTCGGATAGCAGCAGTGGCGAGTGAAAATGCACGACCCAGCGAACATTCGGCTTGTCGATGCCCATGCCAAAGGCACAGGTACACACCACGAACTGCGTGGAGCCACCTAACCAGGCTTTTTCAATTTGCCGACGCTCATCAGGACTCAACCCTGCGTGATAGGCTGCTGTCTGAAAGCCTTGCTGCGACAGCCATTCTGCCAACGCTTCACCGTCCCGACGAGTGCGAACGTAGACTAAACCTGATTGTCCTGGTCTTGCTTGAATGAACTTCAGCAGTTGCTGCCGTCGCTGCCTGGGTGTCCAAATTACCTGCACACTAAGATGCAAATTGGCGCGATAGGGATTGAGCCGAAACACCTCTGGTTCCTGAAGTTGAAGCACTCGCTGAATCGTTTGCTGCGCGTCAGGATTGGCAGTGGCAGTGAAGGCAGCGATCGCAATTTTCGTTCCCTCCGGCTTACACTTCAGCAAGGCTGGACGCACCATACCCAACCGATAATATGCTGGACGAAACGTATCGCCCCATTGGACTAAACAGTGAGCTTCATCCAAGATCAGCCCGTTAATTTTGAGATCGGGCTGACACAACCGCTCCCAAACAGGCTCACTCAGCAGCGTTTCAGGCGAAAGGTAAAGCAACCGCAGGCTTTGGTTTTCCAGTGCCCACAATGTTTGTCGGCGCTGTTGTTTAGACACTTCACTATGCAGTAAGGCGGCAGGCAACCGACGCTGGCGTAATTCCTGCACCTGGTTTTCCATCAGCGCAACCAATGGCGACACGACGATCGTCAACCCAGTTTGCATCAACGCCGGAAGCTGGAAGCAGATGGATTTTCCACCCCCAGTTGGCATAATAATGAGCGCATCCCGTTGCTCCAGCAAACACTGAACAATTTCTCCCTGCGGCGATCGAAAATCGTCATAGCCCCAAATCTGTTGCAGCTTCGCGCGAATGGTCTCACGCACAGACACCGCTGAATGATTCATGCTCGATGCTTCCCTGATGGCACGTTGTAGAAGTCATTGCCTCAGAATGCCCAACTTTGCGGTAGCGATCGAGACGATACAGAATTTTTGCTTCAAGAGACCAACAACTTCAAGCCGATCCGAATGTGAGCCTGCTTGTACTCCTAGAGATACAAAACGGTTCGCAGTCCCTCGTCGACTTCATCTTGCAAATCTTCTGGCAGCGTGCCAACACGTTCCACTAAAAACGTTTTGTCGATGGTGAAAATTTGAGAGACGTTTGCTACCGAGTCTTTAGGCAGGCCTGTAGCGTTGCGCGGCAGCAGAACATTACCGGGTGCTTCTGCTAACCGAGTATTGGACGTAAGGATGACGACAATAACGGTACTGATACGGCTTTGCGTAAAAACATCTGCTTGAACGATCGCAACAGGACGACGATAGCCCGGTTCTGAACCAAGTGGATCAGGCAAGCTTGCCCACCAAATTTCACCCCGATACACTACCAATCCTCACGCGGTAAAGACATCAGTTGCATCGTTGCTAGCGCTGGATCAGGTTCAGATGACTCTTCGGCATACACCTGATTCAGCTCGTGCAAGATCCGATCGCGGTTATATTTCTGTAAATAAGCTTTCAATGCCTTTGTATAAAGCTCACTGCGCGATAGCCCCAGTTGTTTTGCTAGAGCTTCCGCCTCTTCAAACACTGGATCTGGAAGTGAAATCGCTGTTTTCATTGTCTACGCCTCGATTGCCGCCACAATTTAGTTATACTTTGGTTATACCAAGATCGCAAGGGTAAGCTTTGGTTGTAGGAGGTTGCTATTCACGACTTCGCACATTCCTTTACAATTAGAAATCTAACAGCGTGTAAAGCAATCTAAGCGAGAAGGACAGAATGCGAGTTGCGATCGTGGGCGCGGGACTGGCAGGTTTGGCAGCAGCAGTAGAGTTGGCTGATGCCGGACATGAAGTAGAAATCTTTGAGTCCCGTCCGTTTGTGGGTGGCAAAGTGGGCAGTTGGGTGGATGCAGACGGCAATCACCTGGAAATGGGTCTGCACGTCTTTTTCGGCTGCTACTATAACTTGTTTGACTTGATGAAAAAGGTGGGAGCCTTCGAGAGCCTGTTGCTCAAGGAACATACCCATACCTTCATCAATCGCGGTGGACAAACCGGGATGCTGGATTTTCGCTTCATCACCGGTGCGCCCTTTAATGGCTTGAAGGCATTCTTCACGACCTCCCAGCTTTCGGTACAGGATAAAGTGCAGAACGCGATCGCCCTTGGCACCAGCCCGATTGTGCGCGGCTTGGTCGATTTTGACGGTGCCATGAAAAGCATTCGCAACCTGGATGGCATCAGCTTTGCCGACTGGTTTCGTAAGCAGGGTGGCTCGAACGGTAGCCTGAAGCGGATGTGGAACCCGATCGCCTATGCCTTGGGCTTTATCGACACCGAAAATATCTCCGCCCGCTGTATGCTGACCATCTTCCAGTTCTTTGCAGCCAAAACCGAAGCCTCGGTGCTGCGAATGCTGGAAGGGTCGCCTCATGAATATTTGCATAAGCCGATCGTGGATTATCTGGAAGCACGCGGCACCAAGATCTATACCCGTCGTCGCATCCGTGAGGTACTCTTTGAAGGCGAAGGCAACCAAACCCATGTCACAGGCTTAGTGGTTGCTAAAGACGACTCGGAAGAGACGATCGCGGCTGATGTCTACCTTGCTGCCTGCGATATCCCCGGCATTCAACGGCTTTTACCTGCTGAATGGCGCACCTGGAAAGAGTTTGACAATATCTATAAGCTGGATGCCGTCCCTGTCGCTACCGTGCA
>JBGTJW010000097.1:0-9551 GCA_041744955.1 Stenomitos sp. | reverse complement strand
GATTGGGTGCTCCGTCTCATTGCGCTCAAACCTCACAAACGGCTCTACTTTCAGCGTGGTTTCTCGGCTCTAGCCCTGATACAGCAAGTCTCCTAAGTATGTTGTCACCCGTTAAGGGCTGCCCCACTCCACAGCAAGCGGAGGCGCTGACTGAAACCACCTCGATCACTTTGTTTCCGCCTCTGTTCTACCAGCACTGCTTCGCGGTTAATGCTGTAAGCCGCCATCAGTGCGTCCATGACTTCATAGAGGTCCGCCAACTCTGTGACTAACTCTTTAGAAGTCGCTACCGCCGCTTCTTGCGCTTCTTCCACCAGTTTTGCTCGGAGTGCTTGATGAAATGCCTCCGCGTCTAGTGTCTCTACCGCGCATTCCTGACCTGTCTCCCGAATGATTTCGGGGATACGATCGCGTACCAACTTGTTAAAGACTGTTTTCATCAGAACTTTTGTAGCATCATCTCGACAATGCTTACAAGTATGGTCACAGCTACCGCATTTTTACGTTGCCGTTATTCTCGTCATTTCTGCATGGTTGTGACAGTCAAGTGCGGTAACTATTTCTCAAATGCGGTAACTATTGTTTGGGTGCAGTAACTATTCCTTGCATATAACAACAGCTTATCCATGAGATTGCCAGCATTGCTGCCGAAACCTGGTTTGAGATTGCTCGCTGGGCGAAAGAGACAGCCAATTTACTACCCTGGCAACGCAGCCTTACAGTCATTCTGGGCAAACTTGCCAGTCAGGAGAAGCCGCCATCCCGTAAACAGGCACAGCGTGGCATGGAAATCCTGGAAGAGATCGAGCGTTTAGGCTTCAAGACCGCAGATTAAGTTCCTTACCTACGACCCTTATAAGCCTCCATCACAGCCTTATAGAACTTTAGCTGTGAGGCGGTAAGAGCATCGGTGATTCTTCAAAAAAGTTGCATAGAAAACCTGGTCATACCAAGGCAAGAATAGCTGTGTGTTTGTAAAAGGCTACAGGTTTGCTCCGGTGTGACTTGGCAGTGGTGATACAGGGTCGGAGGCGTATGTGAGATTTTGCTTGCACCTACGACACAAGTAGTGTTGGCTCTCTTTGCGGAATTTGCCTTGACGCTAAGACTTGAGGTGCTTACGAAAGAGACATTTCATGGGCAAGTTCTCTGACCATTGAGTCCTCTGTTTTGCTAGACCCACACTTCCTTATCCGATCCTCTCTATTTTCAGCCCAGTGAGAGCTTTACTACCCGACCACAGGCATCTATCTTGACGTTAGTTTCCAACTTTACTGTTTGTGATCAGCATTTTGGGTATATTGGCTCTTGTTGGGAGGGGTTGTGCCAGTTAGTAAAGGACTTTATTGTCCAGTAAAGGACTTTATTGTCACTACACAGTTTAATCCATGATCGCGTTAGCGGAGCCGCCCCGATCGCAGAATGCTAACGATGAGCCAGAGACCGAGGAAACTAGCGGAGAAAAACAGCGCACTGCTGACCCAAAACAACCGTCCCGTGCGATCGTTTGCCAGGATGGTTGCTGCACCCATGATTAACGCACCAACGACGATGCTGAATGAGAGGCGGTTTGCAGAATCATCGACACTTCGGCGGAGCGGATCAAGATCCCGCAGGTTCAGGTTCCACTGAAGGGTTTCGGAGGTGACGCGATCGAGGAGTATTTCTAGTTGACGCGGCGATTGAAGCGAAAGGGTTTTGAGATCGAGCGCAGTCCGTAAGAGCGCCTGGAGCGGTGCTTCCCCAATCAGTTGCCGTCGAAATAGATCGGTCATCAGCGGTTTGATCTGATCCGCCAGGTTAAAGTCGGGGTCAAGCTTACGAGCAACACTTTCCAGGTTTGCCAATGTTTTGGCATAGAGACCCATGTTGCCGGGAACGCGCAGATGGTTTGCCCGAGCACGCTGAAGGATGTCATAAAATAATTGGCTGAAGTTGACCTGTGCCAGATTGAGGTTGAAGTAACGCCGCAGCAGGCGATCGTAGTCATTTTCAAGCTGTGCCAGATTCACCGTCTGCACCGATTCTGCCAGTTGCAGTGTGAGTTGGGTACAGCGTTGCGCGTCGAGGTTGACGATCGCCAGCAGCATTTCGGTCAAAACCTGCTGTGTGCGAGGATCGAGCCGACCGACCATACCGCAGTCGAGCAGCGCCACACGACCATCTCTGAGATAGAACAGATTGCCGGGATGCGGATCGGCATGAAAGAAACCGTCGATGTAGATTTGCTGAAAGAAGGCATTCACCAGCAGACTCACGATCGCACGACGTTCAGCCGTGGCATCACCACCATGATTAATGCCAGTGAAGTTCCCTTGCAGTAGAGGCACACCGTCCAGCCACTCCATCACCATCAGCCGTTCGGTGGTCAGTTCCCAGTAAATTTCGGGCACAACTAACTGCTTAGGGTCAAACCAACGGCTGCTGGAGAGGTTGCTGCGAAGCTGGTCAGTATGGGTGGCTTCCAACATGAAGTCCAGTTCGGCAAGGAGCGCGGTCGCAAATTCTTCTGCCAGCGCCTTGAGGTCGTAGTACTTGCCAAAGTTCGTGCGCGAAACGAGGTCTGCCAGAGTGCGAATGAGGGCGATATCTTGATCAACGATCGCCTCAATGCCGGGACGCTGAATTTTTAGCGCGACTTCCCGCCCATCTGCCAGGGTCGCGCGATGGGTTTGGGCGATCGACCCAGCCGCAACTGGCTGATGGTTAATTGTGGTAAACGACTCTTCGAGCGGACGACGCAACTGCTGCCGAACTACCACTTCCACTTCTTGCCAGGACACAGGCGGCACTTCTGCCTGAAGTGCGGTGAGTGCAGTAATGTACTCCGGCGGCAGCAAGTCCGGTCGCGTACTCAGCAACTGACCCAGCTTGACGTAGACGGGTCCCAGTTCAACCAGAATGTTGCGAAGGACAGCAGGTGGCGGCAGTTGCGGTTCTTCAGCTTTGGTGCCTGTCAGCAGCCGTCGCATATAGCCCCAACCATTACGGAGGACAACTTCTGCGATTTCGCGCTGGCGAGCGCTCGATTTGGCGAGGCGAGAAAACATTCTTAGTTGCTAGTAGTGGTAGTGGTTAGTTGGCGCGCGATCGTGATCACTGTAGCAACTAACCACTAAAAGCTAACAACTAAAGCAGATCTTTGAACTGTGGATTGGCTTGAATTTCTTTGAGCACTTGCTTGATTTCCTGGGTGCGGTCTTTTTTGACAATCAGAGTCACGTTGCCATCCCGTACCACAACCGTATCGTCCAGCCCGATCGTCACGATTAGCTCCTCTGGCTTAGAGGCGTAAAAAATGGCTCCGTGAGTATCCAGCCCCACGTGCGTGGCGAGTTCAACGTTGTCGTTTTCGCCTTTGAGCAAGCGCTCGATCGCGTTCCAGTCACCCAAATCATCCCAGCCAAAGGCAACGGGCAGCACGTATGCCTGCTGCGTTTTTTCCATCAACGCATAGTCAATACTTTTCTTTGTCAGCGTGGGATAAGCGGCAACGCCCTCTGCTTCTAGAGGGTTCACAATCTCAGGTGCATAAACCCGCAGTTCATCCAGCGCGACACCCGCACGAAAGACGAACATACCGCTGTTCCAGCTAAAGGTGCCAGTGGCAAGAAACTGTTCAGCCGTGTGGCGATCGGGCTTTTCTGTAAAACGGTTAACGCGATAGGCAGGAAAGCCCGGTTGTTCACCTTGCGCGCCATAGATGCCCACCTTATCGCCCGCCTGGATGTAGCCATACCCCGTCGAGGCAACCGTCGGCGTGATCCCCAGCGTGACGATCGCGGCTTCTTGGGCGGCAAGGGTCGCAGCAGCGTTCAACGTTGCTTGAAAGGCAGCTTCATCGGCAATCCAGTGATCCGCTGGGAAAAAACCGACAACCGCCTCTCTGCCGTAGCGTTCAACAATCTTCAAAGTACTCCAGGCAACGGCTGGCGCAGTATCTCGACCTTCTGGCTCAATTAAAAGATTGTCTTCTGGCAGTTCTGGCAACTGCTCTCGCACTCCATCCGCTAGATGAGCCGCCGTGACCACCCAAACGGACTGCCAGCCCCCCGCGATCGCCAGCAAGCGGTCTGCCGTCGCCTGAAGCAGGCTGCGCCCACTACCATCCAGGCTTAAAAACTGTTTAGGGCGCTTTCTACGGCTGAGGGGCCAAAAACGTTCGCCCTTGCCACCTGCAAGAATGACAGGCACCAGAGATTGATTGGTCATCGTTGGCGTTGGCTCCGTTGAGATGGGCTGCTGAAATAAGTGAAAAACATGGGTTTAAGAAGACGTACAGCCTTTGAACAGTATGGTAGGGCAACCGCCTCCACTTCAAAGTGCTGCGGCTCATCTCGGTAAAACGTTAACCCGGTTACTTCGGGTCGATCGTAGGTGAGAGTCGTCATAATGCCGATCGTTTTCGTTTCGCTTTACCGAATCTTGTCACCGCGCGATCGACCTTAGGGACTGTGTAAAAGCTCATGCACTTTTCCGGTTCAGTCGTATGTCTTGCTTGTTACCGTTGCCAGCGTGCAACTTCATTAGCAAATACTATATTTTATTTTCAAAAGATAGTTTTTAATTATATAATTTTACGACGTAAAGTTTGATTTGTTACACGGTTGTAACGAGATCTCAGTATGCAGCGCTAAGATTTTTCTTTTGTTAAAGCGCTGTAACTCCTAAACAGCCGCTTTTGTACGGCGAAAAAGCTAATTGTTGTCAGCAGCAAGCGATCGGTTATAGAAAAGACTAAGCTATCATTCTGCGCTCTTTCGTAAGCAAATCACACCCATTTCTAAGGTGCCGCAATCGCTGACTTATGGTAAAGTTCATGTGAAGTAGAAACACATTGCTTGCATCGGATTAAATGGATCTGTCGCAATGTTCTGACTCGTTTTGAGTGATGACTACTGGTGAAGCGAACGCTTTTTTAGAGTCCTCAGAAGAACTGCATCAGTTCTCTTATTGAGGTTTGAATTTAAAGTTTGGTTAGCTTAGTTTCGAGCGCAATAGCGTCTCACTAGAGTCCTAATCGCCTTAATAGCCGTGTGTTCCCTCGTTTCTCAACCACCTTATAGCCCTGCCAAAGCACTTGTTTGCTAATGCTAATCTCCACAGAAATGTTGTGAGGTCAGCTTCAGTATCTGATCAATCTGGAGGTCATACTAATGTGCGTCAGAGATTCCATTCGCTCCTGTTTCCATCTTCGGAGCGATGCAGGGACGGCATCTATCTTTGTAGACTTAGTTTCCGTTTAGCAATGAATGAAGAAGGTAAAGTCTGCCCCTGAAAAGACGCGAACCTGGCAGTCGTCACGCCTAATGCTTGTCAACGCTAGTAAAAGTGAAGCTAACACATCATGGTTTCTTTGAGTCGAAAGCGCCTTGCTCTAATCTCTGTCCACGGTGATCCTGCTATTGAAATTGGGAAAGAAGAAGCAGGCGGTCAAAATGTCTATGTGCATCATGTTGGCGAAGCGCTGTCGCAACAGGGATGGCAGGTTGATATGTTCACTCGCCGCGCTCATCCTGAACAGCCCTCGATCGTGCAACACACGCCCTACTGCCGCACTATTCGTCTAACCGCAGGACCGCAAGCGTTTATACCGCGAGACGAGCTTTTTGAGTTTTTGCCAGAATTTATACAGGCATTTTTGACCTTTCAGGAGCAGTTAGAAACGCCCTATCTTTTAATTCACAGTAATTACTGGTTATCGTCCTGGGTTGGTATGCAGCTTTGCAAGAAGCTCTCACTCCCACAAGTGCATACCTATCATTCCCTGGGAGCCGTCAAGTACAAAGCCATTGCCACAGTGCCTCTCATTGCCAAGACTCGGTTAGACGTTGAGAAGACGTGTCTGGAAACGGTCAGTCGCGTTGTGGCGACCAGTCCTCAAGAGCGGGAGCATATGCGATCGCTCGTTTCGACTCGTGGCAACATTGACATCATTCCCTGTGGGACACGCATTCATCATTTTGGTACGGTGACGCAGGAGGAAGCGCGTCATACCCTGGGGATCACACCAGAGGAGAAAGTCGTTCTGTACGTCGGTCGCTTCGATCCTCGCAAAGGCATTGAAACATTAGTGCGAGCGGTGCATCAGTGCCGTACGCGGAAAACCGAAAAAGTGCGGCTGATCATTGGTGGCGGCAGTCGCCCCGGTCATAGTGACGGCAACGAACGCGATCGCATCGAAAGCATCGTAGCCGAACTGGGCATTGCCAACATAACTCAGTTTGCAGGACGGCTGAGCCAGGATGATTTGCCTACTTACTATGCGGCTGCGGATGTTTGCGTTGTGCCCAGCCACTATGAGCCGTTTGGGCTAGTGACGATCGAAGCCATGGCGTGTGGTACGCCTGTTGTAGGGAGCGATGTCGGTGGGTTGCAGTTTACAGTGGTGCCAGAAAAAACGGGACTACTTGCACCGCCCAAAGATGAAGCCGCTTTTGCAGCCGCGATCGATCGCATTCTCCTCAACCCAGAGTGGCGTAACCAACTGGGGCAGGCAGCAAGAAGGCGGGTTGAAACGACGTTTAGCTGGGATGGAGTGGCAACCCAACTGAGTGAACTTTACGAAACACTGATCGAAGAAGCGTCCCAAGTGGCGGCGCAAGACGTGTCCAAACCCCTCGCTCAAGTGAGTGCATAAGCCAGATATGGCAAAAGGATGTAGCTTGCTTCCGCTCGGCGGTAGGATAAAGGATGAGGGATGAATGGAAGCCCTTGCTCAAAGGACGTTTCAAGGTTTATGTCTGTCCTCACGTTCTCTTCGATTGCTATACAACAGCCGTTTGTAATCGCTCTCAATTGCAATCCATCACTTGCGATCAATCCAACTTAAGGGGTGAACGTATTTTTTGCCCCTTAAACTGGACTCAACATTCTCGGTGGATGAGCGATCGCTCGGGTGCATTGATCGCAACCGCTCCTACATAACCCGGTGCAGGCATAAAGAGCTGTAATGACCATGCAGGCGCTGATGTGTCATCATGCTGTACCAGTTTTGCAGTGTCATGCTGAAGGAATACTTCGATCGCGCTCAAGCTCACTAAGCCATTGCCAGTCGCTTTTAACACCGCTTCTTTGCACGTCCAATGCTGGAAAAAGGAGCGTAAGCAACGATCGCCCTTGAAGGCATGAATCGCAGCGTGTTCTCGTGGGGTGAAAAAGCGCTGTGTCAGATTTTCTAAGTCAGCGACAGGGCGGAGGTATTCCAGATCGATGCCGATCGGTTGCTGATCGGCGATCGCGCAAACCATCAAGTCTTCAGAATGGGAAAGATTAAACTCCAGCCCAACGCCTGCTAGTGGTTCGGCTAACGCAGGTTTGCCTTTGTCGCCATAGCGAAACTGCACCCGATCGGGCGATAGCTTCAAGTAGCGTCCCAACAACGTACGCAACGTCCCCCGGCTGACAATAAAGCGATCGCGATCGCGGGGAAAGCGGAACCGTTCTGCCCGTGCCCTCTCGTCAGCCGACAGCGTTTGCGCTAACTGCTGGCAGTCATTTGGCGAACGCACTAGATTGGCTTGCCAAACATGAATCTCAGTCTCTGTCAGCGTCAGGCTCACAAAACGCTCCTCACACCGTTACACTTTAATCTCCTGAAGCCATTCCAAAATGAGTGGATTGACAACTTCTGGGCGATCGTCGTGAGGACAGTGACCCGTATCAGGAATAGACACAAACTTAAGTGGATGCGATGCAGCATGATCCTGATAAATAGAAGCACCCGCGATCGGTGTCCAGGGATCGTCCGCACCCCAAAGCACCAGCAGCGGTTGGCTAACCCTGGGCAATAGTTCAGCAGGGCTGGGACCCGGCGGCGCAGTCAAGACAGAGGCAAAGACTTTTTGGGCACCGTCATCGCAGGAAGGAGCGTAGAGCAAATCGACCAGTTCGTCGGTAATTGCATCCCGGTTGCGGTACACCTGCGACAACGTACGGCGAATGCGATGCTTTTGGCGAATCTGGTTGAAGACAAAACCACCAAAGCGCGGCGATCGCACCAAGTGATTAAAAGTTGCCATGATGAACCGTAACGGTGGAGCCAACTCACCAGGGCGATGGTTCATGCCGCCAGCACAGTTGAGCAACACTCCACCAGCAGCCGTTTCGGGATGATCTGCCAACATCATCAGGCACAATAGCCCCCCAATCGAGTTGCCGACAAAGACGGTGGGCGCTTGAATATGGGCGCTCCAGAAATCTTTCAACAACGCCTGCCAAAGCTCCAGACTGTAGTCGAGCGCGGGTTTTGCCGAGCCGCCAAACCCTAACAGGTCGATCGCAAACACTCGATAACCACCCGCTGCCAGCACTGGAAGATTCTGCCGCCAATGACCGATCGATGCTCCAAAACCATGTACCAGCAGGAGCGGTGTGCCTGTACCCGCAACCGTGTACTGAATCGAGTAACCGCGCCAGTCCCAGGTGAGCTTCTCAAGGGGCGCGAGGGTCAGTTGTTGAGTCACCACGGCATTTTATGAAGAATTCTAAACATCTTCATCATAGTATTCTGTAAGCGAATCTCGCTAGGGCGCTGTCAGCGCCTTGACTTCAATGAAGCACCAAAACCGATCGTGACAAATCCTACACCACCCTGGCAGCAACCGCATGTGATCCGCCATAGCCAGCGGTTATTACGCAGCTTTCAGCACTGGCTCGATCGTCCGCTTTTAGACGTGCAAGGCTCTCCGACGGCGATCGCCGAAGCCCTGTTCAACGCTCCCTTCGTTGTTGTTTCGCACGGCACAGAGGCAGATTCCCTGCTGAACTATGGCAACCAAGCAGCACTGGCACTCTGGGAAATGGACTGGGCACAGTTCACCCAAACGCCATCACGCCTCACAGCCGAACCAGTGGAGCAAGCAGAGCGCGATCGCCTCCTTGCCCAGGCAAAAGCAAACGGCTACATCAGCGACTACCAGTGCATCCGCATCTCTAGCACCGGACAACGCTTTTGGATTCAGGCTGTTGTGATTTGGGATGTGCTGGATGAACAACATCAACGGTGTGGACAGGCAGCAAGGTTCGATCAGTGGGAGTTTGTTGGGAGGGATGGGGGAGGAAGGCTAAATGCTAAAGGCTAAAAGTAATTCAAAACTCAAAACTCAGAACTCAAAACTCAAACAGGACAGTCTCAATGCCATCGCTTCATCAACTCATCTGAGCGCTGTGATTGATGTGTTGAGCATCACAAATGGTTCGAGCTTGAATCCTTCTTACGGTTGATAGCAGAAACAGGCATCATCGTTAGACTAAAGTCGTTCTATATGCCCCCTTGCTTGACATGGCAAAACAAAATAATCAACCTAATTTTTTCGTTCGGTATCTTTCGCTTGCCCCTGTTCTTGCGGTTGTCTCAACTTCTGTTGCTGTTTCTACCTGGGCAGTCTTTAACTACTTTTTCCCAGATCTATAGCTGCCGCCATAGAGGTTAGGACATAGCCTGTTTGAGCACGGCTTCCATTGCCTCGCGCAAAGGCATGGCATCACGTAACTGTTTGCGAATGCGACTTTTCAACCACGCCCAGCATTTTTCAATGCGGTTGAGGTCA
>JBGTJW010000096.1:0-5776 GCA_041744955.1 Stenomitos sp. | reverse complement strand
TATGGGATTACCTTCGATCGCCTCATAGCCCTCAACAATATGCCGATTTCGCGCTACCTGGAATGGTTGGAAACATCAGGCAATCTGCAAGCCTATATGGAACGGCTCGTGAATGCCTTTAATCCTGGCACGATCGCAGGCCTAATGTGCCGCAATACGCTCTCCATTTCCTGGGATGGGCGCATCTTTGACTGCGATTTCAATCAAATGCTGGATCTCGAAGCACAACAGCCCGATGGGCATCGACCCCATATCCGCGATTTTAAGCCCGCACTCCTTGCTCAACGGGAGATTGTCACCGGACACCATTGCTTTGGCTGTACTGCTGGAGCAGGCAGTTCGTGCAGTGGTGCGATCGTGTAACGAGAAACCAAGATCCCCGACTTCTTCAAGAAGTCGGGGATCTAAGTTGCTTTAGAGGATTGCTAGATGCCCCGCGTTTCGATCATCATCCCCACCCTAAATGAGGCGGCAGCACTCGGACGGACGTTGCGCTGCTTGAGCGTGCTTGACCCGCCTGCATGGGAAATTCTGGTGGTGGATGGTGGCAGTCGAGATGAAACGGTTGCGATCGCTGCCTCCACACCTGCAACCGTCATTCACTCCGAGCAGGCAGGGCGATCGATTCAAATGAACCGGGGTGCTGAGGTTGCAACAGGAGAGATCCTCTGTTTCCTCCATGCCGATACGTTGGTGCCCGATGATGCGATCGCAGTGATGACAAAGACTCTGGCAAAGCCTGCGATCGCTTGCGGTGGCTTTATTTCACTGATGACTGGTACAGAAACCACGCGCTGGGGTGTTTCCTTGCACAACTATCTGAAGACCTACTATGCGCCTCTGCTCTTTCACCCGTATCGCTTTACCTTCAAAGGGTTGCGGCTCCTCTTTGGCGACCAGGTCATGTTTTGTCGTCGTGGAGATTTTTGGGCGTGTGGCGGTTTTGATCCAGCGCTACCCATCATGGAAGAGGCTGATTTGTGCCTTAAACTCTTGCCCTATGGACGCATTCGCCAGGTAAACCGAGTCGTACAATCGTCCGATCGACGAGTCGCCAAATGGGGGGCACTCAAGGCAACAGCAATCTATCTTTATGTAGGCTTCCTTTGGGGCATGGGCGCATCTGCCACAACCCTCAAGCGCTTCTATGAGGACATCCGCTAAGGCAGCAATCGTTTGCAGCCAACCCACACTACGCTCTGCAATTTAAATAGTTAAAACAACACCTTGTCAGCTTTTCAACTAACAAGGCGTTGTGAATTTGATATTTGGTGGCGGGGCATGGATTTGAACCATGGACCTTCGGGTTATGAGCCCGACGAGCTACCAGACTGCTCTACCCCGCGGCAACTTGTTCAGTATAACGATAAATAGCGCGATTGTGGCAATTATTCAAAAATCTCTTCTGGGAGACTCGCAGGCAGGGGACGGAGACAGTCTAACCAGGAAGCAGCACACTCAAAACGCTCCTTATGCCTCCTCGCTTCATCCGTCCCGTCTCATTCCTCATCCTTTCGGATTAAACGACCCAATTAACTCGCTACCGTCGGCGCTGTAGACTTCGAGCGGCAAGCCTGCGTTGTCAGTAATCGCTTGCAGAGCGGTTTGTAGCGTCTCGATGTGGTTGACGGCTCCACCCAGAGTGCCCGGATCGCCAGATTGACCGATGATGAAGGCAGTGCGGAGCTTCCGTTCGTAAGCGCTGGTAAACTGCACACGAATGACATCGTTAGCGATCGCGTAGGTACACATCCTGGGCGACCCCGTGCAAAGGCGGTTCAGGTCATCCCGCGTTCGTTGTCTGGCAGCAGCAACTTGGAGTTGGGCTTCTGCTTGCTGCACTGCGGTGCTGTAGGAGGCGACTAGCGGTTGTGCCAGTTCAGCGTAGGCAGTGTTGTCAGGCACTTGCTTGATGTTGGTGAGTGCGTCTTTCCAATTGGCTACTGCCTGTGACCATTGGTTTCTGGTTTGTGCGGCTTCGGCTCGCTGCGCCAGGCCGATCGCCTGGTTGAAAGCTTTTTGGGCAAGTTGTTCCTGGGTTGCACGATCGCGAACTGCCGCCAGTTTGGGTTGATAGTCTGACAAGAGCCGCTGCGCTTCGGCATAGCTCGTGGTGGTGCTAGAAATCTGCCGTAGGGTATTGATGGCAACTTGCCACGTTACTTGGGCTAACTGCCAGCTTTCAGAGGTTTGGGCAATGCCCTGTCTGGCTGCCGCGATTTTGGCGGTTTCTTTCGCTGTCGCCAGTTTTTTCTGTGCCTGCTGTTCTGCGATCGAGAGTTTGCCGATCGCGGCTAAGTTCGCCGCATACGCAGTCGATCGCGCCTGGGCATAGGTATAAAGAGGATTTGACTGGGGAATGGTTTGCAATTGGGCGATCGCCTCTCGCCAAAGCGTCTGCGTTGCCCGTAGATCCGCCGTTGACTGCGGTAGCGCCTGACTTTTCTGGGTTGCTGTGTTGGCTTTGTTCTCAGCAGCCAAAGCCAGAGCAAGCGTCTGTGCCTGCGTTTGGGCAGCTTGCTGCAATGCCTGCGCCTCATTGTAATAGCGCGACCATTTGGGAATGCTTTGTAGCTGCCGCGTTGAGTCCGCAAGCTGTTGCTGTGCCCGCTGCAAATCTTGCTGTGTTTTTGCCGTTTGCAGCGTTTGTAGAGACTGCTGATTCAGGGTTTGCGCGGCTTGCAAGGGTTCACACGCTCCAGCCATACAGGGACGCGACATGAACCACAACCCGCTTGCAAAGCCGATAACGCTGACTCCAATGCCAGCAACGAGCCACGGCAAAAGGGACGATCGTTCAGCCTCCGTTGGCTGGGCGATCGGTGTCAAGTCAGGGTTCAAGTGAGCCAGATCAGACGGTTCTGCCTCCAGCGATGTGGCAGCGTAAGCATCATCACCGTTACTCACCTCACGATCATGATCGACCTCACGATCGTACAACTCACCTTCGGCGGCGGTAGACTCCTCCCTGCCCAGCATCCATTCAGCGTCCGTCGTCTCGGTCAACGGCTCGAACGGGTTTGCGATCGACGGCAATGAAAAGGTGTGAGCGGCATAGGGTTGCCGTTGTCCTAGCGCTCTTAGGTAAAGTTTTGCTTGCGGTGGAGTGTCTGTACCCAGCCCTATCTCTTGAAATGTGGGCAGCAGTGTGGGAATCGCTTGCTCCAATGCACCAAAGACTGCCTGTGAATCGGGAGTCACCTCAGGTGGATGCTGACCAAGAACCATCAAGTGCCCTTGCTTCACAACACATTGGATCTGCATCAGAGACGCATAAGGCTGCGATCGCAGCAACATCTGTAACTGCTGTGCCAACTGCTGTAGGCATTGCTGCTGTAGGGTAGCATCCATTGAGGAAGGCGATGAATCGGTTTCTAACATCCTATTCTCCGAGCTTTGCACGATCGCGGCGATCGTTACGCCACTGTATTACAGCCACATCATGATTACAGCCACATCATGGCTTACTGGCATTCCGGTGACGCTAAAAATTGTGTAGCGCCAACGGTTGCCTGACTGAGAATGCCCTCTTAATGATCAGGACTATTCATCCACTGAAACGCGATCGCCCTGGCTAGTGACACCACGGGAAACCACGACTACTGGTCAAGCCAAACGAGAAAGGCAAAAGCAACTCACAGCCACTTCCGATTAGAATACGCCATACTCTTCACCCCTTCACTCTTTCACCCTCCATCCCTTCACCTCTTCACCCCTTCACTCTTTCCCCCTTCACCTCTTCCCTACCCAAAACACTCTCCTCTACATTTTTCTCCCACTTGCGCCATTTTATACTGCGGCAAGGAACTCTAAATACGCATTACTTAGATCTTTAACGGCTAGTTCGTAAAATTGTTTGCCGTGCTCAGGCGCTGCCAGTGCCGGATTTGACCCCATGCGCCCATCGGGATAGTGCCGTCGAAAATCAGCCGCGCCATAAATCCGATGTCCCTTCGCCACGGGTTCGTCTAAGGGGGCGTGTTTGATTGCTTCTGGGTAAACATATTGCGTCAGGGCAACCTCGCTAGGCGTGGCATGAGAGCCTTCCTGGTCGCCGTAAAGCTCCTTCGCCAGCTTGTAAACAGGACTGCACAGATACCAGTTGCTTACCTGGCACTGGACTTGCTCCGCCTGGGGTACGTGCAAATCGACCAAAGTGGCGTAGACCTCAGAAAACGCTGCCTTGAGCGTCGCCACATTGCCCCCATGCCCGTTAACGAAGAAAAAACGTGTAAACCCTGCTCGTGCCAGACAGGTGATGTAATCGCGAATCACCAAAATGAGCGTACTGGGTCGCAGACTCATACTTCCCGGAAACGCAGTGTGGTGGAGTGCCATGCCCACATTGATGGTCGGCGCAATGAGCGCCTGGGTTGCCTCACCGACTCCGCGCGCGATCGCCTCTGCACAAATCGCATCGGTGCCAATCAAGCCCGTTGGACCATGTTGCTCAGTGGAACCGATCGGCACGATAATGCCCTGCGATCGCTCCAAATATGCCTCCACTTCAAGCCAGGTACTCAATTGCAGCAACATTTAATCGCCTCCACTGTCCTAAGATCTTGCAGCTACCCTACCAAAAATAAACTTTCGTTGCGTAAGTACCGCTCCAATCTGCACTTTGCCCTCGGTTCGGCACCAATCACTCGCATCGTGCTTAACAATCGCTAGAATAGTTGGTACAATCCGATACTTAAGGGATGTAAATCGATCGCTTTAAGTTGAAGAGGCTTTAACCAACGCTGTCTGTTGCATATTTAGTGAAGGAGAATGCCAAGGCAAATGGCTAGATCTACAGACGCTCGTGACTGGTTTCGCTTGATCAGCCCCTATCTATCTGTAATGCTCCATACGCCAAGTGTTTCTTCCTTGTAAGGATCTGCACTCACGTCCTTAGCCGATGCAGAACCTCCTGAAACTACTGAACCTTGCTTAAATAATGACCTCGAAAAACATTTTTCCGCTTCAAGCGCAACCTAAAGCTGTTTTTCACCTTTCAGTTAACATTGGTCTACCCAATGAAAGCTGCTCAAGTTTTTTCAAGTGCCGCTCCGCCGGGTATACTTCGATCGCTGGGTGGGAGATGGGCAATACGCCTGTCCCCCTGTTTTCGCTTCTCAAAGGAGCAAGGCATGAAAGCCCCAACGACGGTGAAAGCCATGCCTGCAATAGGGACATTGCACGAAGTATTTGACATATTCACTGCTCAGGAGAAGCAACATGTTACACCGCAAGATCTATCAACTGTGTTGCGACGGTCGCGAAGTCTGGATCTTCTTGCGGGACCAGCAACGTTGGATTGAACGGGCACGCATCCTCGACATCGAAGGAGACTTAGTGACCCTGCGTTACGAAACTGAAGAAGAAGACGAAAACTGTTCGTGGGAAGAAATGGTGCGTCTGGAAAGCATTGGGGCTGTCACCCAAAAGCTAGCCGCTGTTCCAAAAGGCAATGTCGAGCCTGCCGTTTCTGATGACTGTCCCGAAGCTGAGCAAATTCCCAACAATCGCTTTCCCGATTCAAACCCCGATTAGGGGTTCGATGGGTGAATCGTTTCATCCTCTTTACGCCATGCCGGATCAACCAGGCAGATGAACACCAATGGCTCCGTGCCGCTGTTGCGAATAAACTGTTTGGCATCGGGTGGAATGTACACCGCGTCTCCAGCTTCTACAACCTGGCATTCGTCCTCGATATGCATCTCACCCTGACCGCTAAGGATGTAGTAGACTTCAGACGTTGTAAGCGCGTGCGGTAATGACGTTTGCCCAACAG
>JBGTJW010000095.1:0-3968 GCA_041744955.1 Stenomitos sp. | reverse complement strand
ACTCGATCAAGCTTTAACCAAGATTATTAATGAGTGTATTTCCGCTGATGATGCCCTTGGCTGGTTCGCTCACTGTGGCTTATTCATCTGAGAACCGCTGTAAGTCCTGATGATTCAGGTTGATGGCATCCACGAAACCGAGAAACTGCCCCATGCGATCGTAGGTTTCATCCTCATTGATGTAAACGCGGAGCCGCAGGGCATGTTCGTAGTCAACTCTTAAGGTGACTGTTTCACTTAAGTACTTCCTGTCTTTCAAGCACTCCCCACGATAGGTTTGCCCCTTATAAGACACAGAGCCATTCTCCTGGACAATGCGAGTTTCTTCTTTCATCAAGCAGACACTTAGTTCTTCCTCATCGAGAATGTCAGGGAGCACGCCGCCTAACCCTTGCAACCAGCGCTCGTAGCGGGTATGGCGCTGATCCTTTGGATAAGGCTCATGATTATAAGCCCAGAAAAAGCCATCCAGTACTCTTCTTAAGTCTCTACGTCTGAGGCAGGCACCTTTTTGAGCTTTTTCGGTGTATTCCTTGACCTTCGGTTTTTCAATGAAGCCTCCGAAGCGTCTGAGAATCTCTTTAATGGTCTTGAACCAGCGCTCGACAATACCGCCTTCTTTAGGGCTTCTTCGAGTTTCACACTCAAAGTCAAACTTACGCCCAATCTGCTTCATGTGCTTGGACTTTGCTAAGTCTCTGCCACTATCGGTGAAAAACCACTGCTTGGGCAAACCGTAAGCACCCCAAGTGGTGGGAATGTTCTTGGTCTGGAAAAGCTCAAGAAACTCCTCGGTTAGATACTCGCTTGGACACTGCTTGGGCATCGCTGCATGGCGTAGGGCTAAGGCAACCTCATTTGTCCCTGGCGACCTCGCACCCAAGAAGTACCCTAGTAAGCTGCTGGAAAAAGTCTCTACAACTATGGTTAGCCAGGGTCGATAAGGATTACCTTCCTCATCAAGAATAAAAATATCTAGCTGTGTATGATCAGCCTGAATGATCTGATTGCTGTAATCTGCTTTCAAGATTTTGCCGCTTTTCGTCATCACTGCCATCCACGAACCGGAACCAGGATTGCGGGTTCTTTTTCCCTGAGTGCGATCGCGTTCATCGATCCAGGGATTCACAATCCGGTAGACAGTTGCCCGGTGGGGGAAGAGCGGCACATCCTTTCCCCTACAATCAACCTCCGCGTGACGCTTAACCTCCCGGTAAACATCAATGCCACGTAGTTCCTCTTTCTTCGTGAGGGCTTTGTCCCAGTAGTCCTCCATGTACTTGAGCCAGTATGGGTCAATTAAAATCTTTCCTGTGTCAGAGCGTTTTGTACCGCACTCTTCGTGGAGATCACCTGCCTTATACTGCTTGAGCAACCGCTCAACCTGCCGAACATCTTTGAAGCCAAGTGCTTTCTGCACCACTTGTTTACGTTTGCGCTTGATTGTATTGTTGTGAGACTTCGCCACCCATTTGATCAGGGCGTATCTAAACTTGGGGTCATTTGAAAATCCAACAATGACGGATTCGATTTCTGTAGAGCAAGCAACGACCGCAAAGGTGCGAATTGGGAAGTAGCGACCTCAAACGTGCGACGAGGATTTGCACTGCTGTTGCACTGTCAAATCGCCAAAAGGTCTGCTGCTAAAGCGCTCTGGAAAGTCTTTGTTGTAGCGACATCAACGTGCGACTACGACATTCAGCAAGCGAGTGTACAAAATTCAGCAGCATCTTCAGCATAAGGTAGATGGCAAACTGCGCTGGCTGGAAATGCTTAAAAGCGATGAAGCCTTGGCTCAAGAGAGTGATGTTGAACTCGCCAACCTTCGTGATCGTGCTGCTGTGCTTCTAGCTCAGCTCCAGCCAGCAGCATCCTCAGACAAGCCAGCCCAGAATCAAGGCAAGAAGGGCAAAAAGAAGGCAAATTTATCAGACCGCAGTGTAGCCAGTCAGCTTTTTGACCGTTACAAAGATGCAAAATCGGTGTTCGAGCGCTGTGCGATCGCCTTTTTGCTCAAAAACGGCTGCAAAGTCCCGCAGCAAGACGAAGACCCACAAAAATTTGCTCAACGCCGCCGCAAGGTTGAGATTCAAGTCAAGCGACTGCAAGAACAAATCGACGGTCGCCTACCACATGGGCGCGATCTAACCGGACAAAGCTGGCTCGATGCGCTTGAAACTGCTACTCAAACGGTTCCAAGAGACAATGCTGAGGCTAGACGCTGGCAAGACCGACTGCTGACCAGACCGAGCGTGCTCCCCTTTCCGCTGATCTTTGAGACGAATGAAGATTTAGTTTGGGAGAAAAACGCTAAGGATCGGCTCTGCGTCCACTTCAACGGGTTCAGTGACCACACCTTTACGATCTACTGCGACCAACGCCAGCTTCCCTGGTTCCAACGGTTTTTAGAAGACCAGGAGACAAAACGAGCCAGTAAAGATCAACATTCTAGTGGCCTTTTTACTCTTCGTTCTGCTCGTCTAGGATGGCAGGAAGGTGAAGGGAAGGGGCATCCCTGGGATGTGCATCGGCTTACCCTTTACTGCACCATCGACACGCGGCTTTGGACAGTAGAAGGCACAGAGCAAGTCCGACAAGAAAAAGCCGCAGACGTTGCCAAGAAAATCACTCAAATGGAGAGTAAGGGCGATCTTCTGGCAACCCAGAAAGCCTATGTCAAACGCCTGAACTCTACCCTGACTCGGATTAACACACCGTTTGATCGCCCCAGCAAACCGCTTTACAAGGGACTGTCTCACATTGTCGTCGGGCTGAGCCTGGGGTTAGAAAAGCCTGCCGCGATCGTTGTCTGGGATGCCCATGCCAACCAGATTCTCGCTGCCTATGGGATTCGGCAACTACTCGGTGAGAATTATAGGCTGCTGAATCGAAGACGTTCAGAGCAGCAGAAAACCGCCCATCAACGCCACAAGGCACAAAAACGATCAGCCCCTGACCACTTTGGAGAATCGGAGCTAGGGCAGTACGTCGATCGACTACTAGCGAAAGCGATCGTGGCGATCGCTAAAACTTACCGTGCTGGCAGTCTTGCCCTACCCAAGCTGGGAGACGTTCGAGCCATCGTCGAAGCCGAGCTTAAAGCCAGAGCTGAGCAAAAAAGTCCAGGCTATTTAGAAGAACAACAGAAATACGCTAAGCAGTATCGCGCTAGCGTTCACCGTTGGAGCTATGGCAGACTCCTTGAGAGCCTTCGTAGCCAAGCTAGCAAACTCGGTCTTGCCATTGAAGAAGTCAAACAGCCTCTGGTCGGCAGACTAGGAGACAAGGCTAGAGCAGTGGCGATCGCTGCTTACCAAGCCCGTGCTTAAAAGGGGCTGTAGCTAAAGCTTTGCACCTTGAAAACTGAATGATTTCAACAGCGCCGCGACGTAAGCTGCTTGCAGTCTACGTTCGTGCAAAATGAGGGTTAGTTTGACTGTCGTTAGACAGTCTTGCTTTCTGGCCCTGGTATAGCCGTCTCGACGACAAGAGCTAGTCACTAACGACATTAGTCTGTCACCGATGACACTTAATTAGTCACTGTACATTTTTCAAAGCGGGCGGCGGGAATCGAACCCGCATTATTAGCTTGGAAGGCTAAAGTTTTACCACTAAACTACGCCCGCAGTAGGATTATTATCGAGCCATTCATAACGTTAGCATATTTTTAGAGGAAAAACCCAATTGAGATAGACGTTTCAGCAATTCTCAAGATGAGAACTATGCTCACCGAAATGCCTGACTATAGTCACTTAAGTCGGCTGTGAACCGTATCCCGCCGTTCAGAGGACAAGGCTTGAAAGCCGTTGCAAGCACTTACAGCAATTTTCATTGTCCCAGCACGCTAGTCGAAACTACCCACTTTAGTGGGAGGCTTTAGCTGCTACACACCTTCTGATCGCGAGGTTGTTAGCCGTGAAAGATCTTGTCGGCAGAACGAGAGCACGAGAGCTTCTGAGGCAACAGAT
>JBGTJW010000094.1:0-3424 GCA_041744955.1 Stenomitos sp. | reverse complement strand
CCAGTCTAGAACTATTCAGCCAGCAGCTCTTTTCTCCCTCAAACAACATCCTGATCCTAGAGGCATTGCGGGATGGAAATCTTGTTGCTAGCAACACAATTGCCTTAGCTGACTTCGAGGTAGTTGGAACTAGCTCTCTGTTGCGTACGACGCTTGCTATCTCTGACACAGGGTTCGATGAACTCCGACTCGTTGCTTCTGGTCCCGACAATGATGGTGTTGCCTTTATCGGTATTGATAACGTTCGCATCGGCGAGTCTGCTAGTGTAGTTGAACCTACTTCTGTATTGGGAGTCTTAGCATTTGGTGCTTTAAGTTCAGTGTTGAAACGCAAAAGTAGACTGTGTTGCAAAAACTGTGGAAAGACAGAAAGCTCCTGTTGGAAAGGAGGAATTTAGGTAGCCACTCCAAAAATGCAACCTGTAAATTATTTGTTGATTATGCAGTTTGACTTGGGAACCAAAGTTGCTGCCACTTCTCAATGAGTTCAGTCCCCTCGGTCAGACTCAATGTGTTACTAGGTCAACAAAGAATTTACAACACGACTAAATTTAGGCTTGGCAGCCAGGGAAGATCGGTAATCCCTGGGTCGTATCCTAACTGGCTAAGTAGGGTTGTAAGTTGACGCTCCTCTTCAAATGGATGGCGACACCACCCCATATCGAAACCTTAAGAATTTTAAAAACACGATTTAACTTTCGTCTTCTAAGTTTGATTTGTAACGAGATTATTCGCTATCTCCAATTGGGAAAGGGAAGCGAAGCGATATCAACTACGGCAACTACTGAAGGAAGAAGCAACGTGAAAAATCTCATCCGTGCATTTGCTGTTGGCGCGATCGCCGCAAATTGTTGGGTCGCTCAAGCCTCTGCCAATACGGTTCCCACTCCGTCTAGCCAGTCTGTGCCACGCACCCATGCTCACAACGATTACGAACACGAGTATCCGCTCTTTGATGCCCTCCACAATGGGTTCATCAGTGTTGAAGCTGACATCTGGCTCTACCCCAACGACAACGGAGAATTGCGCGTCGCCCACGATCCGGTGGTCGATCCTTCAGTGCTGCCCACAATTCAAGAACTCTACTTGAACCCGCTGCGTGACCTAGCAGCTCAGGCGAACAATGGCGGTGTCTACGCTGACAGCACGCCCCTGCTCCTATTGGTTGACATTAAGAGCGAGGGTGTCTCAACCTACCAGCAACTGCACGAGGTGCTGGAGGGCTACGCGGCTGGCAGCCCAGGGCTGTTTACCACGTACACTACGAACCCTTCTGGGGGCTACGATGTATCTCAAGGGGCAGTTAACGTCATTATCTCAGGTAACCGCCCGCGAGATTTCATGCGATCGCAGAATCGCCGCTACGCTGCTTACGACGGGCGCAAGAGCGACATTGGTACAGGAGCCGCATCAGAGTTCATCCCCCTGATCAGCGATAACTGGAACAATTTCTTTAGCGGCGACACAGCTTGGAACGGTACAGGTCTTATCCCAGACGACACGAAGGCAGCCATGGAGGAGATCGCGGCTCAGGTGCATGGCGAGGGGAAACTTCTGCGCTTCTGGAACCTCCCACAAGATGCACCTAGCGTTTGGGGACCGCTCTATGACGCTAGAGTCGATTTGATTAACACCGATAACCTCACTGGTCTGTCCCAATTTATTCAATCGCAGCAGGCAGTGCCGGAGTCGTCGTCACCAGCCGCGCTCTTTGCCGTGCTGGGCGCGTCTGCTCTGCTCGCTAGGAAGTGGCGCATTGAATGACGTACTCAACGACTGTCTTTTCTATTAAGAGTTTGATGAGGCGATTTACAGACCTTTCAATCTATCAGCTCCATCTGTTTTTGCAACACAACCAATCTTAGTACATCCCAAAAAAGCAAAGAAAGGAAAGAAGAATGACCAATTATCTCTAAAAATCACATTCGGTGCTGTTGTTGCTGCTTTTAGCGTTGTAATAAATGCTAACCCCGCTATGGCGGCATTTTTCACATTTACACAAAGCAGATATAATTTGGGCGGCACTCTAAGTGGAATGGCACTAAGTTAACGGGAAATTAGGTGGTGATTGCATCCAATTTACTAGGCTTTCAGCCATCAACTTGTGCTTATCTTCGTGCCATTCCACTCTGATACCTGTACATTACCATTGCACAATCAGTTCCTACCCTACCAGACTGATTTGATAAGCTGAAAGAGTAGATGGTTTGGAGCTTCGACCAATGTCTAAGACTTCATCAATTGTAAGCTTGCTAAAGAAAGCAGCCCTCGCAACTACCTTGGCGGTTGCGGCAATTGCTTCCTACCCATTAAAAACGCTAGCACAGACACCAAGCGCCCCTAGCGACGTAACTCCGCAACCAGGTTGTCTCTCCGGGTATCCTAATGGCACGTACCAAGGCGAGCGTCCTGTCACCCGCAACGAATTCGCCGCAGGGTTAAATGCCTGCTTGAATCAGGTGAATCAGCTCATCCCTACCAACAGGGCAGACTTGGCAACAAAGGCAGACTTTGAAGCTTTGATTAAACGGCAGAGAGAGTTGAACCAACAATTGAGAGAACTCAATGACCAAGTTGGCATCCCACCTGCCGAAAAATCATCCGCCCAAAACACGCACTTTAGGCTGAAGCAGTTTCGTTAGAACTTCTATTCTTTACCCGACCTCTACGGATTTAAGGAGCTTTATGAACTTGGCGAAGATCGAACCTAACGAACTTAGGGAGCGTAACAAATTAGTATGCTTTGTAGGATGTATTTTGAAACCTGAAATTAAATGAGAATAAGTAACGAGAAATTAAAATCTTCGCTTTGATTCTCAATAAAATGTGGTTATCTACAAGAATCATACTTCAATGTAGTACAAATCATATTAATTTATTATGCTCCCATGGTTGATGGGGTAACACGATGGTAAAGGTAGTCCACCCGCTAGAGCTATCAACAGAGATAGTTCCTTGCAGTTGTTCGATTAATTTCTTCACCAAGGCTAGTCCTAAGCCTGTACCTCCTTGTTGCCAACGGTCAGCTTGAAAAACCCGATAAAATTTGTCAAAAATTCGCCCTAACTCAGTTGCGGGAATTTCAGATGAATTGCTAATAGTAAAGATACTTATTGGTGTCGTGCCAGCCGAGGTAAGTGCTGGTGAAAAGTTGCTCTCTACACTCAAAACAATCTCACCACCTACTGGAGTATATTTACAAGCATTGTTGAGCAGTTCGTTGAAAACTCTTTCCAAGCTAGCGCGGTTAGTAACTAGCACAGGCAAGTCAGTAGCCAAATTAATTTGTAAAACTTGCTGGTGTTGCCTAGTTCGGAGTTGAAAGGGTGCAGCGATACTGGGTAGCAGTTCTTGAAGAAAAATTGGCACTACAGTTGTAGATAGGATTTAAGGAGCTTGGGAACGTTTACGGTAATGATGATAG
>JBGTJW010000093.1:0-31332 GCA_041744955.1 Stenomitos sp. | reverse complement strand
AAACTCCTCGCCGACCCCGGACAGTACGATTTCTGCAAACAAGCGCTGTGCAAAAATCAGATTCGCCTGGAAACGTTGATTGCTCTTGCAGACCTGGGCGATCGACGCAACGACTTCCTTGCTGACCTTTACAGCCAGCGGAGTCAGCTTGACCCCGTGAGCCAGATCAAGCTGGCGCGGTATCTGGCTCAGTTCCCCGATTGGCAGCAGGAAGCCACCACAATGGTGAATCAGCTTCAGGAAACGATTTACCAAACGGGGCGCAACGCCACTGTGAACCTGCCGCCTAACTGGCGCTGGCTCAACTCTCCGACCACTGCTCAAGCTCAGGCATTACGGCTCTTTGTCGCTCAAAAAGCTAAAGCTGAGGACACCGATCGGCTGTTGAAAGGGCTACTCTCTCAGCGGCGTAACGGCACCTGGCAAAGCACCCACGACAACGCCGAAGCGCTCACGGCTCTAGTGGCATATAGCCAACTTCAACCGACACCACCCACGTTTGAAGCCACTGCTGCACTAGCAGGTAAACCGATCGCCGCTGCTAAATTTGCAGGCTACCGCACTCCCAGTACAACCGAAACAGTCGCAATGGCTGCGTTACCGCGCGATCGCAATGACCTGATTCTCACAAAAACGGGACAGGGCACTCTGCATTACCTTGTTGCCTACCGCTATCGTCTACAGGGCAACCAACCCGGCAAACTCAACGGGCTGAGAATCACCCGCACCATTCGTCCTGCCAACGAAGACAAGGTGCTGTACAAAACCGGACTCTACGCGCCAGAACCACTGACTGTTCCTGTGGGGCAGGTCTACGATATTGGGCTGGAGATCATTGCCGATCATGCAGTAGATCACGTGGTCGTCACCGATCCGCTGCCTGCGGGCTTTGAAGCAGTGGATAACAGCTTCCAGACGACGACCCCCTACTTCCAGTCGCAGGGCGATAGCTGGCAGCTTGGCTATCAAACGATCTACCACGATCGCGTGGTTGCCTTTGGTGACAAGCTCGATCCCGGCGTATACACCCTGCATTATCTGGTACGTTCCGTCACTCCCGGCACGTTCGTCTATCCTGGTGCGGAGGCACATCTGCAATACGCTCCAGAAGAATTCGGGCGATCGGCTTCCTCAAGCCTTGTCGTGACGGAGAAGTAGACCGCTTGAGTTGATGCGTCAATCTAATTGTGGAGCGGCAATACATTTACCGCCGCTCCACTTTGAGATTCTCGTACGTTTCTTCGACAAACCTTCTATAAATAATGAAGCAATCCTGCTTTTATCCAATTGAGTGAGCGATCGCCGCAGAACGAACTGCTTGCAGCGGATGGTTGCAAAATGTTAGCACTGAGTTAAAGGTTACGGCTGCGATCGTAGTGCGAGGATGCAGCGCAATAACACCAAAAGATAGCCCCAACCATATATTGCTACGGTCGGGGCTATCTGGGCTTTCAATCAATGGATCAAAAGCAATGAATCAAACTTTGCACAGCAATTAGAACGGCCAGGATGAGGGATCTCCTCGCTTATGACGATCATAATTAGAGCTGCTGCGATACCGTTGTTGAGTTGGTTTTGGGTCTCTAGGTATCTATGGCATTACTCTCGATGTTGCAGATGAAGAGATATCAACAACCTGGTTGAATGCTGCACATATTGATGAGATCGATTCAGACGTTAAAACGATAAAAACCTCCTGTTTAACGTAAGCTGAACCACTTTCTTTGAACTAAGAACTTTGAATTAAGAAGTCTCCTTATCCTTTGCTTCTTATCTTTTAGAATACTCCTTTTCCATTGTGATTTCCAGGGTTGAAATCAAAGTTTATCTTTTGAAACTAAATGCCATAGGTTGGAACACGATCGCCCTTAGTCACTGCTGGCGATCGAGAGAGCGATCGGCAACTGTGAACCTTTCCTCGTAAATTCATGTCGGCGATCGATTTATCAGTTTCTATCCATGCGCTAAAACAAGAAGATGGAAGATTCTACTTACGCTATTTTTCTTGCCTTTGGCTTGCTCTGGGTCGTCATGGGAGGGGCGGCTGTGATTGCTCTCATGAAGGCAGACGGTCAACCTATTCGGCTGGGCAAATGGGGGCTTGTGGTCACCGTACCCATCCTTATACCGTTGCTGGCTGCCTTTGCGTTCGCGGCACTCTATCACTAGCGAACTGCCAGCGTGCGCTTTAAAGCTGTGGCTTGCTTCGTCGAAGCGTAGGCTGAAGGTGAACCTAAGCCAACGATCGCCACCCCAATTGGATGGCTGCTTCCGAGGTAAGCTGATGGAAGCCGATCGCCCTTAGTCACCGCTATGCAACCAGAGCAACCGACCACTCACCCTGCATCCCTTGATGCGTTTTGGATGCCCTTTACCGCCAATCGGCAGTTCAAAGCCAAGCCCCGATTGATGGCGGCAGCAAAGGGGATGTATTACACAACAGTCGATGGACGCGAAGTGCTGGATGGCACTGCCGGGTTGTGGTGCGTCAATGCAGGGCATGGTCGCGAAGAGATTGCGGCAGCCGTACACAAGCAAGTCATGCAGCTTGATTTTGCGCCCACGTTTCAAATGGGGCATCCGGGTCCCTTCGCCCTTGCCGATCGGCTGGTGAAAATGCTTCCGGGCGATCTGAACCATGTCTTTTTTACCAATTCTGGTTCTGAGTCGGTGGATACTGCCCTCAAAATCGCGCTGGCGTACCATCGTGTACGGGGAGAGGGTACGCGCACCCGGCTGATTGGGCGAGAGCGTGGCTATCACGGCGTTGGTTTTGGTGGCATTTCAGTGGGTGGTATTGCGCCCAACCGCAAGTTTTTTGGCAGCTTGATTCCGGGTGTGGATCACTTGCCCCATACGCATAATCTGGAACACAATGCGTTTACTCGTGGTCAGCCGGAGTGGGGCGCACATCTGGCAGATGAACTGGAGCGCATCGTAACGCTGCATGATGCCTCCACGATCGCCGCTGTGATTGTCGAACCGCTGGCTGGCTCAACGGGAGTGCTGGTGCCACCCAAAGGGTATCTCGAACGCTTGCGAGCCATCTGCGACAAATACGGCATTCTGTTGATTTTTGACGAAGTGATTACGGGCTTTGGTCGGCTTGGTTCAGGCTTTGCAACGGAGCATTTTGGCGTGATGCCTGATCTGGTAACGGTGGCAAAAGGCATTACCAATGGCACCGTCCCAATGGGTGCAGTCTTTGCACGGCAGCGCATTCATGATGCCTTTATGCATGGAGCAGACAATGCGATCGAACTGTTCCACGGCTACACCTACTCTGGTCATCCTGTTGCCTGTGCTGCAGCTGAAGCGACATTGGATATCTACGAAAGAGAAGGCTTGTTCGATCGCGCCCGTCGTCTTTCCAGTGAGTGGGAAACCGCAGTCCATTCGCTCAAAGGCTTACCTCACGTCATTGACGTTCGCAATATGGGTCTGGTCGCTGGCATTGAGTTGGCATCATCCGGTACTCCCGGTGCCCGTGGCTACGAATGCCTCGTCAACTGCTTTGAGCAAGGGCTGTTGATCCGCACCACTGGCGATATTATTGCCCTGTCACCACCACTCACGATCGAAACCAGCCACATTGACCAACTGATTGAACAGCTCACAAAGGTGCTTAAAGCGCTGCCGTGATTCGGTGAAGGATGAATAAATAGTGGGTGAAGCAATAAAATGGCTCAATGAGCGCTACTCACCCCTTATCACCCCTTTATGCCTCCCGGAGAATTACATGGCAAAGACACCACAGCCGTCGTCCTGGGCTTTTAATGACCAAGAATCCTTACAGCCGCTTACTTACGAGGGTAAGGTCATTGGCTTTTGCCAGCCAGCCTATGCTCGTCAGATTGTGAAACAGTTGACTGAGGGAGAACAGGTATACAAAGCGCTAGAGTTGGCTTGCTATGACTTGACAGCCCGATCGGGTGGTACTGCGATGGGTGTTGGCGAACTGGTGCAACAGTACATGGTTAAAGCAGTCAGCCCCACAAGCGGTACGGCTTTAGTCGCGCTGTTATTAAAACAACGTCAGGAAGACCTGGACTTGAACGATGAGGAGTTTGCCAAGTTCTGCGATACGTTTCGGCTGTCTCGCGTTGAGCTACAAGCGATTTATCGAAACGAAGACATTGAGCATAATCAACTTAACCCGCTGGCACGCATTTTGGGTCTGACGATGGATGAGTTGATTGATGCGTGGAAGGGGAGGGAGTAAGGAAGGGAGTGGGGAGTGGGGCTTCGACGTAAGCGCTCAGCCGAACGGAGTGGGGAGTAGGTTTGTGAGAGTGGTGGATTTATGGCGCTACGGGCTGCTGGCGATCGCGCGCTATCAGCAAAACTTAACCTAAAGCCAACCTTCTAATTAACTTCCCTTGAAATATAGGTTCTAGGCTTATGGTGCTCCCCATCACATTCATAAGCTCTATGCTGCAAGCCTACGCTTCTAGAGATGCTGTCCAGCCCGATCTGCGTCAATTTCTGGAAGAACTTTATCAAGGGCGGAATCTGAGTTCTTTTCGTGCCGGACAAACGATTCCCATGAATCCTGAAGATGTGTGGGTTGTCTGCCGGGGTGTGGTGCAGCTTAGTACCCTGTATCAAAACGGTGACGATGCCTTGCTAGGGTTAGCGGGTCCCTCTATGCCGTTTGGGTTGCCGTTAACGCTCATTTATCCTTACCAGGCAACGGCACTGTCAGATGTGGATGTGATGGGGCTGACGATCGCCGAAATGGATCAATCACCCACCCTGGCACAAGAAGTGGGTCGTCACACAGTCCGCAGGCTACGGCAAACCGAAGCAATGCTGGCAATGGCTGGCTATCGACGGGTAGAAGATCGGCTACGGCAATTGCTGCTGTTGCTACAAATGGAAGTCGGTCAACCGGTTGCTGGCGGCACTCGCCTCAGCGTACGGCTGACCCATCAACATCTGGCAAGTGCCATCGGTACCACTCGCGTCACTGTCACTCGGCTGCTAGGTCAGCTTCGTGGCGAAGGTCGGCTCATCATCGATGCCAACCGCCATATTATTTTGCCGCTTAGTGCAACGCTATAGACCACGAGCGATCGACTTACCCAGGTCATCGGTTGACGTAACGCGCTGCATAATTTCCGCTTCGACTGGTACAATGCCCTTGATTTCGCTATCCAAAGACCGAGCGGCTTCCCGAGACAGGTCTAACGTACGGTTGTCAAAGTAGGGACCCCGATCGTTGATTCGTACGATGACAGCTTTCCCATTGTTGCGATTGGTCACTCTTAGATAGGTATCAAAGGGCAGCGATGGGTGGGCAGCGGTGAAGTCATTTTGGTTAAACCGTTCGCCTGTCGCGGTTTGTCGCCCGTGAAAGTAGGGACCATACCAGGAGGCAATGCCCTCCAGTCGCTCTCCCGTTTCCTGCAAACCACGCATTTTTGCCTGCGCTTCGGCAAGTGCTAGAGGCGGCTCGGCTAACGCCGTTCGCAATGCGTTGACCCACTGAATTGCCAGTACTTCGGGGTGACAGTCCCACTGGTTAGCCATCTGCTGATCGACCGTAAACAAGACGCGATCGCCCAATTTTCCACCAGGGACACCATTGATCAAACCAGGCTGCAACTGGTCGAAGGGGGCTTTAGCCTTACTTACAGTGGCACTATCTAAAGCTTGCTCAAGGTGATTAGCAAGCTGCCTTGCCTGCCGTTGACTAAAGGCAGAGCCAATAACAGAGTCTTTGATCTTGACCTGAAAGAGGCTTTTAGTCTGATGCTTCAGGCTGGGGTTTGTACCACCTGCGTTAGCACCCTGTTGGGCGATCGACAGACAGCGACCAAAGCCCATCCCAGCATTTACCTGCTTGATGCTCGTTTTTGCCTCTCGCCTGGGTTCTGCTTGAACCACAACGATCGGTGGGGTCGAGCGGGGCACTGTAAATCTTTGAAAGCTTGAGAAGAAGTTCTTAAACGTGCCTAGAAAATCAACTGAGGCTGGCAGGATGCTACTGGTATCGAACGCCAGTGCTAAAGAAAGAGCTTGAGCCTGGGGCGCAGTTGGCATGAAGGAGCTAAATGGTTGCACTTGCTGCGAGGGCAGCATGGAGATGACCCGATCGCGGCTGACAGCCATCGATCGATCGTCACGAGCACCACTCACCCTGTAGACGGCTTGAAGTGGTAGAACACGGGCTAAAGCAGCAGGCGCTCGCAACAGGTCTTGGCTAGACGAAAAAAAGCAACCAACCCACGAGGCAACCCATACAAGTCCGAAAATTGGCATGAATAATCTGTGGTTTAGTGAACGGTAGTATGCACTACAAAACTAAAAACGGGATTTTATCTTACCCTTCATCAAACCTTTAAATCTCTATCCCTGGGATAATTATCGTGAAGGTGGCATGGTCAACAGACTTGACCTGGAGATTTAAATCACCTGTGAACGTTACAAGCGGTAAGGATAGCAGCCTTAGCAGCCTTTGGCATGGGACGCGAAGACAGTGCCAAAGGGTCTATTGCCAGCCCTCTTCCAGAGCAGACGGATGCTCTACACGCCAACGGTTACTCTGCCGAAACGCCAAACCGATAGCCTTTCCCGTAGACTGTGGTGATTAAGGGCGGTTCACCATTGGCTTCAATTTTGCGTCGTAGTAGCCGAATCTGAGCGGCAAGAGCGTTGCTGGTAGGTTTTTCTGCGCTGTCGCCCCATAGATGCTGGTGGATCTGTTCGTGGGTGAGAATCTGGTTCGGCAGGCGCATCAGGTATGCCAGCAGTTGTGCTTCTTTCTCAGAAAGCTCGATCGCCCGTCCCTGACGGTAGGCAAGCTGATTACTCACATCGAGTTCTAAATCATCCACCTGTAAGCGTTGGGTTGGTGCAACAGGCTCCAAGGTGACGGGACGACGCAGCAACGCCCGAACTCTAGCCAGCAGTTCCCGCAGTTCAAACGGTTTGATCAGGTAATCATCGGCTCCCGCATCTAACCCTTCGACCCGATCGTCTACTGTATCTTTTGCCGTCAAAAACAGAACGGGTGTCGTATCACCTCGCGATCGCACCTGCTGACAAATCTCCAGACCCGAATAGCGGGGCATCATCCAGTCTAGAATCAACAGATCGTAGTGTTCCTGTTGTGCCAACTGATTGCCCCGATCGCCGTCATAAGCCACATCCACTGTATAGCCTTCGCGGGTCAACAAAAGACTCAACGGGTCTGCCATTTCTGCTTCGTCATCTACCAAAAGAATCCGCATGTCGCCATTCGCCATCAGCCTTCAGCTATTATTATCGTGTTGACGGCTGAACGCTGAACGCTTTTTGTGATTACGTTGCATTGCTTTTATGATTACCGTTGCACTGCCTAAAGGCGCTCTGCTCTCCGACAGTATCCGGCTATTAAAGTCTGTCGGGCTGGATTTCAGCGTTTTTCTCGATCCAGCCAATCGCTTGCTGCAAATTACTGACCCCACTGGAACAGCAAAGGCACTCTTGGTGCGGAACTATGACGTGCCAGTGTATGTGGAATACGGTCAGGCGCAGCTAGGAATCATTGGGTATGACGTACTGCGGGAGAAGGTTCCCCAGGTCGCGCATCTCGCTGATCTTGGCTTTGGTAACTGCCGGATGTCTGTAGCGGTAAAGCAGTCTAGCCCCTACCGATCGGCGCTGGAACTACCGCTCTACGGGCGGGTTGCGTCAAAGTTTGTTCACTGTGCCCGCGAATATTTTGATAGTTTGGATTTGCCCGTCGAGATTGTGCCGCTCTACGGTTCGGTGGAACTGGGACCCATTACAGGGATGTCTGAAGCGATCGTCGATCTGGTTGCCACAGGCACCACCCTCCGCGAAAACGGCTTGATCGAAACCGATATCCTCTTTGAAACAACTGCCCGCCTGATCGCGCATCCACTAAGTTACCGTCTCAACACCGATGGCTTAAACGAGTTGATTGAAAAACAGCGAACTCATATGACGATCGTGGCTACGAGACAATTATAAACAGCACGTCATAACGCTAAAACGCCTTCGGTAAGCCTGCCTGCTTTAGCACAGTGTTAGTAGTTTCTTGAGCAATGGCGTGAGCGATACAGCTACTTATGACGCGACCTCAATAAGTTCCTGTCGCGGACTGGTGAGTTGAATCGCGATCGCGCCAGCATAATCAGCCGTGATGATGGAGTTGAGGCGCAGCAATTCAGGCACCATATCCCGCAATTTTTGGCTCAATGCCTCAAGTGTGTCAGCTTCTGTTGCTAATCCTGGTACATCGTCACTGGTCGCGACCCAAACGTTTGTGTCGTTATCCCAAAAGGCATCAACTTGATAAACTGCCTGTACCATGCTTGTCTCTCACCTGAGCAAAGAGCGATCGCTTCTTCAGTGTAAAGTATCGCCCTTGCTCACTGGGAATTTGTGCTTACAAGTAATAAGGTCATACGATCGCCATTAGGTTGGGTTGACGATAGGAAGCCAAACAGCACTAACCCCGCAAACGATCGCGCTTCCACCGCAAATTTCGCGCTTGTTGATGCAACCTCTACTCGTTTTAATACCTGTGGCTGTTGGGTTGCGAGAGGCTTAACTCAACCTACGAGATAGACGATTGCACTTTTGCAAGGGAACGATCGCCTGCCCGTCCCCGCATGGATCGCGCTGGAGCTAACCGCGAATCAGGTCTTTGGATGGCTCAAAATGGCGGTTGAGTAAGGTAAACTCCTGTCATAAAGTTTTATCTGGTGACGGCTATATGGCACTACACGAAGACCTGAAGGCGATCGTCGATCGCAAGCATCTTTTGACCCATCCCTTTTACATCGCCTGGACAGAAGGCAAGCTTACCCGCACACACCTGAAGCATTACGCGATCCAGTATTTTCAGAATGTGCTGGCGTTTCCGACCTATTTGAGTGCGGTGCATTTCAACACGCCCTCTTTTGACAACGCGATCGCCGTTCGCCAAGACATTCTCGAAAACCTGATCGAAGAAGAGCGTGGCGAGAACAACCATCCTGCTTTGTGGAAGCGGTTTGCGGAAGCCCTCGGTGCAACGGAAGCTGAACTAGCAGCAACGACTGCCCTGGCAACAACGACGAACCTGGTAGAGACCTTCCGTCAGCTTTGCCTGACTTCGCCCTTCTATGCAGGCTTGGCAGCGCTCTACGCCTACGAGTCGCAAATTCCTGACATTGCAGCCGTCAAAGTAGATGGACTCAAACAGTTCTACGGCATGACTAACCCTGACGACTACCAGTTTTTCACGGTGCATCAGCAAGCAGACGTGTGGCACACTGCAACCTCACAGAAGCTGATTGAGCAGTATGCCGATACACCTGACAAGCAAGCCGAAGTGCTGAAAGTGGCTGAAAAAGCCGCCGATGCGCTCTGGCAATTTCTGGATGGCGTGTACGAAACCTACTGCCAGGACATCATGCCTGAGCCTGTAGCAGCGTAAGCCAGTGCCGCTGCCGTCGCTTTGATGACAACAAAGTGGGACAGAGAATTTACGCTCTGCCCCACTTTGTTTTTTTACTCGATCGTGTTTTATAGCTATTGCCACAGAACTTAGGATTTGGGAGCAAAGGGGGGTGTGGCTTCGCCCCCAGCCAGCTTTCGACCTGAGCGCTCAAGCCGAAGGGGATTCTACCCCTGCACCCCGCCCTCACCAGTATGGCTACGGCTAGATCACTCGATCGTTTAGATCGAGATGAAGTTGTAAGCGGTGAGGCTGCTTGCCTGCACACCCGACAGCACTGCCAACGTTGCACCCTGACGTTTGATCAATGTGTCATTAGCATTCAGTTCGGTGCCTTGCAGAATCGAGAGCCGATTGAAGCCCAAGCCTGCTGGTAGCGAAATGAGGTCAATGCCACTTTCAAAGTCGGTGATGGTTTGGGTGCCGCCCTGGGTTAGCACGAAGGTGTCAAATCCGGCACCGCCCCGTAAGACGTTTTCTCCAGTGCCACCTCGCAGCCAGTCATTGCCTAAACCACCGTCTAGGAAGTCATTGCCTGCGCCACCATCCAGCCAGTCATTGCCTGCGCCACCTCGCAGCCAGTCGTCACCACTTAGCCCTCGGATATCATCGTCGCCACCCAGACCATTGATGACATCGTTTGAACCAGCCAAGCCCTCAATTTCGTTGTCTAAGTCATTGAGGAACGTGACCGTGTTGCGATTGAAGATGCGATCGTTCGTCCATTCGGCATTGAACACATCAAAGCTATCCTGAATCTGGGTCTGCCCATCGAACAGGATATTGCCAGCATTCACGCTGCCACCTGTCTTCACCAGCAGATTGTCCAGGTTGTCCAGGGCAAAGTCAATCAGCACCACTTTGGTTCCGGCAACGCCCTCAAACGTGATTTCCAGGTTGCCGTTGGCTTGATTAAGCAACAGATTTTTGGCAGTGAAGCCTGCACCTGTGAACTGGAGGGTATCGAGTTCCGCCAGCGCCTCCGCTGAGACCGTTGTACCGCGACCGATGCCGCCAAAGTTTTCGATAACAGTCGTTTTGCCTGGAGCGATCGCAAAGGTATTTTGTCCGTTGGCTCCGTCCAGGGAGATGGCACTTAACCCTGCCACACCAACTCGTGGATCGAGGTTGAGGGGTTGCTCCAGTTGCAGCAGGATGATTTCGTTGTTGTCGATCGCGGGTGGACGACCGACAGAGAACGGATAGTTGTTGTCGTTTGCAACCAGAATAGTATTGGCATCAATCACCAACACATTTTCGATCGTCTGAAACGGCATTGTGTAAGTGGTACTGCCGTCTTGGTTCAGATCGTTAGGGTCGTTGATGTTCAGCAAGTTGGCAATTTCTGTCTTGGCAACGAAGCCGTTGGCATCCTGCTGAGAAAGATCGACCTTAAAGATCTTCTTGAACTGGGCGGCACCTGCCTGGTTGTTATCCCGCTCGATGATGAGGTATTCGTTGTTGTTGACCACAGCAAAGTCACCGATCGCGTGGGCTGGGTTTTCCAGTTGGTAGTAGCCGACCAAGCCTTCGTATTGTTTGGTTGCCACGTCAAACTCGTAAATCCGCAGTGAGCCTGCCGGATCACCGACGACCGTGCCTTCCAGCAAGGGGTACAGCGTAGACTTGTTAGGGCTGATTGCCAAGCCTTCAAACCCTCTAGAGCCAGCGAGGTTAGCGACGGCTGGCGGCGTGATGAAGGTACTACGGGCATCTTCGCCTGTGCCGGGGAAATCAGCAAAGTAGCCATCCACACCCAGTTCAATGAATTGCTTGAACTCAGCCAGCGGATCGCCATTGTAGCTGTTGGGCAGGAAGAAGCTTTCGTTGCGGAAGGTGTAGGGATGCACCAGCAAGCCCGCTGCATGAGCATCGGCAACCAGCGAGGTGGGTGTGCCTGTGACACGATCGCCATCGCTAATTTGCCCATCACCATTCAGGTCATCGGGACGACCATCGTTATTGCGATCGACCGTTGCCAGCGGCACAATGCGCTGCTTGTTGGGACCAATGCCCTGGGCATAGGTGGCGATTTCTGCCAGTCCAGTGGGGGTCGAGAGGTCGGTGTAGGTGCGTGTATCGCCACTCACCACAAAGTCGTAAGGGCGACCAGAACCGCCAAACAACTGCACCAGGGGAATATCAATGCTGGCATTGGGCATAATCGTCGCGTTCAATTCCTTCAGGTTGGCGACCTCAAAGGATTGAATGTAAATGCGCGAGGGATTGGTGAAGTTCTGTCTCACCAGAGTATCCACGAGCAATTGGCTGGTGTTGAAGCCCTGAGTCGTAAAGAAGGTGGGATGCTTGGTTTCGGGGTAGATGCCGATTCTTCGTCCGGTTTCGGCTTCCACTTGCTGCACGAGGTCGATCACTTCGTCCAGCGTAGGCACTTTCAGCCCGTCGTTGTCGAAGGCGGTGCCGCGAATGGCAGGAATGCGCTCGATCGCGTTCAGCGTTTTGATTTCTGCCAGGGTGAAGTCTTCCGCAAACCAGCCTGTCACCGTGTTGCCATCTAAAATTTTGGTGGCTTTGCGATCGGCAAACTCAGGACGCAGGTGAATATCGGTGCTGGTGTCGGTGGTGTTGAGGGTGCCATTCGCATTCAACACGGCTAACATCGGCTCGTGACGGGCGATGAGAATGCCGTCTTTGGTCACAACTAAATCGGGTTCGATAAAGTCAGCACCATCGGCGATCGCTTTTTTGTAAGCCGCCAGCGTATGTTCGGGACGTTCGCCACTGGCACCGCGATGCCCAATGACGATCGGCTGACTGCCGCTCAAGGTGTTGAACTTGGTGGTTGCCAGCACATCAGGATTTTGGGGCGATCGGACAAAGGGGCTGGTGATTTGATCGCGCACCAGATCGCCCGTACCAGGGAAATCGGTGAAGTAGCCATCCACACCCAGGTTGATGAACTGCTCAAACTCTCTCGCCGCACTGCCCTGATAGTTGGAAGCCAGGAAGCGACCCTCGTTACGGAAGGTGTAAGGATGCACCAATAAGCCATTGGCATGGGCATCAGTCACCAGGCTGGTGGGAGCCAGAGTCACGCGATCGGCATCGTTAATCACGCCATCGTTATTCAGGTCATCTGGGATGCCATCATTGTTAGCATCCACATTCTTGACCGAAACGATCATGCGCTTCCAGGGACCAATGCCATCCGCGTAGGTCGCAATTTCTGCCAAGCCTGCGGGGGTTTGCAAATCGGCGTAGGTGCGAGTGTCGCCTGCCACTGCAAAATCATAAGGACGCGCATTCACATCCTGATACAGCAGTTCACCTGTGCTGTAGTTCACATCATAGGCATCCAGCAATTGCACCAGAGGAAGATTGGTCTTGGTGTTCAGTTCCTTCAGGTTGGCAACTTCAAAGGATTGAATGAAGACGCGGCTGGGGTCGGTGAAGCCCGTTGCTTCTAGCGTTGCCAGCAGTGGTTCTTCCAGTGAAAGACCCAGATCGTCGTGGTAGGTTGGGTGCTTGGTTTCGGGGTAGATGCCGATTTTTTTGCCCAGGTCTCGCTCGACTTGCTGCACCAGTTCAATCACTTCTTGCAGCGTGGGAATTTCAAACACGCCGTTGAATGCCCGGGTGCGGAAGCCTTGCGGCATGATCGCCCGGAGGGTTTTGATCTCTGCCAGGGTGAAGTCAGACGCAAAAAATTCGTTTTCGTACAGCACACCATCAATGGTGCCACTGCGCTTGCGATCGGCAAACTCAGGACGGCTAGCCACATCGGTTGTGCCACCCAAAATGGGTTCGTGGCGAGCAATCAACACACCATCTTTGGTCGAAACGAGGTCGGGTTCAATGAAGTCAGCACCGCGCTCGATCGCTAGTTTGTAGGCTTCTAACGTATGCTCTGGCAGTTCGCCGCTGGCACCGCGATGCCCGATGACGATCGGGGGCTTGCCGTCCAGAGTGTTGAGGTTCACTAAGTTGGGTGTAGCAATGGGCGCATCCAGCAGTTTGCCCGTTGCGTCGAAGTGCAGCAAAAAGGGACCAAACTCTTCGCCCACCCAGATGGTGCCGTCTTTGGCAATTACGAAGGATTCAACGTCAAAGTCTGCACCAGTCAGGAGGCGATCGCCCGTAGCGTTCGTAATTTCAAACGGAATTTTGTTATCTGGGTCGCGCAGTTGAATGAAGTTGCCAACCGCCACGCTACCATCACCAGCGGTTTCTGCACCCTGCAAGCTAGGGTCTACCTGATAAATTCTTAACAGGAAATCAGCGCTATTACCCTTTGCACCGAAGCCGTTATCTGCCAGGAACCAGAAGTTCTGGTTATCAGCAAACTGCACACCGCTAAAGCCCTGTACTGGTTGCCCAGGGAATGATCCCGTGCGCCCATTCGCGGCAATACCATTACCCGCTGGTGGACCCTCAGCAAACGTATCGGCTGGGAGCGATGCAAAACCTTGGAGTGTTGTGTCTGCCATAGTTTGTTTAGATGTGATGAAGGTAGATGTGCGGAATCGTAGACGCGCTAACGAAACGAAGGTGAAAGCTTCTTCGTGTCACCCCTTCCGCCACTGAGGGCTAAACTGCCTTCATCCGTCTACAGAAGGGGAGGTAGATGCCTACCACCCTCCATAAATCCCACAGAGACTTTAAGACGTGTCTAACGCACTGTTAACAAGCCAGTAATTCTACGGAATACGAATGTGTAGATTTGATGAATTTTGCTTCAAAGACTTGACTGATTCCCAGTACTAATATTTCAGTAGCAAACGTGAAGCGGTGCGAGTAAAACTGACTACGCTACAGTTGGAAAGCGTATTTCTTTAACCTGGCTCTACCTATGACTCGCCCGATCGCCACCCAAGCAAAACCCGATCGCCGCGTGCGAGAGACAGACTGGCGCTTGTTTATGCGGTTGGCAGAGTACGGGCTGCGCGATAAACGGTTGCTGGCATGGTCGTTTGCGCTACTGGTGCCCACTGCGATCGCGGGAGCCATGCAGCCGATCCTCATCGGCGAAGCCATTTCTCTCATTCGGCAGGAGCCAACTGGCTGGACGTTTCTACGGGAGATGTCCCTGACGGATGGCATCAATACGCTGGCAGGGTTGCTGCTGTTGACACTCGTTTTGCGAACCATTTTTGATGCGCGACAGAGTTTTCTAGTGCAGAAGATGGGGCAGCGCATCACAGCCGACATTCGCGCCGATCTATTTCACCACGTTACGTCGCTGGCAATGCGCTTTTTCGATCGCACCCCTGTAGGACGGTTGATTACCCGCCTTACCAGCGATGTAGAAGCGTTGGGTGATGTCTTTTCCACTGGCGCGATCGGCATTTTGGGCGATTTCTTCTCGATCGTGGTGCTGGCGATCGCCATGTTTCTTTTGCAGTGGCAGTTGGCGCTCTTGCTCACCGCCATGTTGGTTCCCGCCACCGCGCTGATCATCTACTTTCAGCAGCAGTACCGCAAAGCTAACTACAAAGCGCGCGAAGAACTGTCTGCACTCAACTCGACCCTACAAGAAAATATCGTCGGCATTAATGTTGTGCAGTTGTTTCGCCGCGAAGCCTTCAACGCTGACCTGTTTCGCACGATTAACAAGCGCTACATCAAAGAAGTTGACAAGACCATCTTTCACGATTCGGCAATCTCCGCCACGCTGGAATGGATCTCGCTAGCCGCGATCGCCGCCGTGCTATGGCTGGGTGGCAACCTGATTCTGAGTGAAACCCTCAACCTCGGACAACTCTCGACGTTCATCCTCTTTGCCCAACGCCTCTTTGATCCGCTGCGTCAGTTTGCTGAAAAATTCACCGCGATTCAAGCAGGCTTTACGGCCGTGGAACGAGTCAGCGATATCTTCAATGAGCCGATCGACATTCGTGACCCCGAACATCCCAAAACGCTAGACAGCAGCCCCGAAGCCACCACTGGCGAAATTTGCTTTGAGCACGTTTCGTTTGCTTATAAGGAAGGCGATTACGTCCTGCGAGACCTTAACTTCACCATTCGTCCCGGTGAAAAAGTAGCGCTTGTGGGTCCTACAGGCGCAGGTAAAAGCTCCATCATTCGCCTGCTGAGTCGTTTGTATGAGGCAACCGAAGGCTGTATTTTGGTCGATGGCGTGAACATCCGCGATCTGCCGCAAACGGAACTGCGCCGACACATGGGCGTCATTCTGCAAGATGGCTTTGTCTTTGCGGGGGATGTAAAAAGCAACATCACGCTGGGCGAAACGTATCCATTCGCGGCAATTCAATCTGCCGCTGAACGCACCAATGTTTCTGCCTTGATCGAACAACTGCCGCAAGGCTACGATACGCTTCTACGTGAACGAGGCACCAACCTTTCGGGTGGGCAAAAACAACTGCTGGCGTTTGCCCGTGCGGCTATCCGCGAACCGCGCATTCTCGTACTGGATGAAGCCACTGCAAGTCTGGATGTGGGCACCGAGGCACTGATTCAAGATGCGCTTGATCATTTACTGAAAGACCGCACGGCAATAATCATTGCTCACCGTTTGTCTACGATTCGCAACTGCGATCGCATCCTTGTCCTTAAGCGCGGTCAACTGATTGAATCAGGTAGCCACGACGAGCTACTCAGTCAAGGTGGACTCTACGCCAGCCTTTATAAACTGCAACTACTGGAAGCCGAGTAAATTGGCGATCGAACAATTAATTCAATCATTGGACTTTGCGATTAATAAAAGAAAAATGTCTGAAAACTTCACCAGATATGGGTTACAGCGATTTTTGTAAAAATGACTGTAACACTTTCTGCGTAGGGCTTTCAAGGATTTTCGCTCTTATTTTTAGACAACTCCACTCAAAACTGGTTCCATACGTAGCACGGGATAAGTTTTACTCAGCTTTAAAGAGGTTGGTTGCTCTGATTGCACAGGCAATGTTGCTCATGCTGATCTGTTGGGAATACTGGGCGGAATCAATGTTGAGGTTGAGGGACTCTCATCTCGATCAAGGTTCATATTCGTCCAAGGCAGGAGCAGTTCCATGCAACGGTTTCCTTTCTGGCAGTTCGATCGCCCTCTCAAACGCCTTTTGAGCTTCACTCTCATGTTCTGCATCAGCGCGATCGCCGTTAGTTGCACAGCAACATCCCCAAACATCAGTGCTCCAGCCAGTCCTGCATTATCTCCTCAAGCCGTTGCCACTGAGACGTTGAATGTTGCCGTCATTCCCTGGCAAAGCCCCAAAGAGCAAGAGAAAAACTTACAGCCGCTGGCAGATTATCTTCAGCAGACCATGAAGCGCCAGTCAAGTTTCAGATTGCGAAGGACTATGCCACAGCAGTAGATCTGTTGGTTGAAGAAAAAGTGGAAATGGCTTACTTAGCAGCCCTTACCTACGTCAAAGCTCACGATCGCAATGCCAAGATTGCCCCACTCGTCTTACCCATTGACGCAACATCAGGTCGCCCCTGGTACACCAGCGTAATCGTTGCTGATGCTAGCAAAGACATTCAGTCACTCAAAGATTTGAAAGGCAAGCGATTTGCCTTTGTGAGTCCCTCATCGACATCTGGATTTCTAATGCCTTTGAAAGCGTTCCAGGCAAAGGGCATTGACCCAACGCGAGACTTTTCTCGCATTCGCTACGCTGGCAGCCACGATAAAACTGAAACGGCATTGGCGAATGGAGAAGTTGATGCGATCGCCGACGATAAACCTTCTTTTACACGGGCACAAGCCGCAGGCAAGCTCCCTGCTGCAAATTACAAAATCATCTGGGAATCTGATCCAATCCCCACCGGACCCGTTGTGATTAATACCAGCAAATTTACGCCTAAAGAAATCGCTCAACTCCAGCAAGCTCTGATTGATGCTCCGGTAGGTGTGGTGGATATTAGCGGCTCTAAATCGGCAGGATATACCCTGGCCAAAGATGCTGATTTTGAACCCGTTCGGCAGATTCATAATCGGTTGAAATCTATTACCATTGCAGAACGATGAAGATTCTAACCCGTTTTATCGGCTCCACTGCGATCGCCATCGGGTTAGTTATTGCTGTCATGGGAGGCAGTACGCATCTGATCCGGCAAACTGAAAAATCGGTGGAGCAGAGCCGCGATCGTGCCACCCAGGCTGTTCGTAAAACTCAAGACCTGCGGCTTTCCCTGGAAGAACAAACCTCAGCCCTTAAAAACTATCTCTTGCTCAATCAGAGTCGTGCCGACCTGGCTGTCTATGAGGCGGCTAAGGCTGAGTTTTTAGCGGGACTGAAGACCCTGGGAACTCTGATGCCTGAGGCAACAAAAACTGATGTTGTGCGTCGCCGCCATGAGTTTTTAGTGCGGTTGGTCGATGAGTTAGCCAACCGAAATGCCTCCTCTCCGCGGCAGGCGCAGCAAGATGTTAAAGCCATCAATTCTTTTCAAGACGACATCAAGCTGTTTCTCAATGCTTTGACAGACGAAGTGCTCCAGCAAGATGCTGCCACCCAACAGACAGCAGAACAGTTTAAACAAACTGCTACCCTGGCAACCTATGGGTTAATTGGGGTAGTGCTGCTGATTTTTATCGCTCAGTTTGCCCTCACCCTTTTGCCGGTGATTCGCTCCATTGAAGCCCTGCAACTGGGGGCTGCCAAACTGGGAGCCGGCGACTGGAACTACCGCCTTAACGTTCACACAGGCGATGAGATTGAGCAACTGGCGCAAGAGTTCAACCAGATGGCAAGCCAATTAGCAGAGTCCTATGCGTCGTTGGAGCAAAAGCGCGAAGCTGCCGATACGGCAAACCAAGCAAAGAGCGAATTTTTGGCAAATATGAGCCATGAACTTCGCACCCCCCTCAACGGCATTCTGGGTTATGCCCAGATTCTCGGTCGCTCCCAAAGTTGGGGCGAAAAAGAACGCAAGGGGATTGACATTATTTACCAGTGCGGTTCCCACTTGTTAACCCTGATCAATGACATTTTGGATATCTCCAAAATTGAAGCCCGTCGGTTGGAATTAGATCCTCACACGGTTCACTTGCCTGCGTTGTTACAGGGAGTTGCCGAAATTGTGAGTCTTCGCGCCGAGCAAAAAGGCATTGACTTTGTGTATCTGCCGGATGCCAGCCTACCACAGGGCGTTGAGGTCGATGAGAAACGCTTACGACAGGTGTTGCTGAATCTGTTGGGTAATGCCGTCAAATTTACCGATCGGGGTGAGGTCTCCTTTAGAGTCGAACGGCTTGATCAAGAGACTGCTATTGAGCCGATACACTTGACTGAGTCATCGACAGCTAGGCTCCGCTTTCACATTAGTGATACTGGGATTGGTATAAGTCCAGAGGCGTTAGAAAAAATCTTTCAGCCGTTTGAACAGGTCAGTAACCAAAAACGGAATGCCGAAGGCACTGGCTTAGGTTTAGCCATCAGTCAGACTATTGCCCAATTGATGGGTAGTCACATTCAGGTACAGAGTCAGCTTGGCGAAGGCAGCACCTTTTTCTGTGATGGTGAACTGCCGATCGCAGCCGAATGGCAACAGGCAACCAACAACGCCACTGGCGATCAACTCGTCGGCTATCAAGGTGAACGCAAATCCATCCTGATCGCAGATGACAAGTGGGAAAACCGATCGGTGATCGTCAGCTTGTTAGAACCCCTTGGCTTCACCGTAATCGAGGCGGAGGATGGTCAGGATGGGCTGACGAAGGCGATGCAAAGTAAGCCAGACTTAATCATCACTGATATCATGATGCCCGTCATGGATGGCTACCAGTTTCTCCAGCAAATTCGGCAGTCTGAAACGCTCAAGGCGCTTCCAGTCATTGTTTCTTCCGCCTCAGTTTCCAGAATGGATCAGCAACAAAGCCTGAACGCTGGAGGCAATGATTGTCTCACTAAGCCCGTGCAGGCAGATGACTTGTTTCAGATGCTCCGCAAATATCTGCAACTGACCTGGATTTACCAATCTACTGCCTCAGGTGATGAACCGATGCCATCGTCAAGTCTTGAACTACGGAATAGTGCAACCATACCGTTAGTAATGCCGCCAGCAGCAGATCTGGAACAGTTGCTTCAGTTAGCCCAACAGGGGCGGTTGAAAAAACTAACCGAGGTTGCAAAGGGCTTGGAACACCAACATCCACAGTATGCGCCGCTGACAACGCAACTGCTTGAACTGAGCAAGGGCTTTCAAGTTGCCAAATTAGAAGCGTTGCTTCAGCAATGGCTCGATGACATTACCTGCGCTACAAGAGGTTAATCATGAAAGATAATCCGTTAATCTTAGTGGTCGATGACACGCTAGCCAATTTGGAGGTGGTAGCAGAAGTGCTGGGTGATGCTGGGTTTGAGGTGGCGATCGCCAAATTTATGCGCGCTTGAAATCGATTACCATTACCGAAAAATGAAGATTCTAACCCGTTTCATTGGCTCCACTGCGATCGCCATCGGGTTAGTTATTGCTGTCATGGGAGGCAGTACGCATCTGATCCGGCAAACTGAAAAATCGGTGGAGCAGAGCCGCGATCGTGCCACCCAGGCTGTTCGCAAAACTCAAGACCTGCGGCTTTCCCTGGAAGAGCAAACCTCTGCGCTCAAAAACTATCTCTTGCTTAATCGGACTCGTACTGACCTAAATGCCTATGGGCAAGCCAAGGCTAAGTTTTTGGCGGAACTGGAAACCTTGAAAATCCTGATACCGGAGGCAACACAAGATGAATTTTACGGTTTCCAATCCTCTTTTAAAGAGCGTAACAATTCTTATAGTTAGCTAAAGCCAACTCAACTTAAATCTGGGCACTTTAAGATTTGAGCCCAAACGTCTCAACCTTTAATCCTTCAGGTCTAGCTTAGTGCAATGAATCCGAAAGTCTTCTCTCACCGCGCTAAAAAATTTCTACTGATCCTTACGATCGCTCTCATATATTATGTCACAGCAAAATTTGGACAGTATCTTGCAATTCCACCCGGATTTATTACGCCCGTCTATCCCCCATCCGGCATTGCACTTGCAGCAATTTTGCTCATGGGTTATCGAGTTTGGTGGGGCGTTTGGTTAGGAGCATTGGTTGCTGCAACCTGGTCACTTTCGGTCAATACAGGCATTTTGTCTATGTCGATCGTGTCTGGTTTCGGTCTTGCCACAGGTTCAGTTTTGCAGGCAGTAGTGGGCGCATTTCTGATTAAACGCTTCATCGGTTCTCGCCATATCTTTACGAACGCACCTAACGTTACCAAATTTACTGGAATTGAACTTTTAAGCTGCATGGTGAGTCCCACTGTGGGTTCAACCACCCTGTATCTCTGCGGTTTCATTGAGGGGAAAAACTACATCATTAGCTGGGTAACTTTCTGGTTAGGAGATGCCATTGGCATTCTGGTCGTTACACCGCTGCTGCTGTTTTGGATTGAGCATTGGTTTAGCAAATACAGACACAGAGCTGTCGAACCAACAAACACAGCAATACAACACTCATCCCGGCGATCGGTTCACATCCTTCTGGAAGGAATAGTCTGGACTGTCTCACTGCTAAGCGTAGGCATGGTAGCTTTTGGCTTCGGTTACCCAGTTGAATACCTGCTGATTCCCCTGCTAGTGTGGTCAGCATTTCGGGCTGAGCCACGCTTCACAGGGATTGCGATCTTTTTAGTTGCAGCCTTGGCAATCATCGGTGCCATTCGAGGTACCAGTTCATTCAATCGCAGCACCCTCAATGAAACTTTGCTGCTATTGCAAGCGTTTATTGGAACTGTCACTGTTACCACACTAATTTTGTCAGCCGTCATTATTGAGCGAGAACAGGTAAAAGGCCGGTTAGAGCGAGTTAATGAAGAGCTAGAGTTCAAAGTTGAGGAACGCACAGCAGCATTAAAGCAATCTAAAGAAGCGGCTGAGATTGCCAGTCGTGCCAAGAGTGAATTTCTTGCCAATATGAGCCACGAGTTACGCACTCCCCTCAATGGCATTCTGGGCTATGCCCAGATCCTCAGTCGCTCCCAAAGTTGGGGCGAAAAAGAACATAAAGGTGTCAATATCATCTACCAGTGCGGTTCCCACTTGTTAACCCTGATCAATGACATTTTGGATATCTCCAAAATTGAAGCTCGGAGACTGGAATTAGACCCTCACACCGTTCACCTGCCTGCCTTGCTACAGGGAATTGCCGAGATTCTGGGTATCCGAGCCGAGCAAAAAGGCATCGACTTTGTATATTTAGCAGATGCTAACCTACCCGAAGGTATTGAGGTCGATGAGAAACGGTTGCGACAAGTGTTGATTAATCTGTTGGGAAATGCCGTCAAATTCACCGACCAAGGCAAAGTAACCTTTAGGGTTGAACGGCTTGATCCAGTTCCCCTGACTGCTCCAGAACACTCAACGGGAGCATCGACAGCCAAACTCCGGTTTCAGATTAGTGACACGGGGATTGGGATGAGTCCAGAGGCTTTAGAGAAAATCTTTCGGCCGTTTGAACAGGTCAGCAACCAAAAACGGAATGCCGAAGGTACGGGGTTAGGTTTGGCAATCAGTCAGACCCTGGCAGAACTGATGGGCAGTCAAATTCAGGTACAAAGCCAGCTTGGTGTAGGCAGCACCTTTTCTTGGGAGGTAGAACTACCGATCGCTGCTGAATGGCAACAGGCGACCAACAACGCCATCGGCGATCAACTCGTCGGCTATCAAGGTGAACGCAAATCCATCCTGATCGCAGATGACAAATGGGAAAACCGATCGGTGATTGTCAGCTTGTTAGAACCTCTTGGCTTCACCGTAATCGAGGCAGAGGATGGTCAAGATGGACTGACGAAGGCGATGCAAATGAAGCCAGATTTGATCATCACTGATATAATGATGCCGATTATGGATGGCTACCAGTTTCTCCAGCAGATTCGGCAGTCTGAGATTCTCAAACCGCTTCCAGTCATTGTTTCTTCTGCCTCGGTCTCTAGTATGGATCAGCAACAGAGCTTGGATGCAGGAGGCAATGATTTTCTCACCAAACCTGTAGAAGCGGATGAATTGTTTCAGAAGCTCGGCAAATACTTGCAACTGACCTGGGTTTACCAACCTACTGTTGCAGAGAATGAACCAGTGAAAGCCTCAATCTCTGAAACCCAGAGCAGTCTCCCTCTATCCATATCACTGGTGATTCCGCCGTCAGCAGACCTAGAACAGTTGTTGCAGTTAGCCCAACAGGGACGATTGAAAAAATTGATAGAGGTTGCAAAGGGCTTGGAACACCAAAATTCACAGTATGCGCCGCTGGCAACGCAACTGCTTGAACTGAGCAAGGGCTTTCAAGTTGCCAAATTAGAAGCGTTGCTTCAGCAATGGCTCGATGACGTTACCTGCGCTACAAGAGGTTAATCATGAAAGATAATCCGTTAATCTTAGTGGTCGATGACACGCTAGCCAATTTGGAGGTGGTAGCAGAAGTGTTGGGTGATGCTGGGTTTGAGGTGGCGATTGCCACTGATGGAGAACGCGCCATCAAACAAGCAACCATCAGCCAACCCGATCTCATTTTACTGGATGTGATGATGCCCGGCATTGATGGTTTTGAAACCTGTCGCCGTCTCAAGGCTGCTCCCGTCACCTGCGACATTCCGGTGATTTTTATGACGGCTCTATCTGACACCACGGATAAAGTCCGAGGCTTTAACCTAGGCGCGGTGGACTACGTCACCAAACCCTTTCAAGAAGCTGAGTTGCTTGCCCGTGTGACCACTCAATTAAAATTGCGCTACCTACATCAAACCCTGGAGCAACAGGTTGAACAACGCACGACTGAACTCCAAACAGCACTGCAACAAGTGCAGCAGTCGCAGGTGCAGTTAGTGCAGTCAGAAAAGATGGCAGTGCTGGGGCAGTTGGTTGCCGGGGTCGCTCACGAAATCAACAACCCTGTTAATTTTATTCATGGCAATCTCACTCACGTGCAGGGCTATACCGACGATTTATTGGCTTTTGTGCAGTTATATCAACAGCACAGTGCCAATGCTGCACCCGAACTCCAAAATGCCGCCGCCGACCTTGATTTAGAATTTATTCGGCAAGATTTACCCAAAACGCTTGCATCCATGAAGATCGGCACTCAGCGCATCTGCGAAATTGTGCGATCGCTCCGCAATTTCTCCCGTTTAGACGAAGCCGAATGCAAATCTGTAGATATTCACGAAGGCATCAATAGCACCCTATTGATTTTGCAACATCGACTCAAAAGCACAGCCGAACATCCAGAAATTCAGATCATTCGAGAGTATGGTCAATTGCCACCCGTGGAATGCTATGCCGGATCATTGAACCAGGTGTTTATGAATATTCTGGCAAATGCAATTGATGCTCTGGAAGAACTCAGCGCCCAACGAACCTATCAAGAAAACCAAAATAATCCAAGTCAAATTACGATTCGGACAACTGCGATCGATCACCAATGGGTTCAGGTGGCGATCGCTGACAATGGTTCCGGCATTCCCAAAGAGGTTCAGCCACGCATTTTCAATCCGTTCTTCACGACAAAACCCGCTGGCAAAGGAACCGGCATGGGGATGTCCATTAGCCATCAAATCATTACCGAAAAACATCAGGGCAAGCTAATCTGTCTCTCTACATCTGGTGAAGGAGCAGAGTTCATTATCCAGATTCCTGTGCGACAGCAATTTCATGCTAAAAGCTAACAAGCACGTTGCAGCGGAATGAAGAAAATGCTTGGCGCTTCGTCTAATATTATGGCTATTGCCACAGAACTTAGGACATTGAGATTAAAGGAGGTGTGTGGACTTCGCCCCCAGCCAGGGGCTCTACCCCTGCACCCTGTCCTAACCAGTATGGCTACGGCTGAACGCAAACGTTAGAAATCTACAAGGAAAGAGTTGAGGGGATTTTAAGCTTTGAACCGCTTGACGGGAGATGATTGAGAAATTTTACCGCCTGTCTTTCTGCTCCCTACTCTTTACCTCCAGCTAAAGCTATAGTGGAAGCCAACCGCCACCTGTATCAAATTTGGAGCTTGTCAATGACAGGGTATTGCGGATGGCAAGTTCCAGGGTTCAACTCCCAGGCGCTTTGGTAGCACCTCTATCCCCAAAACGGAAGGACTGTGCAAGGCACAACTGAGTGGTGATCTGCAACGTTGAGGATACCGTCAGAGTACGTGCATTTTGACTCAATGAACGTTCCTCACTGCTCAGTGTTCTTCCGATCGCATTGACAGATCATTGCATAAAGAAAATGTTTAAGCGGATCTCGATCAAGCCGAATCAAATTGGTTATTTATATCGAAAAAATCGGTTCGATCGACGGCTGACACCTGGTATTTATCGTTTTCTTGATTTCAATGCCGAAATTGAGGCGATCGCGCTACCCACTACAGCCAAACTGCTGAGTGTCCTCAATCAAGAAGTGCTAACTAAAGATAATATTGCGCTGCGCTTTTCCTATATTGTTGAGTATAAAATCAGCGATGGAGAACGTTTTCTCTCTACGTTTGATGTCTTTCAAACCAGCACCTATCTTTTGTACGAAGCAGAACAACTGATTCATAATTTGACTCAAGTTTACTTGCGGCAGGTTATAGCCGCGATCGATAGCGAAGCCATCAACGAACAGCGCAGCGCAATTCTCTCCACCGTACCCGTCGAATTAAGCAATCGTCTAGCAAACAACGGTCTTGCCATTCAGCAGCTTCTCTTACGAGATATCACCTTCCCTAAGATGATTCAAGACCTATTTGCCAAACAGCTTGAAGCAAAAATCAGGGCAAAAGCCGATCTGGAAAACGCGCGCACAGCAGTCGCAACCGCTAGAGCTTTAAAGAATGCTTCAGAACTGATGAAAGATGATGAGAATATCAAATTTTTCCAAGTTTTAGAAACGATTACAAAAATTGCTTCTCACGGTAAGCATACATTTGTCATTGGCGAACTTGGCTCAAATAGCTTGATGCGCCCGTCGGATAGAAAGTTAGACAGCCGATGACCACATCGCTGACGTGATGTATTTGGTCTTAACGCAACAGCCAGAATGCAAGGATAAACTACTAAATGTCAACTACAAATAGAGGTATTTGAAGCACTGGATACGGTAAATTTCTAGCAGCGATCGCTCTATTTTTTAACAGACAAGGCATCATGCTCATGGTTGCGACCGATTCCCAAAGTTTTCTGCTTGGAACGGTCGAGGCTTGATGACAAATCTGTGCCAGAAGATAGACTTAGAAACGAGGTGAGCCTTCAACGGTTTAATCTCAACCCTCTAAAGTTGTGATGTAACACGGTGGCTCTTTTGGTAACGATGAGCATAGAGAGAGGAGAGGAGCGATCGTTAGAGTCGTCGGAGCATAAGTTTGTAAAATAAAGCTTGTAGGTGCTGCTATTGTCTGTTGCAGGCAGTCATTCATCTAAAATGTACTGGCTAGCCTTGTTGTTGACCGTCCCAACTTCCTTAATTCGCGCTCATAAAATATGCAGATTTTAAAGCAATCCTCGCCATCATCGGCACCTGATCCAATTACAAAGACAATTATTTTTGATTTTGATGGGACGATCGCTGATTCTTTTGACACTGTGTTTGCCATTAGCAACCGATTAGCTGCTGAGTTTGGTTTTCCAATCACACCGTTAGAAGACGTGGATGCTTTGAAGAATTTAAGTTCCCAAGAAATTCTCCGGCGATCAAAGGTGCCATTCGTAAAACTACCCTTTTTAATGCGGCGGCTGCGCGTTGAACTTAACCAGGAAATTGCTGGACTGCAACCCATTGCTGGCATTAAAGAGGCGTTGCTCGAACTCAAACAGCAGGGGCATCATCTGGGCATTGTTACGTCTAACTCCAGGCAAAATGTCATCGCCTTTTTAGCGGCTCAGGACATGAGAGAAGTCTTTGATTTCGTCGATTCTGGCTTGACGCTCTTTGGCAAAGGCAGAATTATTCAAAAGATTCTGCGCCATAACCGGATTGATCCCGCTACCGCGATTTATGTTGGGGACGAAACCAGGGATGTTGAAGCCGCCCGCAAAATTGGCATTAAAGTCATTGCGGTCTGTTGGGGTTTTAACTCCTGCAAGGTGTTAGGAGCGCAAAAGCCCGATTTTCTGATCACTGACCCCGCCGAGTTGGTGACCGCAACGAACCTCTCCTAACCCTCTCATAACAACGGCGATCGTCAACAGAGCGAACCTGAGTACGGAAAGATCCCGTGCGATCGGGCTTCACTGTAGAAGCGTTGCGGGTCTCGAAGCGTTGCTGGGCTACTCAATCAAGCCGGGTGGTGGTGTGATTTCAATGCGGCGCTGCTGTAAATCAACGAGCGGCACGATCGCCTCGACGAAGGGAATCAACACGGTGGGTTGTTTCGTTCCGTCTGCCGACTCGCGTTGCACTTCTAACAGGGTGTTGCCTGCCTGAATAATGCTGCTCACGGTGCCAATGAGCGCTTGTGTCGCTTGATCGAACACGGTTAGCCCAATCAAATCGAGTATGTGAAATTCGCCCTCCTCCAAGGGGGGACGATCGCCCTCTGGTACAAATAGTTGACCATCTCGCAATGCCTCCGCCTGGTTGCGATCGGTCACCCCCGCAAATTGCACGACGTACAGCCCTTTGCCATCCAGGTAGCGTCCCCGCACCAACTCAATCGGTTCTGGTTGGGTAGACGGCGATCGCTGGAGCCAGCGCGTTCCGGGTGCCAAAAAGCGCTCTGGGAAATCCGATTCTGGGTAGACGCGCACTTCGCCCTTCATGCCCTGCGCCGCCACAATTTTGCCGATAGGGAGGAAGTGAGGAGTAAGGAGTGAGGGATGCAGTGCGTCCGTCTTTTGCGATCGCCCTTCTGCTTTTTGTCGTTTGCCTTCTGCCTTTTTACTTCTAGTTTTTGCCTTTTGTCTGGTGCTGTCTGGCGCTACGGGTTCTTGACTGTCTAAATTGCGATCGCTCACGATGCCACCACTGCTTGCTTACCGATTATGGACTGTTGATACACACGTTCGACTACGGCTGCTAGACGCTGCATCGCCCTTTCAAGCTCCTGATCGCTGCCAGTCAGGCTAATGCGAACGCACTGACGAGTATGCTCCCAATCTTCATGCAGCCCCGGAAAAAAGGAACTGCCCGGAACAACAATCACGCCGACCTGCTTTAGCTCCTGGTAAAACTCCCAGTCAGTGATGGGCAAATCTTTGAGCCACAGCCAGGTAAAAATGGCACCTTCGCCGCGATGTAAGAACCAGGGCACAGCGGGCATTGCCTGATCAAGCGTTGTTTCAACGATCGCGACTTTCTTTTGATAAAAGGGACGAATCACATGAGCCGCGATATCTGCTAACGCGCCAGAGTTGATGGCACGAGCGGCGATCGCTTGCCCATAGCGAGGCGAATGGATGCACATATTGCTCTGGAAGCCTTCCAGCACTTGAATGAGTTGTTCGTCACCGATCGCAATGCCAATGCGTTCGCCGGGAAGCCCCGCTTTGGAAAGGCTCATGCAGTGCAGAATATTTTCGCCAAACAGCGGAGTCATCTCGGTAAAGTTGAGCGCCGGAAACGGTGGCGCATAGGCAGAATCAATCAGGACAGGCACGTTATGAGGAGCCGCCAAAGCTGCAATTTTCTGTACTTCATCATCGGTAAGGACGTTACCAGTAGGGTTACAGGGACGGGAGAAAAGGACGCAGCCCGTATCTTCTGCGATCGTCAATTGGCTAAAGTTGGGGCGATACTTAAAGCGATGGGCAGGCGTATCAATATCTAAGGACGGCTGATAGGCAAACAGTGATTCTGGAGCCAGCGCTATACCGCCATAGCCTGTGTAGTCGGGACTGAGAGGCAACACAACCTTTTTGAGGGTGCCGCTTTCGGTATAGCCGCCGAATGCATTGGTAGCGTAAAAATAAAGGCTCTGGCTGCCCGGTGTGATCAGCACGTTGCGCTCGGTCAACTGCAACCCATAGCGCCGATTAAAATCCTGCACGATGGCATCAATCAGCGGTTGGTAGCCCTGACTGGCACCATAACGACAGACGACTTCACCATACTCAGCGCTTGCCAGCAGGTCGGCAGTGCAGTCGCGCCAGAGTTGTTCAACTTCGGGCAGAATCAGCGGATTGCCTGCGCTTAAATTGATGAAGTTTTGTCCTGCGCCCGATCGCAACGTTTCAGCAATATCTTTCATAATTGCCCGCACACCAGTCAGTCGGGTCATTTGGTTGCCAAGTTGAGTCAGGGCAGGCTTCATAGTAAAAAATGCAAAGTGTGGGGATTGTAAAGCGTTTTTCTAACGTCTACCAATGCTACTCAATTGTTCACACACTTTGCCAAGTAGCATTGGCGACTCAAGTCGCAGCTACAGAAACGAAACCTGTCGCCGCAGGTGGTAGAACCCTTGCCTTGCGGTCGTCCGCGTCGGCGGACTTTGTTGCTATAGTCGCGGTTTTAACCGCCAGACCCGTTTCAAATAACCTCTTCAAGACTGTCTGACGCATGACCACAGCTTGACTGAACGTGCCAAAGTCTAGAGCAGTCGAAGCGAACGTGAGGACAGACAAAAACCTTGAAACGTCCTTTGAGCAAGGGTTTCGATTCATCCATTATCCTTCATCCTTTATCCCTCATCCTTTTGCTATATCTGATAGCTGATGGCAAGAACTAACCCTGTGGAAGATGTGTTGATCGACTCACAGTTCTATCTTTAGCTGTAGAATTTCAAAATAATATGGAGTGTTGCTGATGAATATATTAATGGTTGCGGATGCTGCAAGCACAGGTATGCAGTTTCCAGTTTCGTTTACGTTGGTTTATGTTGTTGGGTTTATTGCAGCCGTTTCGATCGGTTCGATCGCCTGGTACAACTCCAAGCGTCCACCGGGTTGGGAAGGCAAGGATCGTCCTGATACAGTACCTGAAGTAAAGAAAGAGGAAACGCCTGGGTTGTAAGGGGGTTGGGCGATCGCTAAGGACAACGGTTGAGAGCGTTCTCAACCGTCAGCCATCAGTTCCTACTTTGAAGCTGATGGCTAACAACTCAAACAAAAACTTTTGTGCATTAACACCGCGGCTACCACTTTAAGCTGGGACACTCGGTAGGAAAGGGGTTTTAGCTTTGGCAGCAGCTTTACCCCGTCGAGCTTGCGGGAGGTCTGTCATCTGTTGGATCAGCCACTCGAAGAGGTCAGTAGAGGATTTTCCAAAGAGACGTTCAGCGGCTGTGGAACCATCAGCACGTTTGAGGTGGAAGTTGTGAATGGTGGTCATCACCCGTAAGCGCCGTGACGATAAGCCTCGACGATTGTGATGAATCTGACTCAGGTAGCCGTTGCGTCCTTCAACGGGGGAAGAAGTGCGTTGGAATTTAGTCACCATCCAGGCTGCCCAGGCTTGCCACTGGGTTAATTGCTCTGGAGACAGGGTAGCGGTCAGGGGATGGCGCATGAAGGCGGTTTGGGCTTGTTGGGTGGCGCTCTGATAAGCGGCCTTGAGGGTCGGAGTTTTAGTGCGCACGGACTGCTGGTGCCAGTAGAAGGCTGGTAAGAGTTGTTGCTCCACCCAAGCCCACGTTGGCGGGTCACAGTCGCGCACGCGCAAGCTGTGCCTGACCCATTCCCACCAGAGATCGACCACGGCTGCCAAATCATGGTGTTGGCGCTCGAACTTGGAGAGACTGCCTGGTTTGTCGGTCAATTGATCGGTTTGTTTCAGGGCACGCAGAGTGGTTGCTTGTTGTTGGAATGCAGTTGCAACCATTTTGCTCGTCTGAGGCAGTCCCAGGCGAATTGCGAAGGGATGGAGAGTGGTCGTCAGTTGGTGCAAGCTGGCTCGGTATTGTTGTTGCGCCTGCTCTAAACCACTTTGCTGGACTTGTAGTTGTTGCCTTAAAGGGGCATTTGCCGCTGTATCAGGCAACTCGCGCAGTCGACGGTTGACGCGAAACAGACGCTCAGAGAGTTCACTGCCAAGCCCTTGCGACAAGTCCCGCAGTGCATGAAACAGATCGGCAATACTCGGACAGCCAATTTCATGCACTGCGAGTTTCACTAACGCTTTGGCACGGTCACTGACGCAGTAATGGACGTTTAAGCCCAGCTTGCTCAACACCTGCTGGGTATGCTGTTGCCAGGTTTCATAGCGATAGTCCTGGGAAAGTTCCTCCACCAGGATGAAGCCACTCGGTAAGTCCAACATGACTAACACCACCTGGTCAAAAAAAGTTTCATCCACACTGATACAAGCCTCAACCGGCGTTTGAGGGTGCTCCAACTGGGACTGCTGCAGCCGTTGATAGTCCAGAATTTGCGTCTCCATCTGCGTGCGAATTTGACGTAAAGAGCTTACGGAGAGACCCACATGCCGTTCCAGTCCGAGCAAACGGAAAAACTCAACCAAACTCTCACAACCCACACCGCGCTTAAAGCAGAACACAAAGATCGTGGCGACCACTAGCCGTTTCAACCACTGTGCTCCGACCGGACTCTCCCATAACCCTGACGCTGGTTGCTGCCTGCGCTGCATCGCTTGCTGATGCCGATGCACACTACTCTTGGATATGCCAGTGGCCTGAGCCAGGGCTCGAATGGTGCGATGTCCTTTAGTGGAACAGACTTGGAAGACTTTTTGGCATCGTTCCCTTATATTGAGTCTCATCCGTTCCCTCATTTAACCCTTGAGGGTAGGATACTTGCCCTCGCGCTTAGTCGCAGGGTTTTTCTATGCTGAGGCGACCCTCATTTGGTTGGGGTGCTGTTGTCCCGCTTTATGCTGGTAGCCGTTCTGCTGAAGGCGGAAAACCGATACTACAAGTGGGTTGGACTCTTTTTGGACTTTTTCACCCTTCAAAGCTCATACTACAGGCGTAATCTTGCAGGGTTTAACACCTCAAAAGCCCGGTCTTGTCGTGGCACTGCTGACGTCCCGGCAACGGTACAAGCCTCACAAGATGATGAGCAGAAGGGCTACCA
>JBGTJW010000092.1:0-2133 GCA_041744955.1 Stenomitos sp. | reverse complement strand
GGACTACCCGGTTTGTAACCTCAAAAGTATAAACACCAAGCAGCAGTCTCGCTTTTGCCCATCTCCTTGGGATGGCGCTTATTGTGGAACAGGATGTAGCGGCGAAGCCATTGCACGTAAGTTTCTTCCGTGCGGTAGGCGTAGTGCTTGAGACGAATCGCATCCCGCACCTGATCCCGCACTTGCTTGGGAAGTGGCTGCATAGAGGCAAGTAGATGTACTGCGTATCCAATAGTACGTTTGCTCATCCGTAGAAGGGATCTGAAAAGATGCGGAAAGATGCTCGCGAATCAGCTTAAACGGCGTATTATGCGGAAATAATCAGCATAAGTAGTGATTTGGGATCTTAGGCTGAATCGTTCTGCCTATCTACCCATTTTGGGATCTTAGGCGGAAAAATTCCGTCTCCTAAGAAACTACTACTGGGTAACGGCTAAATCTGAGGAGTTATGCAGATTTGTAGCAGACTCAAAAACGACAGTTGCTCCTAGCTGTTTTGCCTGACGCTGCAACTGACGCATGGCTCGTTCCCGATACTGAGCATCGGCTTGCTCCGGCGGCACTGCCTGAAACGGTACGCGATACTTGAGCATGTGATAAACAATCCGGGCTAGCTTATGCGCGGTGGCGACCACGGCTTTGGGTGTTCCTAACTTCGCTCGCATGCGACGATAGAAGTTGCCAAGCGCACTTTTACTGTGTACAAGGGCTGCTGCTGCCTGGCGAAACGCTAAATTTGCCCGATTGTTTGTCTTCTTGGTTTTAGTACGAAATACTTTGCCACCGGTTTTGTCGTTTTGAGGCGATAACCCCAGCCAAGAGGTAAAGTGCTTGACTGTTTGCCACTTGCTCATATCCGTGCCGATTTCCGAGAGGATGGCTTGAATGGTGAGGACTTCTAACCCATCGACTTGCGTTAAATCAACACCACTCAGTTGGTAAAGTGCCAGACGCAGGTCATAGCCAGGATAATTTTTCCCTGGGTTGGAGGGACGACGCGTGGGCGGTGGAAGGGGTTGTTCAGCTACATCCACTTGAGGCGTGCATTGAGCGAACTGTTGCTCAATTTGAGCATCACAGGCTGTGAGCTTTTCGGTGTAAGCCTCATACAACTCCAAAGCTTGTTGCAACGCAAAGACATGCTCGCTGCGGTAGTCACCTGCCAAGGACTTGGCAATCTCAGCTTCCGATTTGCCACAGCGATAATCCCGATGCTTTGCCAACTGCTGTGGGTCACGCACGCCATTGACAATATCGCGGATAATGCGTAGACCGGTTGTGCCAGCAATATTGGTCAACACACTGGTCAGCTTCAGATTCATTTGTTGCAGGGCTTTCTGCCTAGGCTGGATATGGCTGGCTCGGTAGTGCAGCAGCATTTCACGGTGTCGCACCAACGAGCGCAGGACACAGACTTGTTCATCCGGGCGAAAGGAGGCATGGAGTAACCCGTAGGTATGCAACTGTTGAATCCATTGGCAGTCGAGAATGTCAGTTTTCTTCCCAGTCACGTTCTTGATGAATTGGGCATTGACCAAGAAAACCTCGAAGCCGCGTGCTTCGAGAAGCTGAAAAATCGGAATCCAATACACACCGGTCGATTCCATTGCCACTGTAGTCACTCCACAGTGGCTCAACCAGTCTGCCAAAGCATACAAATCCACGGTGAAAGTCGGGAAGACTCGCACCGAGTCTGTGTCTCGTCCTTCCGGCACACAAACATAAATCTGGCTGTCTCCAATGTCTAAGCCAGCGGCATTGAGATTAATCTGTTCCAGACTGTCCAGTTGAGGAGCCTTGATACGTTTAGAGGCACCAGACTGGGAAACTTGGGTCGGTTGACTTGGGGGTCTTGACGGCATCATTGACTCCAGGTTGCTTGGATGAAAGAGTCCAGACCCGATGAGGTTCAAATCGTTCTAGTCTCCTAAACGGGGTCGATGACTCGCCACCAATGCCTGAACCATCCATTATCGGAACCACGCTATTAACCGGGTTTAACAACACCAAGGCGGAAGCGGTTTTGACTGTCTGAACTTCTTGAGCCTATCGTTATAATCGATTCAGCCAAGTTACACCGCTTACACATTTCAGTTTCTTTCATCCTGAAAGTGCCCAGCACATAGACCGCTA